>DVHJ01000036.1 GCA_018712145.1 Candidatus Faecousia faecigallinarum | reverse complement strand
GGCTTGCCCCGGCAGCACCCTCTTGCACACGTAGCAACGCGACAATCTTTTGCATGTCATTGCGAGGAGCGAAGCGACGTGGCAATCCGCGTCCCCGCAGGGAAAGGTAAGGAAAAGTAACACTTAAGGCGAACTCGTAGACTACTTCGAATTCTCCCTAAGTGTTGCTTTCCGTTATGTGCTGCCGCAGGAGAGACGGATTGTCCCGTCGCGGGGCGGCCGCCCCGCTCCTCGCAATGACATGCTGAAATTTGCTGCGGATCAGCGGTTACAACTTCGCTCCTCGCAATGGCATCCATAAACTTGCCGCGTATCCGCGGTTGCAATTGGGGGGCGGCCTTCACAGGCCGCCCCCCATGCGTCATGCTTAGGAAACGACAATCCGGTTATTTGCCGTATCCAGGGTCAGCGCCATGCCGCTGTTCAGGCAGCTGAGCTTGGCCAGGTCGGCTTGGGTCAGGGTGTAACCGCTGCCCACCGCCACCACTGCACCGGATTCCGGCGCCGTGGCGTAAGACAGGTTCACCGGACCGGTGAGGGCGCTGCTCAGGGCCAGCGGCGTTTCGCACACGGCCCAATGGAAGTTGGCATTGCCCAGATCCAGGGTCTTGCCCCCGGCGTCCACCGTGGCGGCCATGCTTCTGCCCGCTGTGGAGCTGGTACTGGAGAAGCCGTTTTGCACCGGATCTACGGCGCAGGTGTTGCCGGAGAAGGTGCCGCCGGCCACCAGGAGGCTGGAGGCTGCGCTGGTATAGTACACCGCGCCTACGGAGGATGCGTTGGTGCCGGTGAGGGCGTTATCCCGGAATTCACCGCCGTAGATGGACACCTTGACCCCTGCCACCGAGGTGTAAATTACACCGCCGCCGCCGTTGGCCAGGGTATTCCGGGCAAAGGTGCCGCCGTAAATATTCAGCTCAGCGGCCCCCAGCAGGTAGAAGCCCCGGGTATCGTTGTCCACAATTTCGCCGCCGTAGATGTTGATGTAAGGCGTCCGGTCAAGGCCCGTGGTTTCCACGTACATGCCCGTGGCGTAAATTGCACCATCCTTGCTCACGCCGGTGATTTTCGCGCCGTCGTACATGTTGACAATACCGCCGTAGGCATAAACTGCCTCGTCATTGCTGTTTTGCAGCACTGCGCCCTGTTTCAGCTCCAGCACGGAAGGCGTCTGGGTCACTTCCGGATCGGCCTTTTCTACCCGGAACAGGGCCGTGGCGTTATCCAAGTTATAGTACCGGTTGCCGTCGATGGTGATGTCCTCCAGGGTCAGGGTCGCGCCCTGGACGTAGGCCAGGTACCCCTTGGTGCCCTCTGCCACCTGGACATAGGCGTTGGGGATGCCGGCCAGGGACCAGGTCTGATCCTGGTCAATGACCATCACCTTGGGGGTGGAGCTGGTGGTGCCTGCCAGGACGGTGATCACATTGTCCCCGGTATCCGACTGATTGGCAATCAGCAGTTCTTTGGCCCGGGCAAAGGTGGCCACTGCCGTATCCCGGGTCAAACCGTCGTTGGCGTCGTTGCCGGCGCCGGACAGGTAAATCCGGGTCCCTACATTCTGGGTGGAGCCGATGAAGATCCGGTTGTCCTCCAGGGTCAGCTTGTACTGCTCCGCCAGGGGGTTGGACAGGTTCACCTGGGCCAGGTCCGCCTCAGTGAGGGTGTAATCCAAGCCCTCGGCCAGCACGTTGCCATACACCACTTCCTCACAGGTGAGGTTCAGCGGCGCGGTCAGCGGGCAAGCGATGCCCACCGGCAGCCGGTTGTCATTGTCCACCAGCCAGATGCTGCCGGTAAACACGCTCTGGTCATACAGCGACAGGCTGGCATAGGCGCGGATGACAATCTCGCCTTCACTGCCGGTGTTGTCCCGGATGCTGCCGCCCCGGAGCTCCACCCGGTCAACGCCGGCGGTATCCGTTGCCCTGGTACCGTTTGCCATGATGGCGCCGGCGTTGGCTCCAATGTTATCATAGATTTCGCCGCCGTTCATGACGAAACCGGCCCGGTAGTACAGGTAAACCGCACCGGCGCCGTGGGTGCCGCCGTCGCTTTCCACCTTGTTGTTGTAGATCTTGCCGCCGTTCATGGTCATGACCGTATTGCCGTCTCCCGAGCTACCGGCCAAATAGAACGCGCCGGCCGGAGTGCTGGAGGTAACGCTGGTGGCTTTCCGGGCGGCCACGTTATCATAAATCTCGCCGCCGTTCATCACGATCACCGAAGCGCCGGAGCTGGTGCAGCCGAAGGCGCCGGTATTGCCGCCCACGTTGTCGTGGATCTTCACCCCATCGTTGATGGTCAGGTGGGCGCCGTTCAGGTAGGCCACGGCGCCGGTGGAGGTGTTCTTGGTGACGGTGTTGCAGAATTCCGTGCCTTCATTCATGGTCACGTAGCCGTCTGTGCAGTTAAAGACCATGTAGCTGACAAAATCGCTGCCGTCTTCCGCGGCCCAGGCTTTGGCGCCGCCGTCAATGGTGATGTTTTGCAAGGTGAGATTGCCGGTTTCGCTAACCCAGAACAGATAGCTGCTGGTGTAGCTCTCATCCCGGATCACTCTGGCGCCGGGATACTCGGACAGATCCCACAGCTGCTCATCGTCCACCCGGATCATGCCGGTGATGCGGATTTCCGGATGGGCCGCCACAGCCAGCAGTTCCTTGGCCTTGGCGAAGGTGGCCACGGCATCGGAGGGGGTCATGCCGGAGTTGCTGTCGCTGCCGGCCTGGCCATTGAGGTAGACATAATCCATCTTTGCCTCTGCCCAGCTGGCATAGAGGGTGGTATCTTCCACAATGCTGTCTCTGGACCGGTTGAAAGGCTGGGTGCAGTCCGCATCATAGAACCAGCCGTTGAACACATAGCCGTCCTTCACCGGATTGGCAATCACGGGAGCATACCGGTTATAGTCCACCTGGGCGGTATGATACACCTGGCCGTCCACCATATAGGTAACGGTGTAGGTATTGATGTCCCACTGGCCGTACAAGGTCAGATCCTCCGTCACCGCCGTGGAGAAGTCATATTCCTGGGTATACGCTTCGTCCAGATACCAGGCGTCCACGTGATAGCCGTTGCGGGTGGTCTCCGGCATGGTGGCGCACTGGCCCCAGGTCACCGCCTGGGGGGAGTCCACAAACATCCCCTGATAGTTGGGCGAAATCACAAAGTCCACATACACCGTGCGGTAGCGGGTGGTGTAGGTCACCGTCACATCCCCGGTGAAATCCGACAGGACGAAGATGTTCCCCGCCCGGCTCATTTTGCCCTGGGAGGCAGTGGCGGTATCCAGCTCAAACCCCAGATCATATTCGCCGTAAATGCCGAATTCCACATAGGGTTCATCTGCCGCAACCGTGATGGACTCCACTTTTTCCCCCTGGTATTTGGCATAGCCGTTGACGCCCACAAAGGTGATGGTCACCGGCGGTTCGGTGGGTTCCGGTTCCGTGGGCTCCGGTTCCGTGGGCTCCGGTTCGGTGGGTTCCGGTTCCGTGGGTTCCGGTTCCGTGGGCTCCGGTTCGGTGGGCTCCGGTTCGGTGGGCTCCGGTTCCGTGGGTTCCACCGGCTCAGGCTTGGCCGCCGTCAGGAAGATGGAGAGCACCTTGGCCGCTTCGGCCCGGGTAATGGATTTCTGGGGCAGGAAACTGCCGTCCGGGTAACCTTCCAAAATGCCGGCCTGGCTGCACAGGGCCACTGCCTGCCGGGCATAGCCGGAAATGCTGCCGCCGTCGGTGAATTCCACCGCCGCCTGGACAGGCTCCAGCTCCAGCCCCATCACCTGGGCATACCGCACCAGGAAAGTGGCCGCCTGCTCCCGGGTCACCGGGCGCTTGGGGCCGAAGGTGCCGTTCTCATACCCCCGGACAATGCCCAGGCCGGAGGCCCAGGCCACTGCGCCGGTGTAGTATTGATTTTCCGCCACATCGGAAAAACCGGTAGCGGCGGTGTTGTCCGTTTCCGCCCCGGCCATTCTGGCCAGAACCACCACGAACATAGCCCGGTCCATGGCGCCGGAGGGGGAGAATCTCCCGTCCCCCACGCCGTCCATCAGACCTTGTTCCGTCACGTGGGCAATGTAGTCTTCCGCCCAGTGGCCCGCCGGCACATCCGTATAGGGGCTGCCGGCCGCCAGCGCGCCGGGCATCAGGCTCATGGCCATGGCAAGCACCAGGACCAGAGCCAGTAACCGCTTAACTCGCTTCATTCAGGCGTTCATTCCTTTCTTTGCAAATCCAGTTTTCCGGGGAGCCCCGGCATCAGCCGGGGCCGCCCAACTTACTTATACCGTCTCCGGAACCAGCAGGTTTACCAGCACCTTGGCCAACTGGGCCCGGGTGGCGTTGCCCTTGGGGTTCAGCCGGCCGGCATCCACGCCGTTGATGACGCCGTTGCCCACGGCCCAGGCCATGCCGTCCCATGCCCAGGAAGCCACTTCATTGGCATCCCGGTAGCCGGACAGGTCGGACAGGTTGCCGGCTTCTTCCCCGGCTGCCAGCCAGAACCGCAGGAGCATGGTGGCCATTTCCTGGCGGCTGATGTCCCGGCTGGGCAGGAAAGTGCCGTTGCCGTAGCCCTCTACAATGCCATACTGGCTGGCCCAGACGACTGCGTCGGTGTACCACTGCTCCGCCTTCACGTCGGAGAAGGGGTTATCGCCGGTTACCTCGGGGCTGCCGGCAATGCGGTAGAGCACCGTGGCCATGGTGGCCCGGGTCACCGGGGAATTGGGGGCAAACCGGTGGTCCCCCACCCCATTCATCAGGCCCAGGTAATAGGCCATGTATACCGGCTCAGTGTACCACTTCTCCGGATCCACATCAGTGAACCAATAGGGGAAGGGAACGCCCAGCTCGATTTCCTCGCCGGTTTCCGGCAGGGACAGGGTGGCGGTTTGCAGTCCCTCACCCTGCAGCGTGATTTCCAGCACCAGGGTATCGGACAATTCGCTATAAGCGGCCCAGGCGAAGGAGACGGTGCCGGTCTGGGTGGTATCCAGGTCGGTAATGCCCTGCTCCTCCGTCAGGCAGCCGGTGGCGGAAATCAGGGTTGCCGTCTCCGGGTTATAGGTGAACACCAGACGGCTGCTGCTGGACTGATCCACATAGAAGCCCAGGGTGACGGTCTCCTCGGTCATATCCATCAGTTCTACGGTAACGGTTCCCCCGGCGGCAAAGGCCGCAGGGCATAAGGCGAAGATTAACGTCAGGGCCAAGATGGCCGCAAAACATTTCTTTAACATATGCATCGTTTCCTCCCTTGGTTTACTGGATCTGTTGGGGCAGGACAGCCGTCTGGGTAGATGCCTCTACCGCCTGACCCATGGGGGCCAGAGCCGCCAGGCCGTCAGTGCCGGTCTGCTCCGAAGTTCCGTACATCGCCACCGGGGCGGTGTTGATGGTGCCCAAGTCAAACAGCCACGGGGTGGAGGCGGTGAGATCCACATAGGCCAGCCGGGAGCCGGTTTCCGTCAGGGCGCTGATGAACAGCTTCCCTTCCCCGGTGCAGTACAGGCTGGATCCGGCAATGCTGCCGGAATGCAGCCCGGAAATCTGGCCGAAGGCAGTGGGGACAAAAATCACGTATTTCTCCTCGGCAGCGTTGTAGGCAAAGCCGGTTTGGTAAATGCTGCCGTCGCTGCACAGCATCATGAACACGTCCACCTGGCCGTAAGTGTCGTGGTCTTGGGTGCCCACATAGGTCAGGCCCACGGCGCTGACATTGCTGCCGATGTAGCTGCTCAGACTCCAGGCCCCCAGGTAGTTGCCGGTGGTGGTGTCCACCACCAGGGCGTAGGGGCCGTAGACGGCGATCATGGTGCCGCCGCCGGTGGTGGGCGAGAAGGCCATGTCACAGTAACCGGCCTCGGCGGTGCCCAGTTTGGTCAGGGTGTAATTCTCCTCGTCCACGGTGTACAAAGAGGAGATGGTCGCCCCGCCGGCATCCCGCTCATTGCTGGCCAGGTACAGTACGCCATCTGCGCCCCGGGCGGCGGAGAGCAGGTCAAAGTCCAGGGCGGTTTCGTTTTTCCCGGTGATGGCCAGCAGGTTGTCGGCATCAATGTCGGCAAACCACAGGCCGTTCTGATCGGTCAGGGCAGCGGTGAGGATGGTGTCTGCCGCCGGCGCCGTGACGGAGCCGCCGAAATTCACCTCATAGGTATTGATGTTGCCGGCGTAGTCGCACAGGGCCACCAGGAAGTGGTTGGTATACACTTCGCTGATGTCCACATCCACCGTGGCTTCCACCCCAGGCTCCGTCTGATTCACCGCAGTGCGGACCAGTACCTGACCGTCGGTGGTCATCACCAGCACGGCGGCGGTGTACCGGTTATCCAGGGCGCCAACCTGCAGGCTCCGCTGGCCGGTAACCAAGTCGGCGGTCATGGCAATGGAGGTGGCCTCCGGCGCGGTGTTGTCAATGGTGAATGTGGTGGTCCAGAATGCGCCGTGGCCCAGCTCACCGGTAACCTGCTTGGTTTCCCGGTCCCAGTAGTATTCGGGCACTGCCTGGGCGGTGATGCTCACCCGGGTTCCCTCCGGCAGCTTCTGCCCTTCCCCGTCAGTGACCCGCCAGTTCAGTGTCTTGTTGGTGGTCACGCCGCTCCAGGCTGTACTGCTGTTGTGATAATAAGCGCCGGTGCCCATACCGCCGTCCACGGTGGCATACACCTCGCCGGTATCCGCGTTGGCAATGGTGAAGCTCACGTTTTCCGCGTTCCGGATCAGGCTGATGCCGGCCTGGGGAATGGTGCTGGTGTTGGACACCGCATTCCGGTCGGCCAGATACATCTCATCGGTGGCAAACAGGTTGGGCATGAAGTAATTGGTGGTGCTGGAGCCCTGGAACCGCACGGTGAGGAAGTTCTCGTAGCCGTCGTACACATAGCCGCAGGCGCTCTCATCGTAGTAGTCCTCCAGCAGGATGTACTTGTCATACATGCTGGGATCCGTCCAGTTGCCGAAGAACGCCAGCAGGGGGATGGACATCTGCCGGCTGGTGCCGTCGGCGGCGTTGACGTAAATATAGCCGTCAATATAGCACCCGTTGGGATAATGCCGGACGAAGTATGCTCTATCCTGGCTGGACAGGGCGATGGTAACCTCCACCTCGATGCTGCCGCCGGCAGGCACCGTGTAGGCGCTCTGGGTCACGTCCAGCACCGACGTGTCCCCCTGCAGGGCGCACAGGAAAATCTGGGCGTCGCCGGTGGAGATGGCGCCGCTGGCGTCAAAGTCGTACAGGCTGGCCGCCTCGCCGGTGAGGGCCGGGGCGGTGCCGTTGGCCACCTTCAGCAGCTGCTGGGCATCCTGAAGGTCCACCTTGCCGTCGCCGTTGAGATCATAGCGGTAGACCTGCTCCGCCGCTGTCCGGAATGTGACCTCAGGATGTAAGGCCCAACCGGTTTTGCCCATGTACTCCAGACCGTCGATTTCCGTGGCCTCGGCGGTGAACACCGTGCTGTCCAGGCTGTAGGTCAGATCCTCGCCGGTGATGTTGTTCACGGAGAAAGTGCCGGTGTACACGCCGGTGCGGTCAGGATCGTCGCCAAATTCAAACTTCACCTTGCCGTCGTTTCCGGCCTTGTCCCCCACCAGCAGGTAGGCCGGGGAGGTTACCGCGTCATAGACCTGGTACAGGCCCGCGCCCTGCTGCCGGGGGGAGTAGGGCAGCCCATTGCCGTCCAGCAGAGGCTCCGCCGTACTCATGAGCAGGGCAATGGCCAGGGTTCGGGTGTTCAGGCCGGTGGTTTCGGCCAGGCCGTTTTCCCGGATATACTGGGCCACCACCGCCGCCGCGCCGGCCACGGAGGGGGCGGCCATGGAGGTGCCGCTGTTATTGCCGTAAGTACCGTTGTCCGTGGTGGAGTAGATGTTGCCGCCGGGGGCAATGATCTCCGGCTTCAGCGCCAAGTTCTCGGTAACGCCCCAAGAAGAGAAGGAACTGGGCTTGTAGCCGTCGGCCAGGTTGGCCACCGTCTGCAGCGTGCCGGTGATGGTCACCTGCCCGCCCCAAACGCCGGATTCGTCCTGGGTAGAGGCGGCCAGAATGGCCTGGCTGTCCGCCAGAGACAAAATGACTGCCGGGGCGGTGTAGGCATAGCTGGTCATGTCCATATTCAGGGTGCCGTCCACATTGTTGTAGACCACGGTAGCCGCTGCGCCGGCCTCCACCGCACGGTTGGCCTTTTCAAAGAAGGACACGTCCCCACCCCGGGAGATCAGAACAATCTTGCCGGTGAGATCCAGACCGGCAAAGTCCGCCTCTGCGCCGTAAATTCCGGTTTTGGTCACGGGATCGCCCAGGAAGACGTAGTCATAGGTGGTGCCGCTTTGCTCTGCCGAGGTATCCAGAGCCTCGAAGGGATCAAAGCCGTAGCTTGCCGACGTGTCGTTGGCCACAGCCCTGTATCCATTGTATTCGCCCACAATACCGGTGAGGCCGGAATTGGTCACAGAGGCTACGGTAAAGGCATTGGTGTAGGAGCCGGGGCTGCCGCCGGTGTGCATTCTCACGTCGGTGGTCAGGTTCAGGCCGGTGCCGGTGAGGTTGTTGTCCGACCAAGCCCCGTTGTTGCCGCCGGAGAAGGTGACCACCGTGTCCGACTCCACCAGGGAAGCCAGCAGGTCGGCATAGGTGGTGTTGTAGCTCCGGCCGGCGGCGGTGGAGCCCAGAGACAGGTTCACCGCATCACAACCCAACAAAATGGCGTCCTCCAGGGCGGCCATATAATCGGAATCGTAAGCGCCCCAGCCGTCGCTGAACACCTTCATGGCAAGCACCTGGGCGTTGGGCGCTACGCCGGTGACCCCCAGGGCCTGAGGCGCATAATATTCGTCCCCGTCCTCGTCGGTATAGGGCACGTAGGTATTGGCGGTGGCGATACCGGCCACGTGACAGCCGTGGTCGCCGGAGGTGGCGTCGTTGGCATAGTCCGTGGCGGCCATGATGTAGTTAAAACCGAAGGGAATCTTCTGGCTGGTATACAGTTCTTCTGCCGTCACCCCGGGCAGCATCTCGGACACATGGAGCCGGGGCATCAGGGTTTCCACTTCCTCCACGGTGAGCAGGCCATAGTCCGCTACCTCGCCGCCAAACTGAGCGGCGCTCAGGGCCAACCCGTACAGGAAGCCCTCCTCGGTAAACGAAGGATGATCCGGATCAATGCCGGTGTCAATGATGGCCACCCGGGAGCCTGCGCCGGTGTAGCCGCCGGCCCAGGCGCTGTACGCGCCCACCATCTCCCCGGAGGTGGCGGTATCCGGCGTCTCCTCCGGCAGGTACCGGTTCTCCAGGATGACTTCCTTCACCCCGTCCACCTGGGCCACCGCGTCCAGCTGCCCGTAGGGCATGGAGACCGCCAGGGCATTGACGCCAATGGTGAACCGGTAGATGACGTCCAGATTTTGATCTGCCAAAGCTTGGTCTTCGATCTGGCGCTCTACCGCCACCTGACCGGCTTCCAGCAGGTTGGCATAGACCGTTGCCCCCAGGTTCCCAGAGAGGCCCAGGGTGGAGTAGCCTTTGTCCAGCAGGGACGGCTCCTCCAGGACGATGGTGGCACGGACCACCTCCTCTGCCGCCGGCATGTCCTGACCGCCGCTTACCCCGGCGCCGGGATTGACCAGATCGCCCGGGGTAAGCCCGGCATCCACCGGAGTAAAGGCCAGGGGGACCGCCGGCGCCGCCACTGCGGCTTGCCCACACAGGAGCAGCAGGCACAGGGCCAACGCCAGGTAGCGAAGCAGTTTGTTTTTGCCTTTTGTCATTGCGTTTACCTCTTTCTGAAAGATTACACCATTGCAAAGCGGGCCTGCCGTCTGGGTGTGCCGCTGCCACAGCAACAGGTCTCCGCTTTAGCAACCGTGTTGTTATTAATTATATCACATCTGCCTGGCAATGTACAGCCATTTTTCGTGAATATTGCCTGCCGGCGCAACTTCCGGCGTATCGCCCAAATTTCCACGGGAATTTTTGGGCAACATTTTCCCCCAGGCGTGGCATTTTTGGCAGAAATCCGGCAGAATGTCTCTAATGCAAGGACTTTTTGCCGGATATGTTCTTATTTTGAAAACATACGCCTGCACCGCTGTATCTCATCTGCCGGATAACGTGGAGCAGTATTTTCGGATATTGCCTACCGGCGCAACTTCCGGCGTATCGCCCAAATTTCCACGGGAATTTTTGGGCAATATTTTTTCCCCCAGGCAGTAGCATTTTGGGGAGAAATTCGGTATAATGTTTCCATTTCAAGGACTTGCGTTTGCATATGTCCTTGCCTCAAAAACACATACCAGCACCGTTGATGGGAAGGGAGAGATTCCATTGCATACCGGAACCATGTGGGCCTTGGTCAAGGATAAGCCGGAACAGGGCCTGACCATGAAGCGGGTGGAGATTCCCGCTGTGGGCGACAATGACGTGATGATTGAAATCCACAAAACCGCCATTTGCGGCACCGACGTACATATCTGGGACTGGAACCCCTGGGCCCAGGAGACCATCCGCCTGGGCACCACCGCCGGCCACGAATATGTGGGCCACATTGTGGAAATGGGAAAAAACGTCCAGGGCCACCATGTGGGCGAGCTGGTCTCCGGGGAGGGGCACATTGTCTGCGGCATGTGCCGCAACTGCCGCTCCGGCCGGGGCCACCTGTGTAAGGGCACCCAGGGGGTGGGGGTAAACCGGAACGGGGCCTTTGCCCAGTACCTGGTGATTCCCGCCTCCAATGTGATCACCTGCTCCCCCAAGGTGCCGGAGGAGCTGTACGCCATTTTTGACCCCTTTGGCAACGCCGCCCACACCGCCCTGTCCTTTAACCTCCTGGCGGAGGACGTGCTGGTCACCGGGGCCGGTCCCATCGGCATTATGGCTGCCGCCATTGCCAAGTTCTCCGGCGCCAGGAACGTGGTCATCACCGATCTGAACGACTACCGGCTGAATCTGGCCCGGCAGTTCGGGGTCACTGCCGTGAACACCGCCCGGACCAATTTACAGGACGTGATGTCCCGGCTGGGCATCCACCAGGGCTTTGACGTGGGCATGGAAATGTCCGGCAGCCCGGTGGCCCTGCGGCAGCTGATCGGCGCCATGTACAACGGCGGCCACATTGCCCTGCTGGGCCTGCCCAGCCAGAATATGGTGGAGCTGCCCCTGAATACCATCATCTGGAACGGCCTGACCCTGAAGGGCATCTACGGCCGGGAAATGTATGAAACCTGGTATAAGATGCAGGCCATGGTGGAGGGGGGCTTCCCCCTGGAGCGGATCATCACCCACCGCTTCTCCGTGGAGGACTACCGGCAGGGCTTTGAAGCCATGATTTCCGGCCGGTCCGGCAAAGTGATTCTGGACTGGTCTAATCTCCAATCCTGAAGGAAGAAAGGAAGGTACCCCATGAACAAGCAAGCTGCATTTGCCCACTACGCCGCCCAGCTCACCCAGATCCGGCAGGACGGGGTGGAAAAGGCCGAGCGGATCATCACCACCCCCCAGAGCGCCCACATCTTTGCCGACGGCAAGGAACTGCTGAATATGTGCGCCAACAACTACCTGGGCCTGGCGGACAACCCCCAGCTGGTGCAGGCCGCCAAGGACGCCTATGACCGGTACGGCTACGGCCTGGCTTCCGTCCGGTTCATCTGCGGCACCCAGTCCATCCATAAGCAGCTGGAAAAGGCGGTTTCCCGGTTCCTGGGCACGGAGGACACCATTTTGTATTCCTCCTGCTTTGACGCCAACGGCGGCCTGTTTGAGGTGCTCCTCACCGCCGAGGATGCGGTGATCAGCGACGAGCTGAACCACGCCTCCATCATTGACGGGGTACGCCTGTGCAAGGCCAAGCGCTACCGCTACAAGAACAACAACATGGCGGATCTGGAAGCCCAGCTCCAGGCGGCCGACGCCGCCGGGGCCAGAATCAAGCTCATTGCTACCGACGGCGTGTTCTCCATGGACGGCATCATCGCCAATCTCCAGGGGGTGTGCGATCTGGCGGAGAAGTACGGCGCCCTGGTGATGGTGGACGACAGCCACGCCACCGGCTTTGTGGGTAAGACCGGCCGGGGTTCCGTGGAGCACTGCGGGGTAATGGGCCGGGTAGACGTGATCACCGGCACCTTCGGCAAAGCCCTGGGCGGCGCTTCCGGCGGCTTCACCTCCGGCAAGAAGGAGATCATCGATCTGCTGCGCCAGCGCAGCCGTCCTTACCTGTTCTCCAATACCCTGGCCCCCGCCGTGGCCGCCGGCACCCTGAAGTGCCTGGAAATGCTGGAAAAGGATACCAGCTACCGGGATCACCTGGAGGCCATCACCGTGGGCTACCGGCAGGCGCTGAAGGACGCTGGCTTTGACATCATCGACGGCACCCATCCCTGTGTGCCCATTATGCTCTACGACGAGCACAAGGCCGCCCGCATGGCCCAGAAACTCTACGAGCTGGGGGTGTACGCGGTGAGCTTCACCTATCCGGTGGTGCCCAAGGGGAAAGCCAGAATCCGTACCCAGGTTTCCGCCGCCCACACCGAGGAAGATCTGGCGTTTGCCGTGCGCTGCTTTATTGAAGCCCGCCGGCAGCTGGAAGAGCAATAATCCGACAACCCAGGCCGCAGCAAAGTTCTTTGCTGCGGCCTGATGCTACAGTGCGCGCATACCTACCAAGCTTGTCATTGCGAACCAGTGCGCTTAAGTGGTGTGGCAATCCGCATCCCTGGCAGAAACGCCGTGCATTGCAGCCGTGCACGGGCGCGCGCATACCTACCAAGCTTGTCATTGCGAACCAGTGCGCACACTGGTGTGGCAATCCGTTTCTCCTGCGGCAGCACATAGCGGAAAGCAACACTTAGGGCGAATTCGAAGTAGTCTACGAATTCGCCTTAAGTGTTACTTTTTCTTACCTTTCCCTGCGGGGATGCGGATTGCCACGTCGCTTCGCTCCTCGCAATGACATGCAAAAGATTGTCGCGTTGCTACGTGTGCAAGAGGGTGCTGCC
>DVHJ01000035.1 GCA_018712145.1 Candidatus Faecousia faecigallinarum | reverse complement strand
TGTCATTGCGAGGAGCGGGGCGGCTGCCTCGCGACGTGGCAATCCGCTTCCCCGCGGAAATACTTGACAAGTTGCCTGCCGTTTGGGCGAATTCGTAGGTGGCTGCGGATTTGCCTTAGGCACTACTTTCTGCCATGTTGCACTGCAAGGGGAACGGATTGCCACGTCGCTTCGCTCCTCACAATGACATGCAATCACCTGGAGCGCGTCTACATTTGCAAGGACGTTTTTCATCATAAACACGGCACATTTCACCCGCAGAAATCTTTCCGTCTTCAGCATGTCATTGCGAGCCAGTGCGCACACTGGCGTGGCAATCCGCATCCCTGCAGGATGGCCCGCCAAATTTCTGCGGTTCGGGCGAATCCGTGAAGCGCTGCGAATTTGCCCTGGGTGCTCCTTTTTGTAATGCTGTGCTGCAAGGGGAACGGATTGCCACGTCGCTTTGCTCCTCGCAATGACATGCAAAACTTGCAGCGTGTCTGCGTGTGCAAATACCTTGCTCAGCGGCGCCGTAGCATCACGTCCGTCAAGGCAAAACCCGGCATGTGTCTGCCCCCGTTGTGCGGGCCTTCCTGGCGGAATCAGGGCCGGCTGTTCACGGTACAGGGCCTATTCCACAGCGAGGATTTCCCCTGTGGTGGAAATGGTGACCACCTGACAGCCGATGGCTTTGCCGCTGGCGGCCAGGGCCTGCCGGACGGCAAATTCCATCCCGCCGCAGCAGGGCACCTCCATCCGGACAACGGTGACGCTGCGAATGGGGTTGGCCTGGAAAATTTGGGCCAGTTTTTCCACATAGTTTACCGGGTCCAGCTTGGTGCAGCCCACCAGCACAACCCGGCCTTCCATGAACCGGCGGTGGAAATCTCCGTAGGCGTAGGCAGTGCAGTCCGCGGCAATCAGCAAATCTGCATTGGCAAAGTAGGGGGCCTGCGCCGGGACCAGGCGAATCTGCACCGGCCACTGGGTGAGCCGGCTGGCCGGTGAACTACCGGATTGCTTTGCCTGGCGGACGGCGGCCTCGTCATAGGCCTGGGCCTCCCGGGTGACAAAGGTAATGGCCCCGGTGGGGCAGGCAGGCAGACAGTCCCCCAGACCGTCGCAGTAGTCTTCCCGCATCAGCTGGGCCTTGCCGTCCACCATGGCAATGGCGCCTTCATGGCAGGCTGTGGCACAGGCGCCGCAGCCGTTGCATTTTTCCCTGTCGATTTCAATGATTTTCCGGATCATGAGGGGCACCTCCCGTTTTGCTCTCCTGGGTCCGCTGCTTTTGGGCGGCGGCAATCTCCATCATATGGTTATACATTTCCTCGCCCACGCATTGCTTGGCGTATTTGCACCACTGCACGCAGCTCAATGTATCGTTATACACCACAAAACCGCAGTGCTCGCAGGCCACCTGGGTATCTGTGGAAAAGACTTCAATGGTGCTGCCGCACTGGGGACAGATTTTTTCCGCAATGGTGGGCGTGCGGGGCTTGCCCTGACAACCGCTAAAAATCATAAAACACCCTCCTATTGTCTGAACTTCCGGCTTCTCCACCGGTTTGCCCACAGTATACCGGAAAACGCCGGATTTGTCTGTTGGAAATCCAACAAAAATTTGCCCCACAGCCCAGGGAGCCGTTTTCCCCCCGGGAACTTACCGGCCGGCATGGTAGACGATTTTCCCGTCCACGATGGTGATGTAGGCTTCTCCGCCGGTAACGGTGAGGGGATCCGCCGTCCAGATGACCACATCCCCGTCTTTGCCCGGCTCCAGGCTGCCCACCCGGTGGCCGATGCCGGTTTGCCTGGCGGGGTTAATGGTGATGGCCCGCCAGGCTTCGTCCATGTTCAAACCGGCGTGGGCGGCCAAACCGGCGCACATGGGTAGGTACTGCAGGGGGATAACCGGCGCGTCGGTGATAATGCTGATGGGCACGCCGGCCTGGTGGAGGCGGCCGGGGGTGGTAAAGCTCTTGCTCCGCAGCTCAATTTTGGTTTTGCCCCCAAAGGATGGGCCAACAAAGGCGGGATAGCCCTCCAGGGCCAATTCATCGGCAATGACTTCCCCGTCGGTGCAATGATCCAGGGTCAGCTGGAGGTTGAATTCCTTGGCAATGCGGATGGCGGTAAGGATGTCATCCGCCCGGTGGGCGTGGGCCTTCAGGGGGAGCTTGCCTTCCACCACCGGGATCATGGCCTCCAGCTTCATGTCAAAGGCCGGCTGCTTTCCGGCCAGCTGGTCTTCCCGGTACCGGCGGGTTTTGAACAGCAATTCCCGAATCAAAGCGGCGGTGGCCATCCGGGTCATGGGACTTTTCTTCCGGTCCAGGCCATAGCAGCGCTTGGGGTTTTCCCCAAAGGCGCACTTCATGGCCAGGGGATCCTTCAGGATCATCCGGTCCACCCGCTTTCCGGCCAGCTTAATGGCGGCAAAGGTGCCCCCCACCACGTTGGCGCTGCCCGGGCCGGTGCAGGCGGTGGTTACGCCACCCTGCAGGGCCAGTCCGAAGGCCTCGTCCTGGGGATTGATGGAGTCGATTGCCCGCAGGTGGGGGGTGATGGGGTCAATGATTTCGTTATAGTCCCGGCCTTCCCAGCCCATGCCCTCGTTGTCCAGGCCAATGTGGCAGTGGGCTTCTACACAGCCAGGGGTGACCAGCCGGCCCCCTGCATCCAATACCTGGGTGCCGGCGGGGGCCTCCAGAGACGGCCCCAGGGCCAGAATTTTTCCGTTGTCACCGATCAGAACGCAGCCCTGGGGGAGTTCTGGACCAACCATGGGCTTTATCCGTCCGTTTTGAATGAGTAACATAACGCCTCCAGCCGCCATGGAATTTACCTGGCCGGGAGAACCCGGCAAATCAGGCGTGGCGGATAAGGTCATTATACGGAATGTGGGGGAAAAAGTCCAGCTTTCCGGTAAACGGGAAAACCCCCGGCCCAAGGGCCGGGGGTCTTCAATTGTGCAAACGAAATCAGAGAGAGAAAAAGGAAGCAGGGAAGAAATAAAGAGGAGGGTAAAGGCTGCGGCTCACGGCTTCCGCATTTCCTTTACGCCAATATCCTATCCGAGAAATTTGAACGGAATATGAATAAACAGGAAATAAATCAAGGCCGGTTTGTGAATAAATTTTGACTTTATGTCTCCCCGTGGAGCAGGGCCGCCGACAGGCGCAGAATTTCCGGCGTACCCAGGCTGTTGTGCAGCTCCACGGTGCCCTGGCCGGAAGAGCACAGCAGCTGTTTTTCCGCCAACCGGTGTAGGGTCTGCATGGCGGTGCCGTGGCCGCCGTCCAGAATATCCACCTCCGGCCCGGCCAATGCTCGGATCATGGGCTTTAGGAAGGGGAAGTGGGTGCAGCCCAGCACGATGGCATCTGCCCCGCCGGCAAGAGCCGGGGAGAGCAGATCCTGTAAATGCCGGTTTAGGGCGGGGTCATGGAGGCGGCCGGCCTCAATAAACTCCACCAATCCCGGGCAGGGCAGGGGAACAATCCGCTGCTCGCCGGAAAAGCGGTCCAACAAAGCGCAGAATTTGGCCTCCCGCAGGGTGACTTGGGTGGCCATGACAATGATGCGCCCGCCGGGGTGCCGGTCGGCGGCCAGCTTGACCGCAGGCTCCATCCCCACAATGATCCGCTCCGGATAAGCGGCCCGGAGGGTGTCAATGGCGGCGGCAGTGGCGGTATTGCAGGCCACCACCACCGCCTTCACCGGCCGGTCGGCCATGAATTTTTCCACACTGGCCAGGGTGAGCTGCCGGACCTCCTGGGTGGAACGGCCGCCATAGGGGGCGTTCCGGGAATCGCCAACATATAAAAACTGCTCGTGGGGCAAAACTGCCATCAGCTCCCGCAGAACGCTGATGCCGCCCAGGCCGGAGTCGAATACCAAAATCCACTGTTTATCCATGTTTTCACCATCTATGTCGAAAGCTCCCGGCAGATAACGGACAAATTGCCGGGGTGGGGAACAATAAGCATTATAGCAAATTTCCTCTGGCGTTGCAATGCCGGGGATCTGCCTTTCGCACGCCACCGTGCCACACGACCTTGCAACCGCTGACACGCAGCAAATTTCTGCATGTCATTGCGAACCAGTGCGCACACTGGTGTGGCAATCCGCGTCCCCGCAGAGAAACCTGACAAATTGGCACTACTTCGGGCAAATTCGTGGCACTTTTCCGCATTCGCCTTAGGCGCTGCTCTCTGCCATGCCCTGCCGCAGGGGTTACGGAATTGCCACGTCGCCACGCTCCTCGCAATGACAAGGGGGGGGGACGGCCTTGCACCCGCAGAAACGTCTCTGGTTTTTGCATGTCATTGCGAACCGTGTTCTTGCAACCGCTGACACGCAGCAAATTTCTGCATGTCATTGCGAGCCAGTGCAGCGGGGCCCCGCAAAGGGGCACCCTTTGTGGGGAGAGGAGCCACAAGGGAGCGTTGCTCCTCCGCTGGCCTTCGGGCGGCGGGGAGCATGGCGGACTTTGGGGCGACGAGGTGTGGCAATCCGTTTTTCCCGCAGGGAAGCCTAGCAAGTTGGCACTACTTTGGGCGAATTCGTTACGCCTTGCGTATTCGCCCAAAGCATTGCTTCTCGTTCTGCCTCACTGCAAGGAGAACGGATTGTCCCGTCGCCACGCTCCTCGCAATGACATGCAGAGACTTGCCGGGCTTCTGCGTGTGCAACCTCGTCCGCCAAGGGCAGCTTACCACCCCGCCAAAACAGGGGCTGCCCCCCATGATTTCGGAAAATCATGTTGAGGCAGCCCGAATTACGCTGGGGAAGCAGGGGGAATTATGCTTCCTCTTCCTTCCGCTCCACCTTCAGGGTGGGCAGCTCCTCCGCCTTCCACACGTAGCCGCAAGTGCAGGCGGTGTCGCTGATTACCCGGCCCATGGAGGTAAAGACCTCCACTTCTTTGCCGCAGACCGGGCAGATCCGGTCCTCCGGCACGGGGGTTTTGTACTTGTCTTCGCATCCGCTGAGAATCGCCATCAGTTATCGCTCCTTTATGCTATTTTCCTAAGCACCCGGCCTAGCCGGAGGCTTCAGGATTCCCCATTAGTATGCCCGCAGGAAATCGGCCATCCAGAAGATGACCTCACCCAGGCGGTACAGCTCGCTTTCCTGGCTGGTGCGCCGCCACAGCCCGGCGTAGTCGTGGTACCAGGTTTCCAGGTCCCCGGCCAGCGTCCTGGGATCCTCCTGGGCTTCTCTGCCGTAACCGGGAATATCCAACTGGGCCATAAACCGGTTCAGCAGCTTCTGTCCGTCGGACAGCAGGAAGTAGGGCAGCATCCGCTGCCGCCCAGCCGGGTCCATCTGGGGCATCAGGCGGCCCAGGGCCTCTTGACATTGGTCAATGATCCCGTTGGCTTCCGCCGCCTTGCCGGCGGGGAGGCGGGACTCCGCCCAGAACTGGTCCATGGTTTTTCCCGGAATGCGGCCCCGCTGCACTTCCGAGAACTCTACGGCCTGCCCCCATTGCATGGCGGCTTGCTGGCTTAGGCGGCGCAGAACGGCCATGACCTGTTTGCTCCGGTCGCCGTATTCCAGCAGAGAAACGGCTTGGTTCAACTGGTCCTCTTCCGGGATTTCGCTGTTCCAACCCATGGCGGCGGCATAAATGAGACCGGGTACGGTGGATTCCGGATCTTGCAGGTGGCCGTAATCCCCCCACTCGGTGACCAGAAGCCCCTGGGCGTGATACCGGTGGGCCAGCTCTGCCATCTTCCGGATATTGGCGTAGGCCACGTCAAACAGGTTGATGGTTTGCTTCCAGCCCTGGACGCCGGGGCAGAGGTACTGGGCAACGCCGGTGGCGGCCAACGCTTTGGCGTGATCCTCCCGGGGGGTGGGACTGTAGTCCCAGTTCATGCACACGATATTTTCCGGCAGCTGGGCGATGGATTCCGGATCGGAGAGAATGACGTCTCCCCAGAACATGGGCTGCTTGCCCAGGGATTCCACGTGGCGGCAGACCCGGGCAAGCCAATCCACGTACATCTGGTGGGCGCCGATTTCTTTTGCCTTGGCGCTGCCCCGGCCTTTGCCCAGATCAAAGGGCTCGTCTCCGTTGATGTTGAACAGGCGGCTGGAAAACAGGGGGGCATACTCGTCGATCATCCGGCACACCAGGGCAAAGGCTTCTTCATCGGTGGCGTTAAGGGTGTGGTGGCCCATGCGCTGGTGGAAGGAGAATTCCGCGCCGGGGGCCTCCTCCAACTCGGACAGATGGTGATAGGTTTTGGTGCGCAGCACTTTGTACAGGTGGCTCAGGGTGGCAATGGAGGGCACCAGATCAATGTGCAGCCCTTTGCAGTATTCGTCCAGCTCCAGAATATCCTGGGCGGTGAGAGGCGTGTCGTCCCGCCATACTTCGCTCAACCCATCAAAGAGGAAGGTATGCTCAATGTACAGGTGGAGCTGATTCATTTTGTACCGGCTGCACCGGTCGGCCAGGGTTTTCAAAAAGGCCAGGGTAGGCACACGGCAGCGGGTTACATCGTAAAACAGCCCCCGCACCGGAAGGGCCGGATAATCCTGAATGGACAGGCAGGGCAGCACACAGCCGGACTGGCAGAGGATCTGCCCCAGGGTTTGCACACCGTAGAACAGGCCGGGCTCATCCCCGCCGGTGACGGTGACGCCCTCCGGTGTGATTTCCAGGGTATAGGACTGAGCCTTCCCACTGGCCAGCTGCAAAACAATGCCAGGGTGGACTTTCCCGCCGCCCCGCCGGTCAATGCGCAAGGCGAGGCCGGTGGATTGTTCCACCGCCTTGGCCAGCAGCTGGGCGGTGGCCAGGCAGGAAGCAGGGCAGGTGAGGGTAATGCGGTGGCTGCGGGTCAGGCGGAAGCTGCCCGCCTGTTCTTGCAGGTGTTGGGGCTGCGGAATGAAGTACATAGTCGTTCCTCCCATTGACGGTAGATCAATATCCATTGCCTGCCTTGGCAGGCGTTGCCTATCATATCTGAACAGACCAGCCAGGGCAAGAGCGGCGGTGTGCTATTTTGCAGCAGATTCTTGCCAATCTGACTGCTAAGGGCCAGACTGCTCCCGGGACAGCTATATTTTTTCCATTATACCACAGGATGAGGAACGTGGCTACCCAAAATGCAGAAAAACCCACGACGAACGCATGAACGCACCCATCCCTCTAAGCGGGTCAATTTGCTTTTTTAAAACGACAAGACCTCTTCCAAATACCGGATTGGGCGCAGGCTGATTACGAACCGCTTCTTCTTCATTGATAAGCCA
>DVHJ01000034.1 GCA_018712145.1 Candidatus Faecousia faecigallinarum | reverse complement strand
TATCTTGCGATACGTCCGTCTCGCAACCTGTAATATGCCACATCGAAAAATTTCTTCTTGTAGTTGGGTCACATCTATTTACAGCACAGAGATTTGAGATATGATTTTTTTGGCTGATATTGACAAAGTATTCCGAAAAGCGTATAATCAACCCGGCAAGGCAGTTTGCTTTGCCCAGAAGATTTAGGAGGAAAACAAGAAATGAAAAAAATGTTTGCCCTGTTGCTGGCCCTGGTCATGGTCTTTGCCCTGGCGGCCTGCACCAACTCCGGCAACGGCCAGGATGAGACCGAGCCGGAAACCACCGATGCCACTGAACCCGCCACCGAGCCTGCTACCGAGCCTTCGGAACCGGCGGAAACCCAGGAGACCACTGGCGAGACCTATGCCTTTGACGCCGCTGCCGCTGCCCCTGTATTTGGGGACTGGACCTACACCATAACCATGGGCGGCGAGCAGATGGGCCTTGCGGATTTTGAAGGGGAACTGTCCATGGCCATGAACCTCTCCTTTGGAGAGGATGGGACCCTCACCATTACCGTGGATGAGGCTGCCATGGAAGAGAGCCTGACCGCCTTTGGCGATGCGCTGGAGACCTACCTGGTGGACACCATGTACGCCCAGTTTGCCGCCCAGGGCCTGGACGAAGCTGCTGCCGACGCAGCCATGCAGGAGCTGTATCAGATGAGCGTGGAGGAGTATGCCGCCTCCACCATGGAGGCCATGGATTTGTCTGCATTGGCCTCTCTGGTTACCGGCATGGAGACCTCCGGCCCCTATGCCGTGGTGGACGACGTCATCTATACCTACGAAAATGGCAGTATTGCTGAGGAGTACACCTTCACGGTGGAGGGCGATACCCTCACCTTCACCAGCTCCAACTTGGAAGATGACATGGCCGCCGCAGGCATCACCTTCCCCATGGTGCTCACTCGGGTGGGCTAACCCCCAAGACCAGAAAACGGACAGCAGCCTGGCTGCTGTCCGTTTTTCTCTTTTCCCCAGGGAGCAATTTGCCGCCGGGTTATGTACCCATGCCCGGCGGAAGCCGTTTCACCGGTAATAGTCCGTAGCCAGCAGCAAATTGCTTACCTGAACATACTGCAGCGCCAGGCTGGTAATCTCTGCCAGCTCTTCCTGGGGCAGCACCCGCGCCTTGGCGTTGGCTACAATCTCCATCTCCCCGGTACCGTCCGGCCGGCAGACGATACCGTCATAGATCCAGCTGCCGTCAGGAAACAGGGCATAGCCCGGATACCGGGGGTCGAAGGCGTCCCGGCCCAGATACCGGTAGGGGGAATCCACCCCCAGGAGATTCAGCAGGGTGGGCAGCAGATCCGCTGTGTTCAAAGTCTTCTCCACCTCCATATCTGGTCCACCGGCAGACCAGATAAAGCAAGGCGTCTTTTCCAGCAGCAGTTCATCGTCCACCCCGGACAGGGCCATCATGGTTTCCACATCCTGGAACCCATAGGCATAGTGATCTGTCACCCCTACAATCACGGTATTGTCCAGCTGCCCCCGATCCTCCAGCTCCGCCAGCAGGCGGGCAAACATGTCGTCCACCAGCCTGGCCTTCGCCCGGATGCAGGCCTCCTCCTGGTGGGGATAGTTTTCCCGGTACTGGGGATACTGCGCCAGGGCATACTGGCTCAGGGGCTCATCGTAATCGTAGCTCAAGTGGGCCGACCGGGTGATGAGGAAATTCAGGCTCAGCCCCGGGCGGAAAAATTCTGCCGCCAGGTCCGGCTGGTCAAACACAAAGCAGTCGTCGTACACTTCGTCTTCCGTGTATGCGCTGTAGCTGTTGTACCCCTGGTAGCCCATGGCCGGGGCGAACACATCCCGGCTGTAGAAATCCGGGGTATTGTAGTGAAATACCTGGGCAGAATACCCGGACAGCTGATTGGCCAGAGACTGGCGGTAATGGTTTGTGACGTAGTCAAAGGCGAGGCTGCCGTCGGTGGGGAGGTACACCCCGGTGTTCAGGCAGAACTCGGTGTTAAAGGTGCGGGCACTGCCGTAGCCGGGGGTATAGAAATTGGTAAAATTGATCCCCTCAGCCATGAGGCGGCACAAGGTGGGGGTATCGGTTTCATTGATTAGCCAGTCGTCCATGGACTCCATGAGCACCACGATCACATTTTTCCCGGCAAACAGGCCGGTCATTTCGTTGCGTTCCGGCTCCGGCAGGCTGTCCATAAACTGATCCACCACTTTTTCGTTTTCCGCCTTGGCCTGGCGGTAGCCTGGCGTCAGGGGGTAGAGCCCATGTTTCCACAGGTCCCGGGCGGTCAGATGGTACACCCCGCACAGGTCATAGGCCTTTCTGGCGTCGTACATGGTGGTGTAGGTCGCCCGGCTGGAGCTGGACTGGGCGTAGTCTGAGCGGGCGCCCCAGACGCTGAAATCCCGCAAAAATACCACCTTGGGCAGCAGGAAAAGTCCCGCCACCGTCAGGGCCACGGTCACGCCGCAGGCAAGATAGGTCTGGCCGTCCTTCTGCCACCGGGGCATCAGCCAGATCACCAGCCCCCCCAGGCCCAGGAGAAACACGCCGCCAATCCACCACAGCGGGGAAAAGCCGGTGAGGACCATGGAGAAATAGTCCGCCCCTTCCCCGGTGTAAAACACATCGGACAGCCACATGAGCTTCTGAAATAGCTGGTCATAGCCGGTTTGGGCCAAGGTCCAGATGGTGATGAAATAGTAGGTGATCCCGTAAAAAATCCGGCCTCCCAGCCGGGGCAGGGCCAGGCAGATGGCAGTGAGCAGCCAGCCCCATAAAAAACCAAACCCCAGAGAGGAAAAGCTCTCTGGGTGCAGCATCAATCCCGCAAAGACTTCCACCAGGCAATAGGAAGTACCCAGCAGAAGCACCCGCGGCCAGACATGCGTCCCCTGTGTTCTCTCTGTCAATGTTGTTGCCTCCATGATGGCGCCGGCGCTGCCGGCATCGTTTTCCAGGCAGGCGGGGCATGGCTGCCTCACGGCAGGGCCAGCCATGCCCCCGGCTGGTTAAAACGCCACTTTTCCGGCGATATAGTCCTGGAGCTGGTGGATGGGCAGGCGTACCTGTTCCATGGTGTCCCGGTCCCGGACGGTAACACAGTGGTCGGCGGGGGTGTTTTCGTCCCCCACGGTTTGGAAGTCCACGGTGACGCACAGGGGCGTACCGATTTCATCCTGGCGGCGGTAACGCTTGCCGATGGAGCCGGTTTCATCGAAATCCACCATAAACTGCTTTTGCAGCTGGTGGTAGATCTCCAGGGCAGGGCCGGACAGCTTCTTGCTCAGGGGCAGCACCGCAGCCTTGTAGGGCGCCAGAGCCGGATGCAGGTGGAGTACCGTGCGCACATCGTCGGCCCCCTTCTTATCCTGGCCCACCACTTCCTCGTCGTAGGCGTCGCACAGGAAGGCCAGGGTTACCCGGTCGGCGCCCAGAGACGGCTCCACCACGTAGGGCACGTAGTGCTCCCCGGTTTCCTGGTCAAAATACTTCAGGTCCTGGCCGGATACCTTTTCATGCTGGCTCAGGTCGTAATCCGTCCGGTCGGCCACGCCCCACAGCTCGCCCCAGCCGAAGGGGAAGCGGAACTCAAAATCCGTGGTGGCCTTGGAGTAGAAGCACAGCTCTTCCGGGCTGTGGTCCCGCAGCCGGAGGTTTTCCTCCTGCATCCCCAGATCCAGCAGCCACTGGCGGCAGAAGTTCCGCCAGTACTGGAACCATTCCAGATCCGTGCCGGGCTTGCAGAAGAACTCCAGCTCCATCTGCTCAAACTCCCGGGTGCGGAAGGTGAAGTTGCCGGGGGTAATCTCATTGCGGAAGCTCTTGCCGATCTGGCACACGCCGAAGGGCAGCTTCCGCCGGGTGGTGCGCAGCAGGTTGTTGAAATTCACAAAGATCCCCTGGGCGGTTTCCGGCCGCAGGTACACCTCGGCGGCGGAGTCCTCGGTGACCCCCTGGTGGGTTTTGAACATCAGGTTAAACTTCCGGATATCGGTAAAATCCGACTTGCCGCAGCCGGGGCAGGGGATCTGCTTTTCCCGGATGTAATCCACCAGGGCTGCGCTGTCCATGGCCTCCACGTTCACGCCGGTAATGCCGTTGGCCTCGTTGTAATCCTCCACCAGCTTATCGGCCCGGTGGCGCATTTTACAGCAGCGGCAGTCGATCAGCGGATCGTTGAAGGTAGTGACGTGGCCGGAAGCCACCCACACCTGGGGATTCATCAGGATAGCGGCGTCCTGGCCCACGTTGTAGGGGCTCTCCTGGACAAACCGTTTCCACCAGGCTTTTTTTACGTTATTTTTCAGCTCCACACCCAGGGGGCCATAGTCCCAGGTGTTGGCCAGGCCGCCGTAGATCTCTGAGCCGGGGAATACAAACCCCCGGTTTTTGCACAGGGCCACAATTTTGTCCATGGTTTTGTTCATGTTCAATTATACCTCCCGTATCCGGCGGCGCCGCCGGCAGCCCGCCGTGGGTACCCCCCGCCGGCCGGGTTCATTTTTCATGGGCATTATAGCCGATGGGGTAGCAAAAATCAACTGGGGAATCCATTTGATTCGGCAAAACCGGCAGAATTTCCCCCTGGGCGCGCCACTGGCGCAACCGGTTTTCTCCCCGGCTTCAGGCGTGCAGCGGCTTATGTGGGGGCTGCCGAAAAATGATTTGCACAAATCATGAGGGGACGGCCCTCTTTTTCCCGCAAAGCTGTGGAAAGAAAAGGACGTGTAGGCGGTTGCGAATTTGCCCTGGCGGGACGTACTTGCAACCACTGCCGCGTAACTGCCTTTCGCATGTCATTGCGTAGTTGCATATGCTGACACGGGGCAGGTTTCTGCATGTCATTGGGAACTACGTTCTTGCAACCGCAGAAACGGTTTTCCTTCAGCATGTCATTGCGAGGAGCACAGCGACGCGGCAATCCGCATCCCCGCAGAAATACTTGGCAAGTCAGTAGTACTTGGGGCAAACCCGCAGAAGCTGCAAATTCGCCTTAAGTGCTGCGATTTGCTATGTACCACCGCAAGGAGAACGGATTGCCACGCCAGTGTGCGCACTGGCTCGCAATGACATGCAAAAGACGGGTACGCGTCAGCGAGTGCAAGGCGGTGCTTCCAAGCAAACCGGCAGGCGGTTGCGGGTTTTGCCACTGGGCGGACGTCCTTGCAAACGCTGACACGCAGCAAATTTCAGCATGTCATTGCGAGGAGCGTAGCGACGGGACAATCCGTTCTCCTTGCAGTACAACATCACAGAAAGCAGTACTTTGGGCGAATACGAAAAATGCTACGAATTCGCCCAAAAGCGCATTTATCGTTGCCTTTCCCTGCGGGGATGCGGATTGCCACACCAGTGTGCGCACTGGTTCGCAATGACATGCAAAAGACGGGTACGCGCCAGCGAATGCAAGGCGGCGGGACGCGAGGGAAAGTGCGTAGACGGTGGCAGTTTTGCCTGGTACAACGTCCTTGCCTATGCGGACACGCCGCATGTTTCTGCATGTCATTGCGAGGAGCGCAGCGACGTGGCAATCCGTTCTCCTTGCAGTACAGCATCGCAGAAAGCAGTACCTCAGGCGAATACGCAGCCGTCTACAAATTCGCCCAAAAGCGCATTTATCGTTGCCTTTCCCTGCGGGGACGCGGATTGCCACACCTCGTCGCCCCAAAATCCGCCATGTCGTCGCCCCAAAGTCCGCCATGCCCAGCTCCGGCCAAAGGCCGGAGCTGGGCAACGCTCCCTTGGGTCTCCTTTCCCCACAAAGCGTGCCGCTTTGCGGGGTCCCGTGGTTATGCCGTCCGAAGGCCAGCGGGGGAGCAACGCTCCCTTGGTGCTCCTCTCCCCGCAAAGGGGCACCCTTTGCGGGGCCCCCATGCACTGGTTCGCAATGACATGCTGAAGACAGATACGCGTCAGCGGATGTAAAGGCGCTTCAGGGATAGACACCGTGGTCAGAGGAAACGGGGCTGCCTCAGCGTTAGTGAGACAGCCCCGTTTCACTTTGGTGTTTGGCTGTGGGGGCGGGTGTTTACTGAATGCCCAGCACGGAATAGTCCTGATCCTCAACCGCCTTTTTCAGTACGGCGTCTTCCACCGGGGCCGTGAGGGTGACCACGGCGGTGCCGGTTTCGTGGCTCACTTGAGCCCCGGCCACCTGGGGCAAGGCCTCCAGGGCCTTTTTCACCCGGGCCTCGCAGTGGCCGCACATCATGCCTTGAATGTTCATGGTTTTTGTCATGGTTACCGTCTCCTTTTGTTGATGGGGTATGGGTTTATGATGGGATTTATCCCGCCGGGCGTCGTGAATCCGGAACAGATTCAGACGCAGGGCGTTGGTGACAACGCAGAAGCTGGACAGGCTCATGGCGGCGGCGCCAAACATGGGGTTCAAGGTCAGCCCCAGAGGAATAAATACGCCGGCGGCCAGGGGGATGCCGATGGTGTTGTAGAAAAATGCCCAGAACAGATTTTCGTGAATGTTCCGCAGGGTAGCCCGGCTCAGGCGGATGGCTGCCGGCACGTCGGTCAACCGGCTTTTCATCAGCACCACATCCGCCGCGTCAATGGCCACGTCGGTACCGGCGCCAATGGCGATGCCCAGATCGGCCCGGGTGAGGGCCGGGGCGTCATTGATGCCGTCGCCCACCATGGCCACCCGGCCCTGCTGCCGCAGCTGCCGGATCACGGCCTCCTTCCCCTGGGGCAAAACCCCGGCAATCACCTCATCTACCCCGGCTTGCTTGCCGATGGCTTCGGCGGTGCGCCGGTTGTCCCCGGTGAGCATGACCACCCGGATGCCCATGGCCTGCAGCTCCTGCACGGCCTGGGGGCTGTCCGGCTTGATCACATCGGCCACGGCGATCATCCCCAGGAACCGGCTGTCTTCCCCAAAGAACAGTGGGGTTTTCCCGTTCCGGGCCAGGGACTCGGCCTGGGCCATGGCGGCGGGGGGAATGTTTACTGCCTGACCCAGGAAGTTGGCATTGCCGCCCCGCAGGGTTTTTCCCGCCAGCACGGCGGTGAGGCCGTTGCCGGGCAATGCCTGGAAATCCGATACTTGGGGGGCGTCAAGGCCCCGCTGCTGGGCCGCCTGCAAAACTGCCCGGGCCAGGGGGTGCTCGCTTTTTTGCTCCAGGGCATAGGCCAGGCGGAGGAGGGTCTCCTGGTCCACGCCGGGCGCGGGCAGAATATCCGTCACCTCCGGCTGGCCGGCGGTAATGGTACCGGTTTTATCCAGAGCAACAATGTCCACCTTCCCGGCCTGCTCCAGCGACACGGCGGTCTTGAACAAAATGCCGTTTTTGGCGCCCATCCCGTTGCCCACCATAATGGCCACCGGCGTGGCCAGCCCCAGGGCGCAGGGGCAGCTGATGACCAGGACGGAAATGCCCCGGGCCAGGGCAAATCCAACGCTTTGCCCCAGCAGCAGCCAAACCAGAATGGTCACGGCGGCAATGGACATGACCGCAGGGACGAAAATCCCGGATACCCGGTCAGCCACTTTGGCAATGGGGGCCTTGGTGGCAGCGGCGTCGCTGACCATTTGAATGATCTGGGACAGGGTGGTGTCCTGGCCCACCCGGGTGGCCTGACACTTGAGGAAGCCGGACTGATTCAGGGTTGCGGCGGAGACGTTGTCCCCAGGGGCTTTGTCCACAGGAATACTCTCCCCGGTGAGGGCGGATTCGTTGATTGCGCTGCTGCCCTCCAGCACAATGCCGTCTACGGGAATGTTCTCCCCGGGACGAACCAGGAAAATGTCTCCCTGCTTTACCTGATCGATGGAGACCAGGGCCTCCTCACCGTTTTGCAGCACCGTGGCGGTTTTGGGGGCCAGCTTCATCAGGCCCTTTAGCGCGTCGGTGGTCTTGCCTTTGGAGTGGGCCTCCAGCATTTTGCCCACGGTGATCAGGGCCAGGATCATGGCGGCGGATTCAAAGTAGAATTCGTGCAGATAGGTGTGCACGGCTTCCATGTCGCCGGTTCTCTGGGCCTCGGCCATGGCGCACAAGGCGAACAGGCTGTAGCCAAAGGCGGCGGTGGCGCCCAGGGCCACCAAGGTGTCCATATTGGGCGCCCGGTGCCACAGGCTCCGGTAGCCGCTGACAAAGAACTTTTGGTTGATGACCATGACCGCAATGGTCAGCAGCATTTGGGTCATGCCCATGGCCACCGGATTATTGGCCAGGAAGGGGGGCAGCGGCCAGCTCCACATCACGTGGCCCATGGAGATATACATCAGCGCCAGGAGAAACACCAGGGAGGCCACCAGCCGCTGCCGGAGAACCGGGGTCTCCCGATCCTGCAGGGCATCCTCCGGCGGGGCGGCTTTGGCCCCGCCTTTGACCCTGGCGCCGTACCCTGCCTGCTGGACGGCGGCAATGATTGCCTGGGGTGAGGCGGTACCCTCCACGCCCATGGAATTGGTCAGCAGGCTAACCGAGCAGGATGTGACGCCAGGCACCTGGGAAACGGCTTTTTCCACCCGGGCGCTGCATGCCGCGCAGGTCATCCCGGTGACGGAATATTGTTCCATAAAAAACCTCCTTTTGCATGTCTATTTCATCAGCTTTTGCAAGGTTTCCATCAATTCATCCACCACTTCGTCTTTGCCCGCCCGGATATCCCGCAGGACGCAGGTGTGCAGGTGACTGGCCAGCAGCTCCCGGTTGAAGGCGCTGATGGCGGCGGTAACGGCGGCGGACTGCACCAGAATGTCGTTGCAGTATGCGCCGGATTCCACCATACCCCGGATGCCCCGGATCTGTCCCTCGATGCGGTTAAGGCGGTTGACCAGTTTTTTTACCTGATCGTCGGACCGCTGGGTGGTTTTGCCACTTGGGCAGCAGGTTGATTCCATCGCCCTGTCCTCCTTGTTGAAAATACCCCTGGTGGGTATTTGCATTATATACCCTGGCGGGGTATTTGTCAAGCCGGTTGCAAAAAAAGAGCAGCCCGGGGTTTGTCCATGATGGGTTACCGATTTGCGCCTGGAAGCACGCCCTCGCCCCGCAGACACGGGCCTGTCTTCGCCATGTCATTGTGAACAACGTTCTTGTAAACGCAGACACCTGGCAAGCTTCTGCCTGTCATTGCGAACCCCGGCCCCGCACCCGTGCACGCCTGCCCGCCTTCAGCATGTCATTGCGAACTCCGTCCTTGCACCCGCGCACACGTCCTTCCTTCTGCATGTCATTGCGAACCAGTGCGCACACTGGTGTGGCAATCCGTTTTCCCCGCAGAGAAGCCTGGCAAGTGCGCTGCTGTTTGGGCAAATTCGTGACGCTTTCCCGTATTCGCCTTAGGTGCTGC
>DVHJ01000033.1 GCA_018712145.1 Candidatus Faecousia faecigallinarum | reverse complement strand
GAGTTGGTGTTGATTGCGGTGAGGGTCCACCTGTTCCCATCCCGAACACAGAAGTTAAGCTCATCTGCGCCGACAATACTTTGCGGGCGACTGCACGGGAAGATAGGTAATGCCAACACAAATATTCCTCCTTAGCTCAGTCGGTAGAGCACCTGACTGTTAATCAGGGAGTCGTTGGTTCGAGTCCAACAGGGGGAGCCAAATAGACCTGCTGCAAATACAATTTTGCAGCAGGTCTTTTTTATGCTTAACTTTTATGCCGAGTACCAAGTTTTTGCCTGGATGATGAAAACTTTCCAACCCAGGCATGCCCATCCAGACTCCTCACCGTTTCGGCAGGGGATCTGAAATCAGGAAATCTGTAATTTTCCGAAATGCAGTTGCTTCCCTATGCATTAAAAAGGCAGATCGGTCAATTTTTAAGGTTGACCGGTCTGCCTCGTCTTATTTGCGCGGTATTTTATAAATCTTGTGGCGCGTCAGGCATTCATGGAACCCGCCATTGCGCATGGGCAGGATGCAGCCCGCCGCCGGTTCACGGACAATAATGATGACACAGGAGCTTTTCTCCAAGTGCTGAAACGGCCTCTTACCAGCACGCTGGCTAACCGGCCGGCGTTAAGCTGGAAACAATTCCCCGTCAATAATCTCTAAGGTCATTCCACCTTCCCGTCCTGCATGTGCAGAACGCAGTCCGCCGCCTCCGCCACCGCCGGGTCGTGGGTGACGATGATGACGCAGCGGTTTTCTTCATGGGCCAGGCGGCATAGAATCTCCACAATATTCCGGCTGTTTTCTTTGTCCAGGTTGCCGGTGGGTTCGTCCGCCAGGATGATCTCGCTGCCCATGGCCAGAGCCCGGGCGATGGCCACCCGCTGCTGCTCCCCACCGGAGAGCATGTTGGGCAGCCGCTTAAACTGCTCCGCCTTTATCCCAACGGCCAGGAGCTTTTCCCCGGCCAGGGCATCCGCCGCTTTCCGGGGCATTTTCCCCACATACAGGGGATAGGCCACATTTTCCAGGGCCGTCAAGTGGGCAAACAGGTTGAAGTTCTGGTAAATGACCGAGATATGGTTCAGCCGGTAGGCGTCCCGGTCCATTTGGGCCGTCGTTTCCCCATCCAGGGCAATGCTGCCGGAGGTGGGCACATCCAGTCCCGCCAGCAGGGACAGCAGCGTGGTCTTTCCGCTGCCGGAAGCCCCCACAATGGCATACACCTGCCCCGGCTGGAAGGTCCAGCTCACCCCGTCCACTGCCCGGACGGTCTGGTAGGCGTTTCGGTATTCATAGGTCACTGCATTTACCGTCAACATGGCTCATTCCTCCACTTTCATCAATTTCATCACGTTTACCCGAGTGACCCCCAGGACGGCGATGGCGGTCCCGGCCAAGAACACGGCAATCAGCAGCCCGGCCTTAGCCAGAGCGGCCGGACTGAGGCCGCCCTCCACGGCAACGCCCACCGCCAGGCCCAAAGCCCCGCCAATCCCGGCCAGGAGCATCTGCTCGCCGAACACCAGGCCGAACACCCGCCGCTGCTTCATCCCCAGGCAGCGCATGACCGCAAACTCCCGAATCCGCCCCCGGGTGGTCAGGTAGCTGGCAAAGCAGCCGATGCCAGCGCACATCACCAGCAGCACCGGCAGCAAAATCCGCAGCATGGACAAATTGGACTGAATTTCCGCCAGATTGTCCAGGTAGGTTTCATCCTGCACCAGCACGCCGAAGGTCAGGCCGTCCATTTGATTGGTGAGGGCCGGTTCCACAAACCAGGTGTAAATTTCCCCTTTGCTCTCCTCCAGTTTCCGGTTATCCCGAATGTCAAAAGAGCAGGTTTCCGTCAAAAACGACACCGATGTGCCCGCGACCCAGGGCATGAAAAACGGGCAGTAGACAGCGCCGGGAGGGCCGCCGTATACCACGCCCACGATTTGCAGGCGGGCCCTATCGTCTAGGCCGTTGGAAACGTTGAGGTAGCCATCCTGGGTCAGCATATCCTCCCCCACCAGGCAAACCTGCTGCCGGGTGGACAGCACCGTTTCCGACCACCCTTCGTAAAACTCCACCCTCGCCCCCTCTGCCGGGGACAGGGCCGGATCGGAATCCAGAGACAAAATCCGCCGGAGAGAGGCGCCTTCCGGCATCTCCAGGGAGAAGGTTGCCTTGGCCCGGACGTTTTTCACATAGTCACCCAGGTAGCAGCCCCGTTCCTCCCGCAGGCCCAGCAGCATCTCCACAAAGGCGGAGAACATTTGCAGCTGCCCGGTGCCGGTTCCCTGGGCATTGGTCACCACACAGGAGATGGTGGTGTTGTTGATGGTGTCTTCCAGCGCCCGCTCCTGGCGGACGGTTAAATTGTGCAGCACCATAGCGGCGCAGACTCCGGCAGCAGCCACGGCAGCCAGCAGGAGGCTAGCCCCCCGCCGCCGCCACATGGCCTTCACCGTCACCTGCCCCATGACGAAGCGTTTCCCCACGGCTTAACCCTCCTTCTTCAGGTTCATTTGGACTGCATTAACTTCTGGCGGGCGGCGATGGTGGCCCAGAGGCAGCTGGCGGCAAACAGCAGACCCAACAGCACCGCCGCCATGATCAGCAGCCCATCCACCTGCAGGGTCAGGGCGCTGGAGAGGGTGGCCCGGGTCACCGC
>DVHJ01000032.1 GCA_018712145.1 Candidatus Faecousia faecigallinarum | reverse complement strand
GAACCAGTGCATGGGGGCCCCGCAGAGGGGCACCCTTTGCGGGGAGAGGAGCCCCAAGGGAGCGTTGCTCCCCCGCTGGCCTTCGGCCGGTGGGGAGCATGGCGGACTTTGGGGCGACGAGGTGTGGCAATCCGCGTCCCCGCAGAGAAACCTGGCAAGGTGGTAGTACTTAGGGCAACTTCGTAATGCTTCTCGTATTCGCCCAAAGGATTGCTTTTCGGTTTTGTGCTACCGCAAGGAGAACGGATTGCCGCGTCGCTTCGCTCCTCGCAATGACATGCAGAAATCTGCCGGGCGTCTGCGGTTGCAAGAACGTAGTACCAGGGGAAATGCGCAGAAGGTGCGTATTCGCCGAAGGTATTTCCTTTTCGTTTTGTCCTACCGCAGGAGAGCGGATTGTCCCGTCGCTTCGCTCCTCGCAATGACATGCAATAACTTGCTGCCTGTCCGCACAATGCCAGGACACTGGCGGTATGCTGCCGGAAAAGCGCCCTTGCACCCACACCCACGCCTCTTCCTTCTGCATGTCATTGCGAACCAGTGGAATATGGGTAAACCGCATTGCGGTTTTCCACAGCCCCTGCGCCCTGTCACCCATCATTGTACATCCTGCAAAATATTTTCCCCAGTCCAAAAATTAGGGGTTGACAAATTGCTCCCCATGTGGTATTCTAACTTAGCCGTTAGGGCAAAGTGAATATCGCGGAGTGGAGCAGTCTGGTAGCTCGTTGGGCTCATAACCCAAAGGTCGTAGGTTCAAATCCTGCCTCCGCAACCATGTCGGAGCAAGCTTCGTATCGCTTGCTCCGACTTTTTTTCAAAAGTCAGAGCGCGCTCGCTCCGCTGCTCCGCCTTTCAAAATTGACCCCACTTCGTTGGGCTTCAATTTTATTTTGCTTGAATTCATCAGTGTAAATGCGATAAAAAGCACTCGCGCCAGTTTCGCTATGGATGATTTATCACCCGTAGCGATTTTTATGTGCGCCCGGTGAGCGCACATAAACCGGCCCACGCTTTCCGCGTGGGCCGGAAAAAACCGCTGGGGTAGCCGCCGGATTAACCGGAAAAGGGCAGATGGGTTTCTCGGGAGTCCAGGTACTTACTCACCATGAGGGCAACTTTAAACACAATGGCGTGGTCAAATTCCCGCAGATCCAAGCCGGTGAGCTTCTTAATCTTCTCCAGCCGGTACACCAAGGTGTTCCGGTGGACAAACAGCTTCCGGGAAGTCTCCGACACGTTCAGGCTGTTCTCAAAGAATTTATTGATGGTAAACAACGTCTCCTGATCCAGGGAATCCAGGGGGTTTTTCTTAAACACCTCGGACAGGAAAATCTCACACAGGGTGGTGGGCAGCTGGTAGATCAGCCGGCCAATGCCCAAATTCTCATAGTTGATGATGCTCCGCTCTGTGTCAAACACCTTGCCCACGTCAATGGCGGTCTGCGCCTCCTTGTAGGCGTCGGCCAGCTCCCGCAGGTGGTTGCAAATTGTGCCGATGCCAATCACTGTTTTGATGAACAGCTCGCTTTTCAGCACATCTTCAATGGACTGGGCAATATGGATCAGCTCTTCCGTGGTGGTATTGTAGCTGATCTGCTTAATGATGGCAATATCTGATTCATTGACGCTGATGACAAAATCCTGGAGCTTGTCCGGGAACATATTTTGCAGCACATCCACCGCCGCCACATCCCCGTGGCCAACCTGGCGCACCAGGAACACTGCCCGAGGCGCCTCTGTGGAGAAGTGGAGCTCCTTGGCCCGGATATAGATATCCCCCGGCAAGATATTGTCCATGATGATATTCTTGACGAAGGTGCTCCGGTCATGCTTCTCCTCATAAAAGGTTTTGGCATTGTTCAGGGCCACGTGGGCCATGCCGCACAGGCTGGACGCCCAGCTGTCCTCCCCGGAGACGAAGACGGCGTATTCATAGTAATTCCCGCCGCCGGACAGGGCCTTATACGTTTTGCCGTTAAAGGTGATCATCGCATCATAGGCGCTGCCCACCTTCAGGGCGGCTTCCTGCCACTTCTCCCCCAGCAGGGCAGGGTCGCTGCAGGCAACGACGCCACCTTCAGCGTCCATCACCCCCAGCACCCGGTCAGTGGAATCCTTAAGCTGAACGATAACACTCTGAAAAATCCGATTGGACATGGGACCTGTCCTCCTCCGCAAATTGCACAAATACGGTTTACACAAAATGGCAGATATATGATACACCGATTTTGCGCATTTTGCAAGAGGCATTTGACAAAATATTGCAAAAGCGCCGGGTGTTTTTATGGAATATCACCGGAAGCCCCTGAGCTGTCCCGGTTTCCCCCGGGATCTCCCCCCGAAAACTGCCCAAATTCCGCCCCCGGTTGGAAAAGGGCCTGCCTTTCCCCGGGGGTAAGCAGGCGGCATTGCCCCTTGGGCAGATCCCCCAGGGACACTCCACCCTCCTGGAGCCGGGCCAGGTAGGATACGGTTAGCCCCCGGGCGGCCAACATCCGCCGCACCTGGTGGTACATCCCCTGGCAAACCGTCACCCGGCTCTCCCCCGGCCCCAGGGGCTCCAGCAGCGCCGGCAGGCACCGGCTGCCATCGGCCAGCACCAAGCCCTGGGCGAAGGCTTGCACATCTTCCGGCCCGGCTTGGCCCCCGTGCCGGGCATAGTACACCTTGGCCACCCGGTGGCGGGGGGAGATCAGCCGGTGGGCCAGCTGGCCATCGTCGGTGAGCAGCAGCAGGCCCTCGGTCTGCTTGTCCAGCCTGCCCACCGGGGTCACCCGCCGCCGGTACTGCTCCGGCACCAGCTCCATCACCGTCCGGTCCCGGGGATCCTGGGTGGAGGTAACGTAGCCCGCCGGTTTGTGGAGCATCAGCACCACCGGCCCCAAGGTCAGGAGCCTGCCGTCCAACGTGATCTCATCCCGGTTCGGGTCAACCTCCCCATCCCGGGCAGGCAGGCCGTTTACCTGCACCCGCCCGGCCCGGAGGGCCTGCCGGGCCTCCTTCCGGGACAGCAGGCCCGAGCTGGCCAGGGCTTTGTCCAATCGCATCTGGATTCCTCCGTTCTATTTGTCCCCCCGGGGCCATAGGCTGTACCAACACACTCAACTGGAGGGATCAATTATGGTGGTCATGACCGCAAAGGTCAATAAAAAGCGGGTTTTGCTGATTCTGGGGGCGCTGGTGGCCCTGGTCATCGTCATCTGCCTGCTGGCCAAGGGCGGGGATAACAGCGTCACTGGAGAAACCCCGGTGAACGCCGCAACCAATGACGACCGGGTGGAATACCTGACCAATTTTGGCTGGCAGGTCACCAATTCCCCGGTGCAGACCCAGCAGGTGCGCATTCCCACGGACACCTCCGAGGTGTACCAGCGGTACAACGCCCTGCAAATCAGCCAGGGCTTCGACCTGACCCAGTATGCCGGGAAGACCGTGACCCGCTACGTCTACACCGTGGAGAACTACCCCGACGCCCAGGAGCCGGTATACGCCACCTTGCTGGTCTACCAGGATCAGGTCATCGGCGGGGACGTCACCGACACCTCCGCCGGCGGCGTGGTGCAGGGTCTGCAAATGCCGGAAACCTAGGGCCTTGACAACCGGCGGCAGAGGCGGTATGATAAACAAAAAGTCAATATTCATCTTCGGGGCAGGGTGAAATTCCCGACCGGCGGTAACAGTCCGCGAACGCCTCCCAGGGGGCGCCGAGCTGGTGCAATTCCAGCGCCGACAGTACAGTCTGGATGGTAGAAGATGCGCACGCAGCCGCTCTACGGCGGCAGTGCGTTTATTTTCCACGCCCGGAGAAGGTTTCTCCGGGTGATTTTTTTGTTTGGAGGTCCATCAAATCATGACAACAAACCGCATTTCAACCAAGAAGCTGACTACCCTGGCCATGCTCAGCGCCATCGCCTATGCCCTGGTGTTCGTCAGCCACAATCTGGCCATTCCCCTGGTGCCTGCCGTGTCCTTCCTGTCCTACGACCCCAAGGACATCATCATCGTCATTGGCGGGTTCATGTTTGGCCCCATGGCCTGCCTGGTGGTGTCCCTGGTGGTGTCCCTGCTGGAGATGGTCACCATCAGCGACACCGGCCTGTACGGCATGGTGATGAACGTGATTTCCACCTGCGCCTTTGCCTGCACCGCCGCCTTGATCTACAAAAAGCGGCGGACCATGGCCGGGGCCGTGGTGGGAATTGTGGCCGGATGCCTGCTCATGGCCGGAGTGATGCTGCTGTGGAACTACATCATTACCCCGCTGTACATGGGCCTGCCCCGGGCGGCGGTGGCGGGAATGCTGTTGCCGGCGTTTCTCCCCTTTAACCTACTCAAGGGGGGCATCAACAGCGCGGTGACCTTGCTGCTGTACAAGCCGGTGGTCATGGGCCTGCGGCGGGTAGGTCTCCTGGATACGCCCCAGACCCAGAAGGGCAAGCCGATGGTGGGGGTATGGCTGTGCGCCGCGATGGTGCTGGCCACCTGCATTCTGCTGGTGCTGGCCTTCCAGGGAATAATTTAGACCCCAAAG
>DVHJ01000031.1 GCA_018712145.1 Candidatus Faecousia faecigallinarum | reverse complement strand
TTTATGGATGTCATTGCGAGGAGCGGGGCGGCTGCACCGCGACGTGGCAATCCGTTCTCCTTGCAGTAACACCAAACAATAAGTAGTACTCTAGGCAAATCCGCACCACTTACCATTTCGCCTGAAATACTGCTCTTTGTTATGCACTTCTGCGGGGATGCGGATTGCCGCGTCGCTCCGCTCCTCGCAATGACATGCTGTAACTTGCAACCTGTCAGCGTTTGCAAGAACCTCCTCCCGGTGGAAAATCCGCACCACTTACCATTTTGCCTGAAGTACTACGTTTGCAAGTACCTTTCCCAGTAGCACCCCTGCGCCATGTCCTTGCACCCGCAGACGCATATCCGTCTTTAGCATGTCATTGCGAACCAGTGCGCACACCTGTGGCAATCCGTTCTCCTTGCGGCAGCGCAAAACGTAAAGCACCACTTTAGGCGAATACGAAAAGCGCCACGAATTCGCCCTAAGTAAGACCTGCTTGCCAAGTATTTCTGCGGGGATGCGGATTGCCACGTCGCTTCGCTCCTCGCAATGACATGCTGTAACTTGCAACCTGTCAGCGTTTGCAAGAACCTCCTCCCGGTGGAAAATCCGCACCACTTACCGTTTTGCCTGAAGTACTACTCTTATGTTATGCACTTCTGCGGAGATGCGGATTGCCACGTCGCTTCGCTCCCCGCAATGACAGCCATAAACTGGCTGCGTGTTCGCACTACAAGGACGCACTGCCGGGCAAATTCGCAACCGCCTACACGGCCTTTTCTTGCCACAGCTTTGCGGAAAAAGAGGGCTGCCCCCGCATGATTTGCAAATATCATGCGGGGGCAGCCCTGTTTTTTCCATTTGGGGAAAATCACTTCCGCCGGGACAGCAAGGCATAGATGGCCAAGCCCGCCAGTACGCCGCCGAAGTCAATCCACACGTCGGTAACCATGGACGCCCTGCCCGGGACGAAACGCTGAATCGTCTCATCGGCCATGGCCACCAACAGCCCCGCCAGGGCCGGCGGGGCAAACCGTCCCCGGCGGTAAAGCCGGGCGTTCCACCCCAGCAGGCCGCCCAGACAGGCAAATTCCGTGAAATGTCCCACCTTCCGCAGAACTGCCGTGGCTTCCAGTACCCGGGGGCCAAAGAGGTGGGCCAACATCTGGCCGGCAAAGCCGCTGACGGCAGAGGAATTCTCGCCGGACAGGCAGGAATTGCCCCAGATGAACGCCAGGACAAAAACCGTCAGCACCCCCGCCGTTATTTTTTTCCGTTTTTCTTGCATGGTTATTCTCTCAATCTTGATGCGCTTTTCCCCAAAGGGGTAAAGCCGTCCATTGCGCCGGAGCCAAGCCCTTCGCTGCACCGCCTTCTCTGCACCACACCGTCGGGGTTCTTTTCCCGCCAGGCGCGTACGGCTTACCGTTTCCGGCGAACCCAGGCCATCAGGATCACCGTGACCAGCAGCAGCGGGCAGCAGATGAGGATGGCATGCTCTCCCCAGTAATGGGAGGCCACGCCGCCCAGGGAAGCCCCGGCCACAAAGCACAAAATCACCGTGCAGTAGACCTTGGCCCGGCGGAGGCTGGCCTTGTTCCGGTTCTTCTTCCAATAGTATAACTGCTCCATGCCGCTGCGCAAATTGCCGATGCACATGGTGGTGGCGTAGGCATTCCCCTTGATTTTCCGGAAGCTCTCCACCTGCATGGCGCACACGAAGCTCACCAGCACGTTGGCCAACCAATTGAGTCCCTGGGGAATAAAGGCCACCAGGGCCAGGATCACCGCTTCCAGCAGCACCACGGCCTGCCGCCAGTGGAAGGCCTGGCTGTGACTGTGGAACCGGTTGTGCACCACTTCCGCCGCAAATACCCCGGCGGCAAAGGCCATTACCGGAATAAAGTGCTCCAAGGCCACCACCCAGTGGCCCAGGGCAAGGCTCTGACCGATGAGCACCATGTTGCCGGTTTGGGCGTTGGCAAACACCTGATCCCGCACATTGTAAGTATAGGCATCTTGTAATCCGCCGGAGGCTGCCAGCAGGCAGCCCACCAGCATGGACTCGGAGGGTTGTTCCGGCGGCACTAGATGTATCATAACTCCATCAAAAATCCTTTCCCATGGCATTGTAGGTAGGCAGCAGCCGGGGGCTATACTTACCTGTGTGGATACCGGCCCCATCCAGCTGGGCCTGGTAGCGCAGGACATGATTTAGGGTGGGGCTACCCGGGGCCTGGGCCGTGACGGCCATCTGCCCGGCATTCCGGCCGGCATCCCGGCCGAAGACGATAATGTCCAATAAGCTGTTGCCCATCAGGCGGTTGCGGCCGTGGATGCCGCCCACCGCTTCCCCGGCCACAAACAGGCCGGGCACCGCCGGGGTCTGGCAGTCCGGATTGATGTCCAGCCCGCCGTTCTGATAGTGCAGGGTGGGGTAGACCAGAATGGGCTGCTTCCGCAGGTCAATGCCGTATTTGCCGAACATCCGCAGCATGGCGGGAATCCGGCGGGCAATGGTGCCTTCCCCATGCTTCAGCTCGATCATGGGGGTATCCAGCCAGACGCCCTGGCCATCGGCGGTTTTCACCCCCTTGTCCCGGCCCAGGCACTCCCGGATAATGGAGGCGGCGGATACGTCCCGGGTTTCCAGGGGGTGCATAAACGCCTCCCCCTCCCGGTTAATGAGCATGGCCCCCAGGGAGCGCACCTTCTCGGTGACCAACGCGCCGAAAATCTGCTGGGGGAAGGCGGCGCCGGTGGGATGATACTGCAAGGTGTCGGCATACAATAGCTTCGCCCCGGCCCGGTAGCCCAGCACCAGGCCGTCCGCCGTGGCGCCGTAGTGGTTGGAGGTGGGGAAGCCCTGGTAATGCATCCGTCCCGCGCCGCCGGTGGCCAGAATCACCGTTTTGGCCCGGGCCACCAGAATTTCCCTGGTCTCCATATTCATCAGCAGCGCGCCGCAGGCCCGGCCGCCTTCATCCAGCAGCAGCTCAATGGCAGCGGTGAAATCCACCACCTGAATGGGCCGGTTCAGCACCTCATCCCGGAGGGTGCGCATGATCTCCGCCCCGGAGTAGTCCTTGGCTGCGTGCATCCGCTTCCGGGAGGTGCCGCCGCCGTGGGTGGTGATCATGGTGCCGTCCGGCGCCTTGTCAAACTCCACCCCCAGGTCGTTGAGCCAAGCAATGGCTTCCGGGGCCTGTGTTACCAGTTTATACAGCAGCGGCTTTTTTGCTGCAAAATGGCCGCCGCCGTAGGCGTCCAGGAAGTGGATGGCCGGGGAATCGTTGGGCTTGTCCGCCGCCTGAATGCCCCCCTCGGCCATCATGGTATTGGCGTCGCCCACCCGGAGTTTGGTCACCAGCGCCACGGAAGCCCCGGTATTCTGGGCCTCAATGGCCGCCGAGCAGCCGGCGCCGCCGCCGCCGATGATCAGCACGTCCGCTTCCAGATCGGTTCTGGTCAGGTCGGCATCCAACACCCGGGGGGTGGATTGGAGCAGCTCCGCCAGCTCCAGGGGTACCCGCTCCCCGGCGTTGGGGCCCACTTGCAGCTGGGTGAACTGGTCCGCTTTATCGTCCGGGTGGAAAGCTTCCAGCAGGGCTTTCTTCTCCTCCGCCGTCATGCGGCGGGGTTCCGTGGCCAGGTTTTTGTTCCGGCTGGCTTCCACCTTGGCCATGGAGGCCAGCATTTCCGGTGTATACATGATTCGCCCTCCCTACTGTTCAATGTCCCGGTGGTTGTACAATTCCTGCATCTGTTCCAGGGGCTTGTCCATGAGGGCCTCCAGCAGGCTTTGGAAATCCCCGTTTTCAATCTCCCGCACCCGGTCGGCCAGGTGCTGGGATTTGGGGGCCAGGTATTTGCCGTTGATCCGCCGGGCCAGCATGGCCACCTGGGGGTGGGAGATCCCCGCCGGGCACCGGGCGGAGCATACCCCGCACATCACGCAGTCAAAGGACGCCTCGGCGCAGGCGGCAAAGTCCCCCCGCTGGGCATAGGCGATATACTGCATCACATCCAGTTCCTGGGTGCAGCTTTTGGTGCAGGCGTTGCAGCCGATGCAGGCGTAAATTTCCGGGTACAGCTGCATCATCACCTGCTGGCTCACCGGCACCTTCTCCATATCATAAACCTGCTTGACCAGAGGGAAGAAGGGCAGGGTTGCCACATACATCCCCTCCTCCACCTGGGTCTGGCAGGCCAGGCAGCTTTTCAGCTCCTGCTTGCCTTTGATCCGGTACAGGGTGGCGCAGGCGCCGCAGAAGCCGTTCCGGCAGCCGCAGCCCCGCACCAGCTGATAGCCGGCATATTCCATGGCCCGCATAATGGTCAGTTCCCCCGGCACCACATATCGCTTGCCGAAGAAATATACGTTTACCATTCCTTCCAATTCCCGCACCTCCGTCAATACTCGTCCGGCAGGCGATCCAACTGATCGCACCGGAACACCGGGCCGTCCTTGCAGACGTACTGGTCGCCAATGTTGCACCGGCCGCATTTGCCGATGCCGCACTTCATCCGCAGCTCCATGGTGGTATACACCTGTTCCTTCCGGAAACCCATTTCCTGCAGCGCCGCCAGGGTGAACTTGATCATCACCGGAGGGCCGCAAATCACGGCGGTTTTCCCGGTGGCAAAGCCCAGCTCCCGGACATAGTCGGGCACGAAGCCCACGTGACCCTGCCAGCCCGGCTCGGCCCGGTCGATGGTCAGGTGCACGTCCAGGCCCGGCTCCCGGCACCACTGCTCCAGAATTTCCGGATAGTCCACCAGGTCAGCCTGGGACCGGGCGCCGTAGACGATATCCACCGCGCCGTAGTTGTCCCGGTTGTCCCGGACGTAATTGATCACCGAGCGCAGGGGCGCCAGGCCAATGCCCCCGGCGATGAACAGCAGATCCTGGCCCCGGAAGGCCCCCTCCACGGGAAAGCCGTTGCCGTAGGGGCCCCGCAAGGTGATCTGCTGCCCCGGCTCCATGGCGTGGAGCCAGTCGGTGACGCAGCCGCACTTTTTGATGGAAAACTCCAGGTAGTCCGGATTGGTGGGGGAGGAGGTGATGGAAAACAGCGCCTCCCCTACCCCGGGCATGGACAGCATGGCGCACTGGCCGGGCAGATGGACAAAGGGCTTCTTCCCGTCCAGGCCCACCACCCGGAAGGTTTTGACGTCCGGGGTGTCCACCCGGATATCCGTCACCTGGGCCACCATGGGGATCAACGGATCATGACGCATGATCTTCACCTCCCAGGGTTTTCATGACTTTTACAATGTTCATATGGATGGGGCACTGCCGCAGGCAGCGGCCGCAGCCCACGCAGCCGAATATGCCGCCGTTGTTGGCGGGGAAATACTGGAGCTTGTGCATGAACCGCTGGCGGAACCGCTCTACCTGGGTGGGCCGGGGCTGCCCGGCAGACATGAGGGTAAAGTCGGCGTACATGCAGCTGTCCCAGCAGCGGTAGCGGCAAACCTCATGCCCGTTGTCAAACTCCTTGATGTCATAGCACTGACAGGTGGGGCAGACAAAGGTACAGGCGCCGCAGCCTAGGCAGCTGGCGGACAGCTCGCTCCACTCCGGCCGGTTAAACAGGTCCAGCAGATTTTCTGCCTGGCCGAAGCCCTGGGTACTCAGGTTCCCCAGGGGCAGCCGCTGCAAAATGGCCCGGGTCTTGGCCTTGGCCGCCTCTGCGCCATCCTCCCCGGCTTCCTGGAGGGGGAGCCGGTCCAGCAGCGCCTGGCCCTTTTCCGTATTGGCCCGGAAGAACAGGGTATCTTCGCCCTGCCAGGCGGTGATATCGCCTCCCGGCTCCGCCCCGTCAATGCCGAAAGCGCCGCAGAAGCAGGTTTCCTCCGGCCGCTGGCAAGCCAGGGAAATCACCACGCCGTTGGCCCGCCGGGCCTGGTAGAAGGTGTCCACCGGCTCGGTGAGAAACACCCGGTCCAGAATCTCCAGGGCCCGGCAGTCGCAGGCCCGGACCCCGAAGACCACAAAGGGCTCCTGCCGCAGCTGGGTATCCAGCACCTCCAGATCTTTGCCGCTGACCCGGAAACGCACCAAATCCTCCACCTGGGGGAAAAACAGGTCCTTGGGGCCCAGTTTGGTGTTGCCGGTGAGTTCCGGCACCGCACCTTCCGTCCAGGGGGCAAACTTCCCTGCCAGGGGGCAGTACACCGTGGCCACCGCCGCCATGGCCGCCATCAGCTCCGGCAATCGGGATAAGGGAAATCCGTTCATTGCGCCCCTCCTCTCCGGCCACCGCCGTCCGGCTCCGGATCATCGTACCGGAAGTCGGTGAGGGGGGCCTTGGCCTCCAAATCTCCACCGGCCTGATAGGGGCCGTAGAGCCGGTTCATGTCTTCGATCAGCTTCCGGTTGAGCAGGTGCAGGGGGATGTGCTGGGGACAGACCCGGGAGCACTCCCCGCAGTCGGTACACCGGCCGGCCACGTGGAAGGCGCGGATAATGTGGAACAAATTCTCTTCAAAGCGATTGGCCGCCGCCTTGTTCTCCACCCCGGAAGCCGGGTTGTCAAATACGCACTTTTCACAGGAGCAGGCAGGGCACACATTCCGGCAGGCGTTGCACCGGATGCACCGGGACAGCTCCCCCTGCCAGAAGGCAAACCGCTCCTCCGGGGTCATGGCCTCCAGCCGGTGCACCTGGTCAAACCGGCTGCCGTCCCCGTCCTGGCCATCCTGGCCGATCAGCTCGTCAAAATAGGCCATTTTCTTGGTTTTGCAGGTGAGGCACCCCTCTTCCAGCGCCGCCTGCCTGGTTAAGCGCTTTTCCCCATACAGGGTCTGCACCAAAAAGCCGTCCCCCTCTTTCCGGAGGGAAATGGGGCCGGGGGCCGCCGCCTGAACCTTATCCGGGTCACACATGCCCGGGCACTGGACCGCCACCACATACACCCGATCGGCCTGGAGCCGGTGCTCCTTCCGCAGCTGCTGGAAGGAGTAAGTATCGCAGGGCTTGAGAAATGCGGCAATCTTCCCCGGTTTTCTGGTTTCGGCAATGAGATACTTGGAGAGATTGGGGCCGGAAAAGGACGACCACACAAATTCCCGCTCCACCTGCTGGGGGGAGGTGAACACCGCCGGGGTCAGGTCGTAGAAAAACTCGCCGGCCTTCCACCCCAGCACCCGGTCCACCTGGCCCTCTTCCAGCAGCTGGATTGCCCGGGTTTTCACATCTGCTTGCATCTTAAGTCCTCCAATCTCCGGTTCTCCCCCAGGGCCCGAATGGTCTCGGTGAATTCGGCCATGGTGGCGGCGAACTTAGCGCCCTCGGCAGCGGAGATCCACTCCACCCGGGTGCGCTCCCGCTCAATGCCCAGGTAGTCCAGCAGGGAAAACAGCAGGGTCATCCGCCGCCGGGCGTAGTAGTTGCCGGTGGTGTAGTGGCAGTCCCCAGGGTGGCAGCCGCAGAGGATCACCCCGTCGGCCCCCCGCTGGAAGGCCCGCAGGATGAACATGGGGTTCAACCGGCAGGAGCAGGGAATGCGGATAATTTTCACATTGGCCGGGTATTGCAGCCGGTTGGTGCCGGACAGGTCCGCCCCGGCATAGGAGCACCAATTGCAGCAGAAGGCCACAATGGTGGGGGTAAAATTCACTTGCATATGGCATCCACCTCCGCCAGAATTTGCCGGTTGGAAAAGCCCAGCAGGTCCATGGCCCCCGAGGGGCAGGTGACGGTGCACGCGCCGCAGCCCTGGCACACCGCCGGATTCACCTGGGCAACCCGCCGCCGCAGGGTGGTGCGGTTGGGCCCCCGGAAATCCTTGTCCACGTAGGTAATGGCCCCATAGGGGCACACCTGGGCGCAGGCGGAGCAGCCGTTGCACATGAGCTCGTCGGGTTTGGCCACGCAGGGGTTACAGGTGAGGTGATCTTTGACCAGCAGGCCGATCACCTTGGCCGCCGCCGCGCCGGCCTGGGCCACGGTATCCGGGATATCCTTGGGCCCCTGGCAAGCGCCGGAGAGGAAAACGCCAGCGGTGGGGCTTTCCACCGGCCGGAGCTTGGGATGGGCCTCGGTAAAGAAGTCGTTGGTGTCCATGGAGGCGGTGAGCTGGGTGGCCAGGGCCCGGGCAGTGGGGTCCGGCTCCATGGCGGTGGCCAGGATCACCATATCCGCGTCAATGTGCAGCTGCCGGTTCTCCAGCAGATCCGAGGCCTGCACCTTCAGCACCCCGTTCTGGGGCACCACCTTGCCCACCTGGCCTTTGATGTAGTGGACGCCGTACTCCTCCACCGCCCGGCGGTAAAACTCGTCAAAGTTTTTCCCCGGGGTACGCACGTCGATGTAAAACACATACACCTCCGTATCCGGGTATTTCTCCCGGCAGAGCATGGCGTGCTTGGCGGTGTACATGCAGCAGATCTTGGAGCAATAGGTTTTGCCCCGGCCGTCTCCCTGGCACCGGGAGCCCACGCACTGGACAAACACCAGGGTGTGGGGATGCTTGCCGTCCGAGGGCCGCAGCAAGGTGCCCCCGGTGGGGCCGGCGGCATTCATCAGCCGCTCAAACTCCAGGGAGGTGACCACGTCCGGGCTTTGCTGGTAGGCATACTCCCCGAATTTCTCCAAGGAGATGGGCTGGAAGCCGGTAGCGGCCACAATGGCGCCGTATTGCCGCTGCTCCAACCGGTCGGTTTGCTGGTAGTCGATGGCCCCGGCGGTACACACCTTGGCGCATACCCCGCATTTGCCGGTGTTCAGCTTGGTGCAGTAGGCCGGGTCGATGGTGGCAATCTTGGGCACCGCCTGGGCAAAGGGGATGTAAATGGCCCGGCGGTTGTCCAGGCCCAGGTTGAAGGCGTTGGGTACCCGCTTCTGGGGACATTTCTCGGTACACAGGCCGCAGCCGGTGCACTTGGCGGGGTCTACATACCGGGCCTTGTGCCGGATGGTGACGGTGAAGTTGCCCACGAAGCCCTCCACCTTCTCCACCTGGGCATAGGCCAGAATGTCGATGTTTTCATTTTGGGCCGCATCCACCATTTTCGGGGTGAGAATACAGGCGGCGCAGTCCAGAGTGGGGAAGGTCTTGTCGATCTGGGCCATTTTCCCGCCGATGGTAGGCTCCTTCTCCACAATGTCCACCGGGAAGCCCGCCTCGGCAATATCCAGGGCGGTTTGAATCCCGGCGATACCGCCGCCGATGACCAGGGCGCGCTTGGTCACCGGACTCTGCCCGGCGGTGAGGGGGGCGTTCAGCTGCACCTTGGCAATGGCCGCCCGGCCCAGGATAATGGCCTTTTCCGTGGCCACCTGCCGGTCCTTGTGAATCCAGGAGCACTGCTCCCGGATATTGGCAATTTCCACCAGGTAGGGGTTCAGCCCCGCTCTGGCGGCAGCCTTCCGGAAGGTGGCCTCATGCATCCGGGGGGAGCAGGAGCAGATCACCACCCCGGTGAGTTTGTACTGGCCAATGGCCTGAACCAGCAGATTCTGGCCGGCCTCGGAGCACATATATTGATAGTCCGCGGCATAGACCACCCCAGGCTCCCGGCCCAGGGTCTCGGCCACCGCCTTGACGTCCACGGTGGCGGCAATGTTGGAGCCGCACCAGCAGACAAATACGCCGATTCTACCCATCTGCCCTCACCTCACTTTCCATACTTCCGCAGGGCGCTGACCAGCGCCTGCTGGGGCATATCCGGGTCCAACAGGCCGGGGATTTGATCCGGCAGCAGGTGATTTTTCCCCGCCTGGCGGATCACCTTCAGCCGCACCGCCTCCACCAACCGGGCCGGCTCCACCTGCCGGGGGCACCGCTCCATGCAGGCCATGCAGGACAGGCACCGCCAGATGCCCCGGGAATTGGCCAATTCCTCCACCGCCCCCCCCTCGATCATGGCCACAAACTGGTGGGGGTGGTACTCCATCTCATCATAGGCCGGGCAGACGGCGGAGCATTTTCCGCAGCGCATACACTTCCTGGGGTTGACCCCGGTGATCCGTGTGATTTCCCGATTATCCATCTGTCCCATCCTCCGTCAGGCCCAGGGCCTCCGCCAGGAGCCGGGTGAAGTAGGTCACCGGCAGGCCGGCGCCGGCCTTGGTCAGGTTATACATACACAGCGGGCAGGCAGTGGCCAGCTCCACGGCCCCGGCGGCCTGGGCATCCTGGAGAATGTCCCGGGCCCGGGCAGCCGCCAGGCCTGGGCTCTCCAGGGTGACATAACCGCCGCAGCACTCGTTGCGCATGGCGTAAATCACCGGCTCGGCCCCCAAGGCCCGAAGGAAATCCTCCATCAGCCGGGGATTTTCCGGATCGTCCAGCTGCATCTGCCGGCTGGGCCGCAGCAGCAGGCACCCGTAATAGGCCCCGATTTTCCGGCCCAGGGGCCGGGTCACCGCCTGGGCCAGGCGGTCAAAGCCCACCGTGTCCCGGAGCAGCTCCAGTACGTGGACCACCTTGGTCTGCCCGGTATAGGGCTTGTCCGGGGCAAGATAGTTGTTTACCCGGGTGCGGAACGTCTCGTCCTGCTTGAGATCTTCGTTGGTGCGCTTAAGCACATGGTGGCAGGCGGAACACAGGGTGACCAGTGTGCCGTTTTCCGCCCCGGCCAAGGCCCGGACGGCAGCCAGGCGGGTGGCAATCTCATCGCTGGCCATGGGGTAGACCCCGCCGCAGCACTGCCAATTGGGCAGCTCCGCCAGGGTGATGCCCAGCTTCTCCAGGCTGAGCCTGGCGTACCGGTCCAGATCCGCCGCCTTGTTCTTCAAGGTGCAGCCGGGATAATAACTCAGTACCATGAATATCCTTTCCTTCCCGGTTGGGCGCAGGGCGGGGAAGCGCCCGGCGCCGCCGCGCCTCGTTAGGCGCGGCAAATTACCGATAGTTTTTTACCGATTAAAGTATAACAAATTCCACAGGGAATAACAAGCCCTTTCCAGGGATTTTTTCAAAATATGCAAAAAATCCAGAAGTTATCTAAATTTTTTCCATGGTTTCGACAAGACAAGCAGGGATTTTCCCGCCGGTCCGCTGCCTGGAAAAGCCCCCGGCGGAAAATCTCGTTCCGGCGGTTTACAATTCCCGGTATTTGTGGTAAACTAAAGAAAAACTTTTGCGTGTTCCGCGCCATGGAACGGGCTGAGATGCCCACGAGTCGGTCACTGTGATGCTCCCCTTGGGGAGATAAGTCAGATACATGGGAACACGCCGCGTCCACCATGCCGGGACCGGGTGGGCGCCCACGCCTCCGGCACCGGCCGGGGGCGATTTTTGTCCCATGGAGGACGGCATGAAAAAAATCCTTGCCCTTTTGCTGGCCCTTTTGCTGCTGCCTGCCTGCCAAGGCAGCCGGAGGGTAGCCGGCAGCTGCACCCTGTCCATTTCCTGCCAGAATATTCTGGACAACCAGGACCGGCTGGCGGAGAATAAGCGCGGCTTATTGCCAGAAGACGGGTGGCTTCTGGCGCCCACCCAGGTGGCGTTTTACCAGGGGGAGACGGTGTTTGACCTGCTGCAGCGGGTGACTCGGGAAAAGCATATTCACCTGGAGTTTTCCAAATCCCCGTTGTACAATTCCGCCTATGTGGAGGGCATCGGCAATCTGTACGAGCTGGACTGCGGCGCCGCCTCCGGCTGGATGTTCCAGGTGAACGGGGCCTTTCCCAACGTGGGGGCCTCGGCGGTGGAGCTTCAGGACGGGGATCAGGTACAGTGGAGCTATACGTTAAATCTGGGCGGAGATCTGGGCCAGGTTGTGGAGGAACAGCCATGAAAAACGCCTTTGCGGATACCCATCCGGTGGTAAACCTGGTGTATTTCCTCCTGGTCATCGGCTTGGGCATGTTCTGTATGCACCCGGTGTGCCTGGGCCTGAGCCTGGCCTGCGCCGTGGTGTGCGCCGGTTTTCTCCGGCCAAAGCCGGGCAAGCTTCTGTTGGGCGTGTTGCCCCTGGTGGGCTTGACCGCCCTGGGCAATCCCCTGTTTTCCCACGAGGGGGTGACGGTGCTGTGCTATCTGCCCGGCGGCAATCCCCTGACCCTGGAGTCGGTGTGCTACGGCCTGGCGGCGGGAACCATGCTGGCGGCGGTGGTGGTGTGGTTCTCCTGCTGCAACGCGGTAATCACCGCAGATAAATTTGTCTATCTCTTTGGCCGGCTGGCCCCTGCCCTGAGCCTGGTGCTGTCCATGACCCTGGGGTTCATTCCCCGCTTTTTGGAAAAATTCCAGGAAGCCGGGCAGGCCCAGGCCGCCCTGGGCAATCCGCCCCCCACCCGCCGGGCCCGGCTGCGGGCCGCCCTGACCCAGGTGTCCATCCTGGTCACCTGGTCCCTGGAAAACGCCCTGGACACCGCCGACAGCATGCGCAGCCGGGGCTATGGGCTGAAGGGCCGCACCGCCTTTTCCATTTACGCCTGGACCCGGCGGGATATTTTGCTGCTGCTTTGGCTGGTTTGCGCCGGGGGCTATGTCCTGATTGGCGTGGCCCTGGGCGGGGTGAGCTGGACCTATTACCCGGCCATGGCCGGCAGTTTTGGGGGATATCCCGGTACTGTATTTGTGTTGTATGCCGCGTTGTGCCTGACTCCGGCGGCGTTCGGCCTGTGGGAGGAGCATAGATGGCGCTGCTTGATGTCCAACATTTGACCTTTGCCTACCCCGGTCAGGGGGAACCGGTGCTCTCCGGCCTGTCCTTCCAGGTGGAAGCGGGGAGTTTTACCACCTTGTGCGGCCCGTCGGGCTGCGGAAAAACCACCCTGCTCCGGCTCTTAAAGCCGGAGCTCCGGCCCAACGGCAGCTGTTCCGGGGATATACAATGGGAAGGCGCGCCGCTGTCCGGCCTGGACAGGCGCCGGTCCGCCCAGGACATCGGCTTTGTCCAGCAGTCCCCGGACAACCAGCTGGTGACGGATCAGGTGTGGCACGAGCTGGCCTTCGGCTTAGAATCCCTGGGCAAGCCCCAGGGTGAGATCCGCCGCCGGACGGCGGAGATCGCCGCCTTTTTCGGTCTGGAGCCCCTGTTTCACCGGCCGGTGCACCGGCTCTCCGGCGGGCAGAAACAGCTGGTGAACCTGGCTGCCGCCCTGGCCGCCGGGCCAAAGCTGCTGATTCTGGATGAGCCAACCAGCCAGCTGGATCCCGGAGCCGCCTCCGCCTTTTTGGAAACGCTGCACCGGGTAAACCGGGAGCTGGGGATTACCGTTTTGCTGTGCGAGCACCGGCTGGAACACGCCTTTTCCCTGAGCACCCAGGTGATTGTGCTGGAGGAGGGGCGGCTATTGTGCCATGGCACGCCCCAGGCCGTGGGCAGAACCCTGTGCCGGATGCGCCACCCCATGGCCGCCATGCTTCCGGCCCCCATGGAAATTTACGCCTGTGTGCCCAATGCGCTGCCCTGCCCCGCTTCCGTGGCCCAGGGCCGGCTGTGGCTCCAACGCTATGCCAAAGATCACCCCCTGGCCCCGGTGGAGCCGGAGGCAGAAGAAGCGCCTGCCGGGGAGCCGTGCCTGGACTGCCGGGATGTCTGGTTCGGCTACGCCCCTGGGCAACCGGTGCTCCGGGGATTGTCCCTTTCCCTGTACCCCGGCCAGATTTTGGCCCTGGTGGGGCAAAACGGTTCCGGTAAGTCCACGGCCCTGTCCCTCCTGGCCGGCCTGCGGCAACCGGAGCGGGGAGAAATCCACGCCGCCGGCAAGGTGGCCGCCGTTCCCCAGGATCCCCAGGTGCTGTTTCAGCACAACACCCTGGGGGCCGATTTAGCCCAGGTTTGTCGGGATTCTGCCCAGGTGGAGGAGATGGCCAAGCTCTGCCGGGTGGGGAACCTGCTGAACCGGCATCCCTACGACCTGTCCGGCGGGGAGCAACAGCGGGCCGCCCTGGCTAAGGTGCTGCTGACCCGGCCCAAGATCCTGCTGCTGGACGAGCCCACCAAGGGCCTGGACGGGGGGAGCAAAAAAATTCTGGCCGCCCTGCTCCGGGACCTGGGGCAGGCCGGTGCGGCCATTGTGCTGGTGAGCCACGACATGGAGTTTTGCGCACGGTATGCCAGCCGGTGCAGCCTGCTGGCCCAGGGAACCGCCTCGCCCCCGGCAACCCCCCGCCGGTTTTTCTCCGGGAATTTGTTTTACACCACCGCCGTCAGCCGGATGACCCGGGGGATTTTGCCCGGGGCGGTGACGCCGGAGGATGTGATCCGCAGCTGCGGCGGCCAGCCCTGGTCCCTGCCGGAGTCCCAGAGCCTGCCCCTGCGCCGTCCGCCGGCCCCACCGGCGGCCTCCCCTGCCCGGTGGCGGCAGGTCCTGGGCTGGGCCGGGGGACTGTGCACCCTGGCAGCCTACCTGAGCATTGCCCGGGTGCTGCCCCGGTTTCTGTCCGCCAATGGACTGTACGGCCTGATGTTTGCCGGGCTGGCCTGCCTGGCGGCCGCCGCCTGGCGGCCCGGGCAGCGGCAGGAAAGGCTGGGGCAGCCCCTGGGAAAAGGCGCCGGATTGGCGGCGGTGCTCATCGCCCTGGCCATGCCTCTGACGGTGCTCTTTGGTCCCACCGTATTTGCCTTTGCCGGCCGGCGGGCGTATTACCTCACCAGTCTGATGGTGATTGTGGAGGGCATCGCCCCCTTCTTCCTGATCTTTGAAGGCCGGCGGCCCCAGGCCAGGGAGCTGGTGCTCCTGGCCAGCCTGTGCGCCCTGAATGTGGCAGGCAGGGCGGCGTTCTTCATGCTGCCCATGTTCAAGCCGGTGGCGGCCATTACCATTGTGGCGGCAGTGGCCTTCGGCGGGGAGACCGGCTTTTTGGTGGGGTCGGTGACCATGCTGCTGTCCAACATGCTCTTCGGCCAGGGCGCCTGGACTCCGTGGCAGATGTTTGCCATGGGTCTGGTGGGCTTTCTGGCGGGGGTGCTGACCCGGCTGGGCCTGTTGGGCCGGGGCCGGGCGGGGCTGGCGGTGTTTGGCTTTTTCGTGGTGTTATGCGTTTACGGCCCCATTATGGATGCTTCTGGGGTGTTTATGTGGCAGGGCGAACCAAGGTGGTCCATGCTGTTGGCCTATCTGGCCTCCGGACTGCCGGTGAACCTTCTCCATGGTGGGGCTACCGCCTTTTTCCTCTGGTTCGGCGCGCCGTCCCTGCTGGAGAAGCTGGACCGGATTAAGGTAAAGTATGGCATATTGTAACCGCCCCAGGCCAAGGCGAATCCGCTGTGTATCCGCCCAACCGGCTGCTACCTGCCAAGTACGCCCGGGGGGCGTGGTACATTGCACTGCTGGGCGGAGGTGCGGAAACCTGGCAAGTTTACGGATGTCATTGCGAGGAGCAAAGCGACGGAACAATCCGTAACTCCCGCAGCACAGCATTGCAGGAAGCAGCGCCTAGGGCAAATACGGAAAAGTACTACGAATTTGCCCAAAGTGGTGCCAGTTTGCCAAGTTTCCCTGCGGGGAAAACGGATTGCCACACCAGTGTGCGCACTGGTTCGCAATGACATGCAGAAGGAAAGACGTGTGCGCGGGTGCAGGTACATGGTTCGCAATGACACGCTGAAGACAGAGGCGTGTCAGCGGGGGCAAGGCACTGGGGCGCGATGGCACCTCCCCCACTGTCATTGCGAGGAGCGAAGCGACGTGGCAATCCGCTTCTCCTGCGGCACAGCATTGCAGGAAGCAGCGCCTAGGGCAAATACGGAAAAGTACTACGAATTTGCCTAAAGTGGTGCCAGTTTGCCAAGTTTCCCTGCGGGGAAAACGGATTGCCGCACCAG
>DVHJ01000030.1 GCA_018712145.1 Candidatus Faecousia faecigallinarum | reverse complement strand
GGATAACCTGGGCCTGGCCCATGCGCTTCTGGGCGAGGCCGATCTTCTTTCCCTCCTCGGCAAGCCTGATCAGGCGCTGGACCTCTACCGCCAGGCAGAAGACCTCTACCGCCAGGAGCAGGCTAACCTGGGCCTGGCCAACGCGCTTCTGGGCGAGGCCGACCTTCTTTCCCGCATTGGGTTGCCTGATCAGGCGCTGGACCTCTACCGCCAGGCAGAAGGCCTCTACCGCCAGGAGCAGGATAACCTGGGCCTGGCCAATGCCTATTTTGCGCAAGGGGAACTCTTCTGGCAGAACAACCAATTATCGGATGCGGCCCGCGCCCTGGAGCAGGCGCTGCCCCTTTATGAATCAGAGGGAATCTCATTTTTCCTGGCCATGACCTGTGCGCTACTCTCCCGGATTTATCTTCAATTGGATGAGCAGGTGGAAAAAGTGTCCGCCTTGGTCCAGCGGGCCAAGGATGTGGCGAAAACGCTGCCGCCCCAGGAACGGGAAATCATTGAAGAAATTCTGGGGGGCCAATAGCCGCCGCGCCGGCGCCGCGGCCCCGTGCCGTGGGCGCTGGGCAATTCCGCCACTAGACATTTTGTGGAGATTTGGTATAATGATGGATATATGGCGGCCCCGGCGGATGGCGGGGTGAGCCTGGAGAAAGCGGTGAAACAGATGAAGGAATCTACCCCCTATATGCAGAACCGGGAGCTATCCTGGCTGCGCTTTAACGAGCGGGTTCTGCTGGAGGCATTGGATGAGAGCGTGCCGCTGCTGGAGCGGTTGAAGTTTGTATCCATTTTTACCAGCAACCTGGACGAGTTTTTCATGATCCGGGTGGGCAGCCTGTGGGACCTGTCCTTGATGAAGGGCGGCGCGGTGGACAACAAAACCGGCCTGACGGCCAAGGAGCAGCTGGAGGCCATTTTTGCCGCCGTCCAGCCCCTGGTACAGGAAAAGGACGATATCTGCCGCCAGCTGGATGGGCTGCTGGCCAGCTACGGCATTTGCAGCCTGCACCCCAACGAGGTGGACAAGGGGGACCAGAAATACTTGCGGCAGTATTTCTCCAACGAGATCGAGCCGATCCTCTCCCCCCAGATTATTGACAGCCACCACCCCTTCCCTCACCTGCAAAACAAGGTGCTCCACGTGGGCGCATGGCTCCAGGACAAGGGGAAATCCGTGTTCGGCGTGATTCCCGTGCCGCCGTCCCTGCCGGAGGTGCTGTTCCTGCCGGGCACTGACGTGCGGTATGTCCACACGGCGGAGCTGATCCTGTCCCACGCAGAGCGGGTGTTCAAGCCTTACACCGTCACGGAAAAAACCCTGTTTTGCATCACCAGAAACGCGGATATCACCCCCACGGATGAGGCCTTCGAGCTGGATCAGGATTTCCGCGCCCAGATGAAGAAGCTGCTGCGCCAGCGGACCAAGCTGGCGCCGGTGCGGCTGGAGCTGAGCAGCAATGTGTCCAGCCGGTTTACCCAGTATTTCTGCGACAAGCTGCAGCTGTCCAAAAAGCAGCTGTATGTCACCTCCTCCCCCATGCAGATGAAGTATGTCTTCTCCCTGCCGGACCGGGTGTCCCAGGCGCTGCAGCAGGAACTGACCTATCCCCCCTTCACCCCCCAGCCAACCGCCGGACTCACCCCAGGCGAAAGCGTGCTGAAGCAGGTGATGAAGCGGGACGTTTTGCTGTCTTATCCCTACGAGAGCATGGACCCCTTCCTGCAAATGCTCCGGGAGGCTGCAAGGGATCCGGCGGTACTGTCCATTAAAATCACCATTTACCGCCTGGCCAGGAAGGCTAAGCTGGTGGACTATCTGTGCGCCGCAGCGGAAAACGGAAAAGACGTCACCGTGATGATCGAGCTCCGGGCCAGGTTTGACGAGCAAAACAACATCGACTGGTCCCAGCGGCTGGAAGATGCCGGATGCCGGATTCTCTACGGTTTTGACGGCTATAAGGTACACTCCAAAATCTGCCTCATCACCCGCCGGGAGCGGAACGGTATCGTGTATATCACCCAAGTGGGTACCGGCAACTACAACGAGAATACCGCCAAGCAGTACACCGACCTGTCCTACATCACGGCAAACCGGGAAATCGGCGGCGATGCCAACGCCCTGTTTAAAGATTTGGCCATCGGCAATCTGGAGGGCAGCTACAATCAGCTGCTGGCCTCTCCCCACACCATGAAATCCCGGCTCTCCGGGTTAATTGACCAGGAAATTGCCAAAGGCCCCAAGGGCCGCATTTTCCTGAAGCTCAATTCCGTAACCGATTTGGAATTGATTCAAAAATTGCAGGAGGCTTCTCAGGCCGGGGTGCAAATCCGGATGATTGTCCGGGGTATCTGCTGCATCCTGCCCCAGGTGGAGGGCAAAACCGACAATATCCGGGTAACCAGTATTGTGGGGCGGTATCTGGAACACGCCAGAATTTACTGCTTCGGCGAGGGTGACCAGGAGATTATGTATATCTCCTCGGCGGATTTTATGACCCGGAACATGGATCACCGGGTTGAGGTGGCCTGCCCCATTCACAGCGCCCAGGTCCGGCAGAAAATCCACCGGATGATCGAAGTGCAGCTGATGGACAACACAAAGGCCAGAGCCATGCGGGCTGACGGTACCTACCGGCGGATCACCACGGGAAGAGTACCCATCAACAGCCAGGAAGTACTCATGAACGACGCCCTGGAGGCGGCGTCAAAAGCAACCCCGGCCAAGAAAAAACCGGGGAAATTCTGGCAGCAGCTGTTTCGCAAACAGGCAAAAGAACCGATGTAAGCGTTTTTCTGCATGGAGGAATAGCCCTCTGCGTCTTTGCGGGAAACGGCTGCAATAACTCCGTGAATTTTTCCATGACGTTTATCGATTCGCTGGGCGTACCCAAGGCAGTTGCCACGCGCTTTGTGAAAACGCATCAATCTTTTGCATGTCATTGCGAGCCAGTGGGTACACTGGCGTGGCAATGCGCAACTCCTGCGGCAATACGAACAAAGGGCAGTACTTACGGCGAATTTGCAATACCTAACGCATGAATATACAGCCGGGCCGGTGGCAAAATTTGCATTTTGCCACCGGCCCGGTTTTTCGCCATGGGCACACGTCACTGGCACGATTCGGCGTCCTGCACCGCATTGGCCGGATAGAAGTCACGCTGATAAGGTACAATAAGTTGCGCAAATTGAAAATAGCAGAAAAAGTAGACACGGCTTGCCGGTCTCTGGTAGAATGACGTTGCTACACACATTCTGAAAGGAGACGACAAACCATGTCCAACAACATTGTACAATTCAACGAAGAAATAATCAAGGGGCAAATCAAGGAATTGGTCCGTGGCAGCGTGGAGGAAACCCTCAACGAGCTT
>DVHJ01000029.1 GCA_018712145.1 Candidatus Faecousia faecigallinarum | reverse complement strand
TATTATAGGTCAAGAGCATTTCTATGTCAAGCGAGCAATTCCTTTTGTAACCTGTTAGGATAATATCCACGATTCGGTGGGAAACCGGATTGACAATTTATTAAAGAATATGTATACTATAACCACAGTTGGGTATGGGAAATTGCTGGCCTTCTGCGTCTGTTGACTGGAAAAAAATGGTCAAAAGACTGAAGGAGGAAAAACCATGAAGAATGTTATCTACGCATCGTCATGCGCAATTGACCGTATCCAAACTGGCAAGAATATCCGCAGATTCCGTCAAAGCCGTGGGTTATCCGTCATGGACGTGTCAAACCTCTTTGGGGGCCTGGCACGGAACAGTATCTATAAATGGGAACGTGGTGACACACTCCCCAGCATAGATAACTTGTACTCACTTGCTTGGGTCTTTGGGGTGTCCTTGGACGAGCTGGTTGCCGGAAACCGTGAGTCTCTTGACCGTGGTGACGACGACCAGCTCGTCGAATTATTATATCGACAGCAGGAGGATGTCTCACTCACACAGAGAGACATTCAAAAAAACACAGCGCCCGGTTCTTTTCAAGAGCCGGGCGCTGGCGTATTATTCAGGTATAAAACAAAGCAATCCACAAGTAGAGTAATCAAGCACTGCGAACCGGAGGATGGACGGCAGACTCCCTTTCCTTATCCTCTGGCGCCGCGGCGGCGGTTATAGAATCGGGCCAGGCCGCCTTCGCTGGTCTCCCGGTACTGGTGGCTCAGGTTGATGCCCGTTTCGTACATGGCCTTACATACCATATCATAACTGATATTTCTGGTGCCGCAGAGGAAATAGCTCAGGTTGCAGGCGTTCATCGCCCGCATGGCCGCCACCGCGTTGCGCTCGATACAGGGAATTTGCACCAGGCCGCAAATCGGATCGCAGGTAAGGCCCAGGTGATGCTCCAGGGCAATTTCCGCAGCATACTCCACCTGATCCAGGTTCAGCCCGTACAACTCCGCCAGCGCGCCGGCAGCCATGGAGCAAGCCACCCCCACCTCCGCCTGGCAGCCGCACTCCGCCCCGGAAATCGAGGCGTTGCGCTTGGCCAAATTGCCAATGATCCCAGCCGTGGCCAAGGCGTGGATTACCTGCTCGTCGGTACAGTGGCGGGTTTCCTGCACATACCGCAGCACCGCCGGCAGTACGCCGGCAGCGCCGCAGGTAGGCGCAGTCACGATGGTGCCATTGTCCGCATTCTGCTCGGATACGGCATAGGCATAGGCGCAGATGATCCGGCACTCCCGCACCTGGGCCACCTCTGTGGGCAGCTGCTGCTCGTATAAATGTTTGGCCTTCCGGCGGACATTCAGGCCACCGGGCAACACGCCGGTGGCGGAAAGGCCGGTGGCAATACAGTCCTTCATGGTCTGCCACACCTGGCCCAGGAAGTCCCAAATCTCCGGCCCCTCGTTCATTTCCACATACTCGCTTAAGGTGCTGATGTAGCGCCATTTGCAAAAATCCGCAATTTCCGCAAAGGAATTTTCCGGATAAATCTCCTCCCCCGGGTCTTTGGGCCGGCCCAGAACAACGATATCGCCGCCACCCACGGATTCCACCCGGATGTGGCCAGTCTGGGTCTCGCCCTGATAGGCGAAGAAATCCATGGTATTGGGATGTCCCAAATCCTGGGGATCTTCCTGGGAAAACACAATCTCATTTTTCACCGGCGACAGCACTTCCCGCAGTACCCGGTCCGTGCCGTGGCCCACGCCGGTTTTGCTCAGGGAGCCGTACAGGATCACCTGAATGCGGTCAGCCTCCGGATGCTCCGACAGAAATAGTTTTGCCGCCCGCTCTGGTCCCATGGTGTGGGAGCTAGACGGTCCCTTGCCAATTTTGTAAATATCGCGGATGGATTTCATCTCCATACCCCCGTTTCCAATTTTCCTTTACAGTGTAACAAATTTGCACCAGGAATACAACGGGGATTTTTGAAATTCATGGGTGTTTTTGTAGCGCTTCCAACGACAGCTCTCCGGCCAGTTTAAACAGGGCGTCTGCCAGAACCGTCTCGATGGTGAGGCCAGCCGCCTCCGCCACCCGCCGGTACAAAGCAGCGGCGGCCGGTTCCAAGGAAATCGTAAACTGCATAATCTGCATCTCCTTTCCGCCAGGAAAACGGGCATCTCATCCTATGCCACCTCTTGACATGCGTGATACAATAGACAAAGTAAAGTATCCGGGGATGTGGTTAGCCCGGGAGAGGATGGAAGCGCTATGGCAAAAGAGAAAAAAGTGGAGCAAATTACCGACATGGAGCAAGACTTTGCCCAGTGGTATACCGACGTATGCAAAAAGGCCGAACTCATCGCCTATTCCGGGGTGAAGGGTGTCTTTGTCTACCGCCCCTATGGCTATGCCATCTGGGAAAACATCCAGGCCATTTTGGATAAGATGTTTAAGCAAAGCGGACACGAAAACGTGTATATGCCCATGCTGATTCCGGAAAGCCTGCTGCAAAGAGAAAAAGATCACGTGGAGGGCTTCGCCCCGGAGTGCGGATGGGTGACCATCGGCGGCAGTGAGGAGCTGGAGGAAAGGCTGTGCATCCGCCCCACTTCGGAAACCTTGTTCTGTGACCATTTTAAAGACATTGTTCACTCCTGGCGGGATCTGCCCGTAAAATATAATCAGTGGTGCAGCGTGCTGCGATGGGAGAAAACCAGCCGTCCCTTCCTGCGCCACCGGGAGTTCCTGTGGCAAGAGGGCCACACCCTCCACGCCACCAAGGAGGAGGCCATTGCCGAAACCGAGGCACAGCTGGAATGCTACGCTGATTTCTGCGAAAATTACCTGGCCATGCCGGTGATCCGCGGGGTGAAAACAGATAAGGAAAAATTTGCCGGCGCAGAAAGAACCTATGCCATTGAGTGCATGATGCATGACCGCAAGGCCCTGCAGGCCGGCACCTCCCACTACTTCGGCGATGGGTTTGCCCGGGCCTTTGATATTCACTTTACCGACCGGAACAACCAGCAGGCCGTGCCCTTTGAAACCTCCTGGGGCCTGTCTACCCGGCTCATCGGCGGCATTATCATGACCCACGGGGATAACAACGGTTTGGTGCTGCCGCCTAAAGTGGCCCCCATTCAGTGCGTGGTGCTGCCCATTGCCCAGCACAAGCCCGGGGTGCTGGATAAAGCTGCCGAAGTGCGTGACCGCCTGGCGAAAGCCGGTTTCCGGGTAAAGATGGACGATTCCGAGCAGAGCCCCGGCTGGAAGTTTGCCGAATATGAGATGAAGGGCGTGCCGGTCCGCCTGGAGCTTGGCCCCAAGGACATTGCAGAAAATCAATGTGTTCTGGTTCGCCGGGACAATGGGGAGAAAGTGGTTGCTCCCCTGGACCGGCTGGAGCCCATCCTGGAAAAAACTTTGCAGGATGTGCACGACGGCCTGTTTGCCCGGGCAAAGAAGAACCTGGATGAACACACCTATGCTGCCACCAGTCTAGAGGAGGCCAAAGCCCTCCAGGCTGAGCACGGCGGCTTCATCAAAACCATGTGGTGCGGCGATGAGGCCTGCGAGCTGCGGATGAAAGAGGAGGCAGGGATGTCTTCCCGGTGCATCCCCTTCCAGCAGGAGCATTTGGGGGATGTATGTCCCATTTGCGGCAAACCCGCTAAAACGATGATCTACTGGGGCGTCGCCTATTGATTTACCGCCGGGCCTGCGGCAAAGCGCATTTTTGCGGCAGGCCCGGCGGCGTTTTTTGCCGGAACCGGCAGCGTCCGGGTACGATGGCATACACAGCTCGTGCATGTCATGGCGGGGAGCGCAGCGACGGGGCAATCCGCTTCTCCTTGCTGAACAGCGTGGCGGAAAGTAGTACTTGAGGCAAATCCGCGTGGTCCTCGATACATTGGCTCACAATGGCAGGCAATATACCACGTTCCCGCCTTTGGACGGCGCGTGTGGAAAGGAAGGTAATTTGATTATGCCAAAACGTACCCGGCTATCCAACCGGAAACTGCCCAACTATTCCCAGGGCGAAGAAGTGATGAACATGGTCACCCACATTGTGGGTGGCAGCTTTGGCATTGCCGCCCTGGTGCTATGCGTCATCCGGGCGGCAACCCGGGGCGGCGTGACCGACGTGGTGGCCGCCGCCATTTACGGTGCCAGCCTCATTTGTCTGTACACCATGTCCAGCGTCTACCACGGGCTGCGCCCCGGCACCGGGAAAAAGGTGCTGCAAATTCTGGATCACTGCACCATCTATTTCCTCATCGCCGGCAGCTATACGCCGGTTGCCCTGGCCGCCCTTCTGCCTCACTATCCCGCCCTGGGCATTGGCCTGTGCATTGCCGAGTGGGGGCTGACTGCCCTGGCCGCCACCTTCACCGCCATCGACCTGCGGAATTACCGGGTTTTTTCCATGATTTGCTATATCGGTATGGGCTGGGCGGTGCTGCCCTTCATTCCCCAAACCATCCGGGCCATGGGGCAAACTGGCTTCGCCCTCCTATTGGCCGGGGGAATTGCCTATACGGTTGGGGCAATTCTCTACGGCATCGGCGTCAAGATAAAATGGCTCCACTCTGTATTCCACCTGTTTGTGGTGCTAGGCAGCGTTTTGCACTTTTTTGCGATTTTCTTTTATGCCCTACCCTAGCTTGAGAAAAAGAACCGCCGCTCGGCCGGGCGGCGGTTTGCTTATGTTGAATTTCCCTTAGGCGAAGGGATTTTCCGTGGGGTAAGGCAAGTTGGCCGGCTGGTTATAGGCGATGTCCTGAATCCCCAGGTACTTGAACACCTCGAAAATGGCTTTCCCACAGTGGGCAAAGGCCACGGCACCGTGGTGGGGATACCGCTTTTGCACCAACACATGGCGGTAGAACCGGCCCATCTCCCGGATGGCAAAAATGCCGATCCCGCCGAAGGAACGGGTGGCCACCGGCAGCACCTCGCCCTGGGCAATGTAGGACCGCAGAATCCCATCGGAATCACACTGCAGCCGGTAGAAGGTAATGGGGCTGGCGGCAATGTCCCCCTCCAAGGTGCCCCGGGTGAAATCCGGCTCGCCGCCGTTTTCCAGCAGCCGGTTTTGGATCAGCTGGTACTTCACCGCCCGGTCTGCGCACATCTTACAGGCCGGCGTGTTGCCGCAGTGGAAGCCCATGAAGGTATCCGTCAAGCGGTAGTCAAATTTCCCGGCAATGTCCTGGTCATACAGAGACTTGGGCACAGAGTTATTGATGTCCAGCAGCGTCACCGCGTCGCCGGTGACGCAAGCGCCGATGTACTCGGACAGGGCGCCGTAAATATCCACTTCGCAGGCCACGGGAATCCCCCGGGCGGCCAGGCGGGAATTGACATAGCAGGGCTCAAAGCCGAACTGCTCCGGGAAAGCCGGCCAGCACTTATCGGCAAAGGCCACATACTGCCGGGCCCCCTTGTGCTTCTCCGCCCAATCCAGGAGGGTCAGCTCGAACTGGGCCATCCGGGGCAGCAGCTCCGGGTACCGGTTGCCGGTCACCCCCAGCTCCTGGGCCATATCTGCGCAAACCTCGGGGATCCGGGGATCGCCGGCGTGGGCCTTGTAGGAGACCAGCAGATCCAGCTCGCTGTTTTCCTCCACTTCCACCCCCAGCTGATACAGGCCCTGGATGGGGGCGTTGCAGGCAAAGAAATCCTGGGGACGGGGGCCGAAGGTGATGATCTTCAGGTTCTTCACCCCGATGATGGCCCGGGCGATGGGCACAAACTCCCGAATCATCCCGGCGCACTCCTGGGCGGTGCCCACCGGATACTCCGGCAGGTAGGCATTGAGGTGGCGCAGGCCCAGGTTATACGAGCAGTTCAGCACCCCGCAGAACGCATCGCCCCGGCCGTTGATCAAGTCGCCGTCCCCTTCGGCAGCGGCAATGTACATCACCGGGCCAGAAAACTTCTGGGCCAGCAAGGTTTCCGGGGTTTCCGGGCCAAAGTTGCCCAGGTAAACCACCAGAGCATTACAGCCGGCCTGCTCCACATCCGCCAGCGCCTTCACCGCATCGGTCTCATTTTCCACGGTGACCGGGCAATTGTACAGCCCTTCCCCGTAGGCCTGCACAATCGCCTCCCGCCGGGAGGTGGACAAGGCAATGGGGAAGCAGTCCCGGGAGACGGCGATTATGCCAAGCTTAACTTCTGGAATATTGTTGAACGACATAAACATTTCCTCCTAATTGGAAAAATTCTATTTGTTGACACGGCGTTCCGCCGTGGGGTCAGCAGTTTGTCTTGCCCATGGCTTGGCCAAAGGCGGCAATCACCGGTGGCAAGGCATGGGCCAGGGCTTCGCCCCCGTCCGGCCCGTAGAAATTCCCCCGGTCGCACCAGCAGCACAGCATGCCCCCGGCAGGTTGGTCAACGATAATGTCCCGATCAAACCGGCGGCAGTCAAAGGTCTTCCAATTTTCCGCCCGCTCTGCCCAGTCGGGGCAGCCTGCGCCGCAGTAGTACCGGTGGCAGGCGTTCACCAGGGAAAATCCGGCTCCGGCCAGGGTGGCCGGAGAGGCAGGGCGGTAGCCGTTCCATCCGGCAATCCAGTACAGCACCCAAATCCGGCGGTCAATCTCCCCATAGGTCACCAGGTCGTCATTGTAATAAATGCCGTCGTTGAAGGCCATGGGGGTCAAGCCGTAGGCGGTGATCCTGGCCACCAGGCCGTTGAGGAAGTCCACGAGATACCGCATTACCCCATTTTCATAGATGGTCTCAAACCCCATGATTCCCAGGTCGTTGGCAAACTCGTCCCCGCCCAGGTTAAAATACCGGCAGCCCCGCCGGGCAAACCAGGCTGCATACTTCTCCGCCAGGCCGTAGGCAAAGGCCACCGCCTCCGGATTGCGCAGATCCAGGGAACTGCGGGAGCCGGGATACCGGAATTGGGGAAACCGGGTCAGAATCGTCCCCATATGCCCCGGCATATTCAGGGCAGGAACCAGTTCAATGCCCAGCCCGGCGGCCCGGCCCAAAATTGCCTCCATATCCCCCTCCGTGAGGTAGCCGCCGGAGCCGTCCGGCGCCTTGTCCTCCTGGCAGTATCCGTCCCCCGGCACGCCGGACAGGTCATAGATCCCATATTCGGTTTCCACCGTCATATCCGCCAGGGCGAAGCGAAAGCCCTGGTTATCGGAAAAATACAGCTGCATTTGGTCCAGGCCTGCCTGGGCGGCCGCCTCCAGCAAGGTGCAGATGGACTTCACCGAGAAAAACTTCCGTCCGGCGTCCAGGAAAAATATGGCTTTAGGGTTCATGGGAAATCCACCTGGCGATATCCACGTTCTCCCCGTCCAGCCGTACCGCCGCGCCCTGGGCAGCTTCCGCCGACTGGGCATGGGCCAGGAGCCACTTATCGCAGGCCCAAAGGCAGCGGTCCTCGTCGTTTTGGGGGGTGATTTCCGGCTTCGGCCCGTTGGTGCCCCGGGGCAACGCTACCAGGACCTTGAACCCCTGGCCTGCCCTGGCGCTGCAGGGGGCATAGTGCAAGGTTGTGGCATAAACCTCCACCAGAACCCCTTTGGGCACCAGGTAGGCCACCACCTTCCCGGTATCCAAGCGGCCGTTTTCCATATCCTCCCGCTTGGCCACCAGCAAGATAAAGTCCCGGGTTCCCAGGTTCAGCTCACTGCTCCGGTGGTACTCCAGGCAGTTGAGTTTGGTGTTATGGCCGTTGCACCAGCCCAGTTGAATGGGCATGCCGCCCCAGGCGTTGCTGGACAGGGTCTTTGCCACCGGCAGCGCCTCCAGCTCCGGTTGGGAAGGGACATACTCCACCCCCTCCGGCAGGGGGGTGACCTGCTCTAAGGTGTCCACCAGGGTATCCAGGGCATAGCCGGTGAGCACCTGGCCATAGCGCTGAAAAGAGGGGTGGGAAACAGGCAAAATTTCCATACTTAACCTCACTTTCTTCACTGCTGCAGCTGCTGGAACAGCTGGCGGCAGGCAGGATAAATTTGACGGAATTGATTGTACCGCCCATCATACCGCCGGGCCAACTCCGGCTCCGGCCGGATCACCTCCGACACCTGCACCAAAGCCTGGCAGGCAGCCTTCACTGTGGGATAAGCGCCGCAGGCCACCATGGCCAGCATGGCGCCCCCCAGCCCCGGCCCCTGCTCCGAAGCCACACACTCCAGCTCAATATTCAGCACATTGGCCAGGATCTTCTTCCACAGGGGACTTTTCGCCCCGCCGCCGCAGATTTTGCTTTTGGTAATGGCAATGCCAAGGGACTGGGCCACAGCAAAGGAATCCCGGATGGCAAACGCCACCCCTTCCAGCACCGCCTGGGTCAGATCCTGCCGGGTGGTGTCCATGGTCATGCCAATGAAGGTTCCCCGGGCGTTGGTGTCGTTGATTGGGCTCCGCTCTCCCATCAGGTAGGGGAGGAAATACACGTGATTATTGCCCAGCTTTCCATCGGTAATGCCAGCCTGTTCTGCGGCATAGTCGGTGGTGTGGTAGATATCCTCCATCAGCCACTTGTTGCAGGAGGCGGCGGAGAGCATGCAGCCCATCAGGTGATAGCCGCCGTCGGCGTGGGCAAAGGCGTGCAGCGCATTATTGGCGTCCACCCGGAAGTGCTCCGAGGAGATGAAAATCGTTCCCGAGGTGCCCAGGGAGATATTGCAGCCCCCTTCGCCTACCGTGCCGGTTCCCACGGCGGCGGCAGCATTGTCCCCCGCCCCGGCGGCCACCACCACGGTCTCCGGCAGGTCCAGCCGGGCGGCGATCTCCGGCAGCAGGGTGCCCACCGGCATGTAGCTTTCCAGCAGCTTGGGCATCTGGCTCTCCCGAATGCCGCACAGCTCCAGCATGGGCCTGCACCAACACTTATGCTCCACATCCAGCAGCAGCATACCGGAAGCGTCGGAATAGTCCGTTGCATGCACCCCGGTGAGCACATAGTTGATGTAGTCCTTGGGCAGCATGATTTTGTGAATCCGGGCAAACAGCTCCGGTTCATTTTCCCGCATCCAGAGGAGCTTCGGTGCAGTGAACCCGGCAAAGGCAATATTGGCCGTCCACTGGGACAGCTGGCCTTTCCCAATCTGGTTATTGAGATACTCCACTTGTTTGGCGGTTCGCCCATCATTCCACAAAATGGCCGGGCGGATCACCTGGTCATGTTCGTCCAGTACCACCAGACCGTGCATCTGCCCGCCTGCGCCAATGCCGGCCACCTGGGACCGGTCAAATCCCGCCAGCAAGGCGGGAATTCCTTCCAGCACGGCTTCCCGCCAATCCGCCGGGTTTTGTTGGCTCCAACCCGGGTGGGGGAACTCCAGGGGATAGGCTCGGGTAACCATATTGCGGATACTGCCCTGCTCATCCATCAGCAGGAGCTTCACCGCGGAGGTGCCTAAATCGACACCGATATACAGCATCATTCACCACTTCTTTCCTGGGCCGGAAATAGGGCCCGAATTACGTTTATTATACAGGAAAGCATAGCAAAATTGCAACAGGCAATTACAAAAGACCGGCGGCGTCTTTCTGTTTTAGACAAAGCAGGGCTGCCTCACAACAAATGTTGAGGCAGCCCTGGGGTGGCTTTCTGATGGGTGACGGCAGAAGCGGCTTACTGCTTGCCCTTCCCCGCCTTTTTCTCTTCCTTTGCCTTTTTCCTGGCAGCAGCTTCCTGCTCAGCCTTGGCCTGGGCATCCTTGGCCGCGGTATCGTTGGTGGAAATGGCCCACTTGGCAAACTCCACCCGCACCCGGTCGGCACTGGTTTCAATGACGATTTTCTCGTCCCTGACGCTACAGACGACGCCCTTGATGCCGCCGATGGTGGTGATTTCGTCCCCCACCTTGACGGCGTTTCTCATCTGCTCGGCGGCTTTTTTCTTCTTGTTCTCCGGCCGGATCATCAAGAAGTACAAAACGCCGAACATGAGCACCAGCATGAGAATCATGCTGCCCATGCCGCCTGTACTGCTTGTGCCAGTGGATTCCAGGAAATGATGCATGAATATTCCTCCGTTCGTGAATTCCGGTTCATTGGCCAACAGGCCAACTCCCCCCGGATACCCATGGTTTAATCACGCCTATTATACCAGTTTAATGGGAATTTGCAAGAAATATTTTCAAATTCTCCGGTCCAGCCGGGCGGCATAGGCATTGCGGAAGGCGGAAAATGTGCCATTGTCCAAGGCCTGGCGAATCTTTGCCATCAGTTGATTATAAAAATACAGGTTGTGCATGACGCACAGCCGCATGGCCAGCATTTCCTCTGCTTTGAACAGGTGCCGCAGATAGGCCCGGGAGTACCGGCGGCAAACCGGGCAGTCACAGCTGGGGTCAATGGGCTGGGGATCCGTCTCATACTTGGCGTTTTTCAGGTTAATTGCCCCGTCCCAGGTAAACAGCCGGGCATGCCGGGCGTTTCTGGCAGGCATCACGCAGTCAAAAAAGTCAATGCCCCGGTACACTCCCTCGATGATATTTCCCGGGGTGCCTACCCCCATGAGATACCGGGGTTTCTCTTTGGGCATATAGGGCTCCACCGCCTCAATGATCTCATACATCTCCTGGGTGCTCTCCCCCACGGCCAGGCCGCCGATGGCATAGCCCGGCAAGTCGAGCTCCGCAATTTTCTGCATATGGCTGATCCGAATATCCCGGTAAGTGCCGCCTTGGTTAATGCCCCAGAGCATTTGCTGGGAATTTACCGTATCCGGCAGCCGGTTGAGCCGAGCATTTTCCCCCTTGCACCGCACCAGCCAGCGGTAGGTACGGTCCACGCTTTGCTGTACATATGCCCGGGGCGCCGGGTTTTCAATGCACTCGTCAAAGGCCATGCAGATATCCGACCCCAGGTTGGATTGAATCTGCATACTTTCCTCCGGGCCCATAAAAATTTTCCGGCCGTCGATGTGGGAGGAAAAGTATACCCCCTCCTCCTGAATTTTCCGCAGCTGTGCCAGGGAAAATACCTGAAACCCCCCGGAATCCGTGAGGATTGGCCGGTCCCAGGTCATGAACCGGTGCAGCCCGCCCATTTGCCGGACCACCTTGTCCCCCGGCCGCAGGTGCAGGTGGTAGGTGTTGGACAGCTCCACCTGGCAGCCAATCTCTCCCAAATCCTTGGCGCTTAGCCCGCCTTTGATGGCCGCCTGGGTGCCTACATTCATAAATACCGGGGTCTGTACCGTTCCATGGGCGCAGGTAAACTCGCCCCGGCGGGCGGCGCCCTCGGTTTTGATCAGCTTAAACATTGGTCACCTCGTCATATTTGGGATGAAAGCGAATGTGCAGGTTACACTGCTCCGTGGCGCCCAGCTGGGTTTCCGCCTGGGTCCTGCGGTAAAACCGGAAGCCCAGCTTTTCACACACCCGGGCAGATTGCCGGTTCCACAGGAAGTATTCCAAGGTCAGAAAATCAAACCCCAGCACGGAAAAGCAGTGGCGGATCACCGCCTCTGCCCCTTCCGGCATCAGTCCTTTTCCCCAATGGGCCTTGGCCAGCACATAGCCCAGTTCCCTGCCCTTTAGGCCGTCCAGCTCCGGCCCCAGTTGCTGCACCGGCTCCAGCCCCAAAGAACCGATAACCTGCCGGTTCTCCTTGAGTTCCAGGGCCAGGGTCCGGTTTCCGGCGATGAACGCCGACAAAACAGCCTGGGATTCCGCCCGGCTTTCGTGGGGCTTCCAGCCGGCCATCTGCCCCACGCCGTCCACGCTGGCGTAGGCATAGAAGTCCTCCAAATCCGTCATTTGCCAGGGCCGCAGGATTAACCGGGGCGTTTCCAGGTAAAGTCCGCTCACGTCTACCGGCGCATTCATGTTTATATCACCACCGTTGTTTTTTGTCCAGTTACGCAGAAGGCGCACAAACCGGCGGTTTGTGCGCCAACGTGCATCTGGGGAATGAATTAGTCGGTGTAGCCCACCAGATCCGCCAGAGGACGGTCAATGATAACCGTCACATCGGGATGCATTTTCAGCATGGTGGATGGGTTGTGCACGTCCACATTTTCATTCATGATCAGGCCGGCAATGGCATCCGCCTTTTTGTGCCCGGAGGCAATCAGGATAATCTTTGAGGCCCGCATAATATCCCCCATGCCCATGGAAATGGCTTTCTTCGGCACCTCGTCCGCGCTGGCAAAGAAGCGGGCGTTGGCAGAGATGGTGCTCTCCGTCAGGGATTCCACGTGGGCATTGTTGTGGAGCACCTGGCCAGGCTCGTTAAAGGCAATATGGCCGTCCTCACCGATGCCCAGCAGCTGGATGTCCACATGGGTGCGGTTGAGAATCGAGCGGAAGTCCTTGATACACTCCTCCTCATCCCCGATGCCGGAAGCCACAAAGGTGTTCTCCTTCGGCACATTGATGTGGTTAAACAGGTGGCTGTCCATGAAATACCGGTAGCTCTGGGGATGGTCCGGGGCCAGGCCCAGGTACTCGTCCAGATTCACGGTGTGAACCTGGGAAAAATCCACCTCGCCCCGCTGGTAGGCCCGGATCATGCTGGCATACACCACCTCCGGGCTGCTGCCAGTGGCCAGCCCCAGGGTGGCGGTGGGCTTGTCCTGGACAACTTTGGTGATCATTCCACCGGCAATTTCGCCGATTTCTTCATTATTACTGGCTACGATAACCCGCATGGCTTACTCCTCCTTACACCGATGCCGCCATGGCATCCCATTGATTCTCCATATCCTGCACCAGTCCAATCTGGGTGCGGCAGCGGTCCAGATTGTGCTCCGGGCGGGCGGTGGCAAAGTAAACATCCCCCTGGAGATAGTCTGTCAGGAAGCGCAAGCCGCACTCCAGGGTGATGATTCTGGCGCCGTCCGGCAGGTGCTTCACTTCCTCCTGGGTCAGGCTGGGGCAGGTTTCCAGGTAGCCCCGGAGATAGGCCCGGTACATGTCCAGGTCCAGGCCGGCTTTTGCCGCGTCCTGCTCATCCTCGGCGGCTTTATTGGCGCCGAACCGGATGGAATCGCCAAAATCATACAGGGAAAGACCAGGCATCACCGTGTCCAGATCCACCACGCACACCGCTTTCCGGGAAGTCCGGTCAAACAGAACGTTATTCAGCATGGCGTCGTTGTGGGTCACCAACAGGGGCAGCTTCCCCGCCGCCTGCAGATCCACCAGCAGGCTGGCGCCGGCCTCCCGGGACAGGAAAAAGTCAATTTCCTTCTTCACGCCCTGGGCGCGGTTCAGCTTATCCGCCTGCAAGGCTGCATGAAACTGCTGGTAACGCACCGGCGTATTGTGGAAATTGGGGATGGTTTCGTGAAGCTGCTCCGCCGGGAAACCCGCCATCATCTCCTGGAAGCTGCCAAAAGCCTTGGCGCTTTCGTAGAAATCCGTTAAAGAGCTGGGCCGCTGGAAGCAAATGCTGTTTTCCACATGGTGATACATCCGCCAGCACTCCCCGTTCTCATCCTGATACCAGTCCTTCCCCTCCAGGGTAGGCACCAGCCGGAGCGCCTCCATGGGGTGACGGACACGCTGGGCGGCATACCGGGTCACCGCACCCACATTTTCCATCAGCGCCGGGATATCCGGAAACACATGGCGGTTGATTTTCTGGAGCTCATACATATAGCCCCAGTTTGTGACAATCCGGTAGGTCTTGTTGATGTGGCCAAAGCCATAGCGTTCGCAGGTCACCGGCTTTCCGCTGATGCGAAAGGCAAATACTGCTTGTTCCATTTTCCATCCTCCTGTATTCTCCGCCGAGGCGGTCAATCATGGATATTGTAACAATTTGGGAAATTCCTGGCAATGGGAATGCCTTCTCTATGGCCTGAGATGTACAAAGGGAAGCGAAATCGATACCGATCACGGATAAAAGCAATTGCCGCCAATAAACTCCCGAAGAATGCTGGTGGGCGGCACTTCCCTGTCCGCCTCTGCCGGCAATACGTAATTGAGCACTTTGACAATTGAGCGGACCTCTTCATAATAGGGATCTTCTGGCGGGACTGCGTCCAGCAACGGGAAGATATGGGTTTTCAGCAGAGCCAGCTCATAGACCAGAGAGCTGTTGAAAATCACGTCCGCATTTTCCTGGTAGGGGAATATCCACCGCTCCTCCCCCCGGCGCACCGAATCCCACATAGATAGGGTGTGGGATACGGAGGCATTGCGGGTTTCATGGTCCCGGACAATCCGCCGCAGCAGCCGGAGATAGCTGGTCGGGATGCGATTGTGATTGTCCAAATTCAAGGGGAACAGCGCGCTGACGTACAAGCGGAACACCAAGTTTTTTTCCACGTGCTCCGGCAGCAATGCCGGATTCAGCCCGTGTAATCCTTCAATGATAATGATTGTGTCAGGACCAAGAGAAATGTACTGATCGCTTTTTACCCGCCGTCCGGTCATAAAGTCAAATTTGGGCAGATTCACCGTGCGGCCAGAAAGCAGATCGGTCAAATCCCACCGGAACAGCTGGGTATCAATGGTATTGATGTGTTCCAGATCCAGCTTTCCGTCCGGCCCCGGCGCAATCTTGTCCCGGTCAATATAGTAATCGTCCAACGACATGAGAATTGGCCGCTTCCCCCGCACTCGCAGCTGCACCGCCAGGCGGTTGGCGCTGGTGGTCTTCCCGGAAGAGGAAGGTCCCGCCAGCAAGACGGCTTTGGCCTTCCGGTCCAGAATTTGGTCGGCAATCTGGGAAAAGCTTCTCTCATGTAAGGCCTCGTTTACCCGGATCAGCTCCCCCAGCCGTCCTGCCTGCACCAGTTCATTCAAATCCGCCACCGTATCGCAATCCATCAGGGCACACCAGCGCTCACTCTCCGCGCATACCGCAGAAAAATTGGGCATTTGCCGGTAAGGGGCAACGGTATCTGGATTTTGAGGATCGGGAAAGCAAAACTGTATTCCGTTGCCCCCGTCGGACACCATATCCCACACGGAAACATAACCAGTGGACGGCGCCATCTCTCCATAGAAATAGTCCATGTAATCCCCATACTGGTATACATCGAAGTAAGGCGCCTGCCGCCAAGCCAGCAGCCGCGCCTTATCCTCCTGACCGTCATGGGCAAACATATCCATGGCCTGCCGGGTAGTAATCCTCCGGCGGATCAGGGGGATATCCATCGCCACCAGTTTTTCTACCTCCGCCTTTAGCGCCGGCACATCATTGGCGCAGAACTGAGGCTGCTTTTCAATGGTAACGTTTAACGTATCCCCCACGGTAAAATTCATTTTGGCCACGGCCGCCGGCCAAAGCTGCCGTACTGCCAGAAACAGCACAAACTGAACCGTCCGGGTATAGACCTGCTTACCCCGGTGATCAGCATACCGCAAAAGCGTTACTTTCCCTCCGGAAGCTACCATTGCCCGCCGCATGGTTACTGTACCATCCGGCAAGGTGTCCGCCTCTCGCTGTGGGATATAGTTCAGGGTAAACGTCTCACCGGCAATTCGGGCAGCCAGCGGCCGCTGGGAAAGCAACGGTGAATCCAGCATCAGTTGCTGCACGCCGTCCAGCAGGCTTTTCCCCGGCGCAACATCCACCGGCAGTCCATCGATCCAGAGTCTCATGTTCTCACCTCGCAAAATTTCACACTACACCATTGGCATTATATGCGAAATTCCATAACATTGCAAGATCCTTCCCGAAGAACTGCCGGGCAAATTTTTGATTAACGCCATATTGCGCTATATTGCAGCTGGAGCTCTTCTCCGACCGTACCGGGGGCAATGGGATGTTCTTTTTTGTTCCGGCTTTTCGTTATCGCTGCTTTCTGCCTGTTTCCCTGGACTTTTCCCATGTCCATCTTGCAATGACCGCTGCGGCACCGGCGGCCAGACCCACCGCCAACAGCGTAACTTTTGTGTTTTTCTTCAAGGCGCTCACCTCATTTTATCCCGTTTTTTCTGCTTGCCGGAAGGGCGGATTTTGCGGCTTTCAAAAGATGACCGCATTGCACGCAAATGGTCTGCCAGTGGCTTGTCGGAAGAGAGGGGACGGAAAAAGTGATACCGCTGCTTTGTCTCTTCGTGGTAACGGCGTATGTTCGCCTTTATATTTTCCAGCTTGACAATCACATCGTTTTCTTCAGCAAATCGTTTAAACTTCACCACCAGCTGGGTGGAATATACTACGTCAACAATAAAAATGCCGAAAAACAATCCGATGACAAAGCTAAACGCCAAATTTTCCGAAAGCCATTTCAGTGCGCCCAGAATATACGGGTGAATAAGGTAGTAGTATACGGCGCTGGCCGCCAGCCAAATTGCTGAAAACTTGGGGCAAATAATGCCTTGGATGTTGCCTGGTTTTCCGCTGTAATCCCATAGCCGCACCTTCATTACCTTAAGTGCGAGTACACCGGCCACATATTCTGTGAGCGTCATTGCCCCGCCCATCAGCACAACCAGCAGCAGTTCATATCCCAATATGTCCGTAGGCAGATGTTCTTCTCCAACGGAAGCAATCAAATACAGCAGGCAAAGCCCCACGCCGTAAAGCGGCAGATAAGGTCCCACACAAAATCCGGGGTTTATCCATTTCCGCTGGGGATTTGCCGAGGATAAGAACCGCCTAAACAAGAGCTCTGCCACCCAGCCGCCCACAGAGCCAAGAAAAAACAGAAAGCTCAATCGTAAAAACAAGCTCATTTATCCGCCCCCTTCCCGGCGCCGTTGGCAGGCAGTTACTGCATCTGTCATTTTCTCGAACCCATACCGCTAAATGCTACCACAATGCCGTCAACGCCCAACAAAATCAGGTATGTGCCGGCAATATAGCTGGCCGACAGCAGCGATACCAACGGCCGGAGCAGCATCATAAAACCCAGAACCAGGCCGATGATATTGACTATCAGCGTAAAATAGTACATTACCTTTCCCGCTGTCAAGCGAATCATGTGTAAATGCGCCAACCTGGAGATGCAGTGCGCAATGAACCAGATGGGGAACAGCAAAGACAGTACCCATTTCCCTGCATCGGGGTACATCAACAGCATCACGCCGGACATCACGCTGAGTATTCCGGCCACCAACGACACAACGGGGCCAAATCCGGTGTATCGCTCCGCCCTAACGTACAACACAATATCCGCAATGCCCATAACGATGGCAATCATGCCATAGGCAACCACGAAACCGGTCAGCGCAATACCAGGGTTGACAAAGGTGAAAATCCCCAGCAGAATCAGAATAATCCCGATTACCAGCTCAAGCCATCCAAATCCCGAACGATTTCTCATTGTTCTTCCCCTCCTGATGTCAAAATTTCCATGAACTCATCACCTGTTATGGTCTCCTTTTCGTAAAGGAACTTCGCCAGCGCATCAAGCTTTGCACGGTTTGCCTGGAGAATACGCTTTGCTTTTTCATGCTGTGTCTTGACAAGCTCTACCACCTTTCGGTCAATTTCTTTCTGGGTATCCGCAGAGCAAGCAAGCGATGTGTCGCCGCCCAGGTACTGATTGTTCACCGTCTCCATGGCCACCATGTCGAACTCCTCGCTCATGCCATATTGCGTGATCATGGCGCGGGCCAGCTTAGTGCCCTGTTCGATATCGTTGCTCGCACCAGTGGTAATCTCGCCAAAGACGATCTCCTCTGCGGCACGCCCACCGGTATAGGTCGCAATTTTGTTCTCAATTTCCGCTTTCGTCAACAGGTATTTGTCTCCAGTGTCCACCTGCATCGTATACCCCAGCGCACCGGAGGTACGTGGGATAATGGTAATCTTCTGCACGGGAGCCGAGTTAGTCTGTTTAGCCGCAACCAATGCGTGCCCAATCTCGTGGTACGATACAACCAGCTTCTCTTTGTCCGAAAGCATAGCGTTTTTCTTCTGGTATCCGGCAATTACCACCTCAATGCTCTCCTCCAGGTCAGATTGGTTGACGATAGTACGGCCGTTGCGGACAGCCCGCAGCGCCGCTTCATTGATGATATTGGCCAGCTCCGCGCCTGAAGCGCCGGAGGCCATGCGGGCGATATTGCGCAGGCTAACGTCCTGCGCCAGCTTTACCTTCTTCGCGTGTACTTTCAATATCGCCTCGCGTCCGGCCAGATCCGGAAGCTCCACCGGCACACGCCGGTCAAAGCGCCCAGGCCGGGTCAAAGCCGGGTCAAGCGATTCCGGGCGGTTGGTTGCCGCCAGAATAATGACGCCGGTGTTGCCTGCAAATCCGTCCATTTCGGTAAGCAGCTGGTTAAGGGTCTGCTCCCGCTCGTCGTTGCCGCCCATACCGCTGGTGTTGCGCTTCTGGCCGATGGCGTCAATCTCGTCTATGAATACAATGCAAGGCGCCTTCTCCTTGGCCTGCTTGAACAGATCCCGCACCTTAGAAGCGCCCATACCCACGAACATCTCCACAAATTCTGAGCCGGAAATGGAGAAAAAGGGAACGTTTGCTTCACCAGCCACCGCCTTTGCCAGCATGGTTTTTCCAGTGCCCGGAGGGCCTACCAGCAAAACACCTTTGGGCATGGAGGCGCCAGCTTCCGTGTACTTCTGGGGATTGTGCAGGTAGTCTACAATTTCCGCCAAACTCTCTTTTGCCTCGTCCTCACCGGCAACATCGCTGAAATGTATCCCCTCTGTCGACTGGACATAAACTTTAGCATTGCTCTTGCCCATGCCGAAAGCCATGGCATTTTTTCCCCCTGCTTGCTCCATCAGCTTTTTGCTCATGTACTGCCCCAGACCGATGAAAATAAGCATAGGCAAAACCACAGTTAAGAGTATGCTCATGAGTGGGGACATGGTCTGCTCGATTACCTTTGCAAACTGTGCGCCGGAGTCATGCAGGCGCTCCGTAAGCGTTGGATCCTCCATTACGCCAGTCTTGTAGACCACGGCGCTTTCCTTATCGGTAAATAATATTTGATTATCCTCTACCTGTACTGTGCCGATCTTCTTTGCCTCAATCATATCCATAAAGGTACCATAGTCCACCTCCACCACCTGCCCTTGCGCCAGCATAGGCATAATGAGGATATTGAACAAGAAAATGATCAGCAAAACGATTCCATAGTAATAAATAAGTGGTTTCTTTGGTGATTTTACTTCTTTCATATTAAACTCCCTTCATCCTGCTCCTGCTGCCTTGTCTGCGCTTCAATCGCTTTCAGAGAAAGCAACAGGGCCCTGTCCGCCGCCTGCATGGCAAAATCCAGCGCGTACTCTGCAAGCAGTATTTTTTCTTCCACCGAGGCGTAGGGCTGTTCTCCCTTCGCCGCGTACGACTGTAGGCATTGCTCTGCCTCTTGGCGCACCAATTCGATTTTTTCATACGCCGCTGAGAGCGCTGTAACCACACCTGCTCTGGAAAATTTCAGCCTTTCCTGCAATATCAGGTCAGTTTCCGCGCATTCCTGCTCAAGCGCGGAAATTTCCTGCGTAAGCCTGCCCCGCATGGCACACTGGCTCAACTGGATCCGGCTGCGCATTCTTGCAATTTTTTCATCCAGCTCGTGCAGTTTGACAGAAAGGATCGCATGTGACATATTGACACCCCCTTGCTTTGTACATAGTTTAACCGCTTATCCCGAAATCTCCATTGTCACGCCTGTTGCCGTGTATAGACACAAAAACCGGAGTGTAAAGCATGTTTACACTCCGGTAATTCTGACAAATATTCTGTTTTCAGCCAAGCGGCGACGTCTTACCTGTCATCAGGAGATAAACCTGACGGACAATCGTGTCCAGGTTATTTGTGTCCTCATCCGTCCACTCCCGAAGGATGCCCAAAATAGCCTGACTGTGATAGCGCAGAATCAACTTCACCTCCAGGCGGGTGTTGTTGCGGTATAGGTTGCCGGAATCAATCACCTGCTCGAACAGGTTATATATATTCTGCGTCAGGAGCCGTTCCAATTCGTCCCGGTAATTGCTCTGCATACCCTTTTTTACATAAGGCAGCACGTTGATCGCTTTCAGGAAAAAATATCTGAGGCTTTGCTCCGGATCCCCCAGTGCCTGTGAATCCTTCAGCATTTTTTCGGTTTCTCTTTCCAGGATCCATCGGAGCAGCTCTGGAATATCCGCAAAATGATAATAAAACGCCTGCCGTGTAATTTTGCATTCATCCACGATGTCTTTAACCGTCAGCTTTTTCTTGTTTTTCTCCATGAGAAGCGTTCTGGCCGCCTCTGCGATTGTTTCCTTCATGTCAACCGGCATATCTGGCTCCCCACTGTGCGGCTTGCACTGTGGTCAGCACAGCCGCAGCGTTTTGCCTGTATTATATCGTGACATGCAAAGATTTTCAAGCTTGGCAAAAAAGTAAAGAGATACAATTGCCGAAGGTCAGACTGCCGCCTGCAGGAAGGATCTGCAGCAAAGTCCCGGTTTGCCGCAGGTCCTTTTGCCTTTCTGTTTACCGGCGGCGCACTGGGGCCGCCGGAACAACCGTTAGAATAAAATGCACAGCATCCCCGTTGCCCCTTCGTTCACCGTACGGGACAAAGAACCGCGGAACTTGGCCCGGATATCTTCCGGCATCCGGCGGAGCTTGCTCACCAGGCTGTCGCTCACCATTTCATAGACAGATTTGCCGAAAATGTTACTCTCCCATAGCTGCTCCTGGTTGGTCTCAAATTGCTGGGTCAAGCTGCGCACCAGCTCCTGGGACTGCTGTTCACCCCCCACCATAGGACTGATTTCCGCATCCAGATCCACCCGCATCATGTGGATGGAGGGTGCCCCGGCTTTCAGCCGGACACCGTAAGCGCTACCTTTGCGAATTAGCTCCGGCGTTTCCAGTTTCATTTCCGCCCGGGTGGGTACAACTACGCCGTAGCCAGTGGCCTGGGCTTCTTCCAAGGCAGAGGCAATCTTGTCATAGGACGCTTTGACCTGGGACAATTGGGTGAGCAATTCCAGCAGCTCCCCTTCCCCGGTGATGGTGAAGCCGGTGCGGCTGCTGAGAATCTCATAGTACAAACTTTCCGGGAATTGCAGTTCGCAGGACACTGTCCCCGTCCCCAGGTCAATCTGAGGGATCCGGACACCGGACACATTCTCCAGCTGTCCCAGGGTCTCCAGTATGCCCTTGGCCTGGCTCAGGGCGGTAATCTCCCCGGCCCGGCTGGCCAGGGCGTCATACAGCGCCGCCTTAATGGGATGATCATACTCCAGCGCATCCATCCACCGGGGCAGAAATACCCGCAATTCTTGCATAGGAAAGGCATAGAGCAGATCCCGCAGCAATTCGCCGATCTCCGGCGCGGTAAGGGTTTGGGCATCAGCGGCATACACGCCAACCCCATGCTCCTCTGCCAAGCGGCGGCACAGAGCTTGGGCCTGGCTGCCCTGGGGGTCCCGGCTGTTGACCACCACCAAAAAGGGTTTTCCGGTGGCCTGCATATCGGCAATGGCCCGGGCCTCCGCCTGGAGATAGTCCTGCCGGGGAATGTCGGTAACGGTACCGTCGGTGGTCACCACCAGGCCAATGGAGCAGTGCTCCTCCATCACCTTTTTCGTCCCCAGCTCCGCCGCCTCAGTCATGGGAATCTCATGGTCATACCAGGGGGTGGCCACCATCCGGGGCTGGCCGTCCTCCATGGCGCCCACGGCGCCCTCTACCATGTAACCTACGGAGTCAATCATCCGCACCCGCAGCTTTGCCGTGCCGTCTGGGGAGATTTCCACCGCCTCCTCCGGCACAAATTTCGGCTCCGAGGTCATGATGGTCTTACCGGAGCCGCTCTGGGGCAGTTCGTCTCTTGCCCGCTCCTTCCGGTAGGGGTCGTCAATGTTGGGAATGACCAGCGCTTCCATAATCCGCTTAATGAGGGTGGATTTTCCGGTGCGCACCGGCCCGACAACCCCCACGTAAATATCGCCTCCGGTTCTGGCGGCAATTTCTTGGTATATGGTTTTTTCCATCGCCATCCTGCCTCCTTCAGACTCGGCAGGAGGACGCTCCTGCCATGGTTTACTACAGGGTATGTCCCGGCAGGCTTGGCTAGAACCCCAAAATGCCGGCCAGGTAGCCCCGGCCGGCAATGGTCTTTATTCTACGCTGTCTCCCCACACCAGGCGGGCCAGCTCCGTACATATTGACAGAGCAGGACCGTAATCATCGCTGCCTAGGCTCTCCTGCCGGGTAAGGCCGTCATAGGTAACCGTCAGGGTGATCTCCCCGGAGCCGCCGCCACTGAGCTCTAGACCGGACAGCAAATTCCAGGCCGCCTGGAGCTGCTCCGCCGTTAGCGCCAGCCGGGTGGTAGCGCCGTTGGCGGCAGTGTCCACCCCGGCGGCACTGTCGTATACCCGGCCATCCCAACTCAGGGTGAAGGCAAAATCCGCCGGGTACTGGCCGTAGCTATTCACCGTCTGGGGTGTTTCCGTCCCCTGGGGCCGCACCGTTTCCGCCCCCTGGGGACTGACGCTGTCGGGGGAAATCTGGCCTTCTTCTCCAGCTATACTGGCAGTCGTTCCCCCGCTTTCCCGGACGGTAGCCGGCAAATTCGTCCCGGCCGTCTCTCCGTCCTTTTGCCCCGGGAACACCCGGAAGGCCAAAAATAACGCAGCAACGCACAGGCATGCGGCCACCGCCGTACCCCAGGGGAACCGCAGCCGCTTTTTGGGCACCTTTTCCGCCTCCTCCACAAATGTATCGTCCACATCTCCCAGGGCGCGGAACAGATCCAACTTATTCAATGCCAACACCTTCCTTTTCCAAATGGGCCCGCAGCTTGTTCCGGATGCGGAACAGGCTGGACTTCACAGCCCCCTGGCTCATGCCATACAGCTTTGCCAGCTCTTCCACAGACTGGCAGTGCCAATACCGGCGAAGGAACAGGTTCCGTTTCTCCCGGGGCAGGGTGCGCAAAAACCCATTGAGGATTTCAGTGAGCTCGGTCTGGGCATAGTCATCCCGCCGGTCAGGAATGCAGTCGGACAGCTCCGACAGGAGCTGGTCAAATTCCACCGACCGCTTAGCGGCGTTGTTGTAGTCATACCGGTCCAGCGCCAGGTTCCGGGTGATCCGCCCCAGAAAGGCCGAAAGCTTGCCAGGCCGCTGGGGTGGGATAGCCCCCCAGGCCCGCAGCCAGGCGTCGTTGACGCATTCCTCCGCATCCAAATGGTTGTGCAAAATGCCGTAGGCAATGGAACGGCAGTATGCGCCGTACTTACCCTCGGTTTCGGCAATGGCCGACTCGCTGCGGCTCCAGTACAGATCGATAATCTGATTATCCTCCAAGGCCGTCTGCCTCCTGTTCCTTCAATTCTCCTGACGGATTTCGCTGTCCTTTGGTTGCGCCGTCCAAATGTACTTGCAAGTGGGGATAGGGCATCACTATCCCGTCCCGGGCAAATTCCCGGGCAATGGCCTCGTTGACGGCATAAAAGGTGGGCCAATAGTCCGCCGTTTGGGTCCAAAATTGCAGAACGTAGACCACCGCGCTGTCCCCGTAGGCCTGCAGCCCGGCAAAGGGCGCCGGTTCCGGCAGCACCGCCGGCAATGCCGCCGCCCGCAGTAGAGCGGCCTTCACCGCCTCCGCCTGGCTGCCATAGTCCACCGACACGGTAATTTCCACCCGGCGGGTTCCCGCCGTGGAATAGTTGGTGATTTCCGCCGCTGCAGCGGTGCTGTTGGGGATGCAGATGGTTTTGCTATCCGGGGTGAGGAGCTTGGTGTAGGTAACCCCCACCTCCTGCACCGTGCCGGAGATATCGCCAATCTCCACATAGTCCCCGGCCTTAAACGGGTGGGTGGTCAACAGCGTAATCCCGCCGACAATGTTGGTCAGCGCCCCCTGCACCGCCAGGGACAGGGCCAGAGATACCACGCTTAGCACAGCGACCAGACTGGACACATTGACCCCCAGCTGCCCGGCCACCGTCAAAATCAAAATCACGTACAGCAGCGCTTTCATCCCGGTGCGCAGCATCGCATAAGCGGCACGCTCCAGCTTTGACCGCTCCAAAGCCCGGTCGAACAGCTTGAGCAGCAGCCGCACGGCAACCAGCCCCACCAGGAAAACAATCAGCGGGGGGATGATTTTCGACAGGGTCAAGGAATCAAAAAAGCCTTTTACTGCCTCCACATCGGCAATCGTCTCATTGACGGCGGTCAAGATTGCCATTGTCCACGCCTCCCATCCGGTATTTTCTCCATTATACGTGCCTTTTTCCGGTTTTGCAAGGTAGAGATTTCCCGGCAAATGCCGCCGGGAAGCAGGGCCAAGCCGAAAAAAATAAGATTTGGTGAAATTGCAAAAAAAGGCATTGAAATCATATGCCCTTTCGTGTATAATCGATACTGTTGTGGTGCTGACCACTGCGCGTAGTAGCGAATGGGGATTTGCCCCATGAAAGGAGTTATATTTTCTATGTACACAGCCAAGGACATTCGCAACATCTGCCTGTTGGGCCACGGCGGCGACGGAAAATCCGCCCTGGCCGAGAGTATGCTGTACCTGACCAAGGGAACCGACCGCTTGGGGAAACGCGCCGACGGCAACACGGTCAGCGACTTTGACCCGGAGGAAATCCGGCGGGGCTACTCCATCTCCACCGCGTTGATTCCCGTGGAGTACAATAAATGCAAGCTCAATGTGCTGGACAATCCCGGTTATTTCGCTTTCTGCGGCGAGGTGAGCCAGTCTCTGCGGGTCGCCGAGGCGGGCCTCATCTGTCTGACCGCCAAGGATGGCATTGCCGTGGGAACGGAAAAGGGCTGGGACGCCCTGCAGGAAGCCGGCTTGCCCGCCATGTTCTATGTTTCTAAACTGGACGAGGATCACGCCGACTTTTTCCGGGTCTATGATGCCCTCCACGAGACCTATGGCCAGGGCGTGGTGCCCCTGACCTTCCCGGTGATGGTAAACGGAAAGGCCGCCGGCCTGGTGGACGTAGTCACCCAGTCCGCCGTAAAGGTAGACGGCGGAAAGCTGGAGCTGTCCGGCGAGGCAGCGGAGCACCTGGAACTCTACCGCCATATGCTCACCGAAGCTGTGGCGGAAACCAGCGAAGAGTTGATGGAAAAATTCTTCATGGAAGAGCCGTTCACCGATGAAGAGATGCAAAGCGGCATCCGGGCCGCCATTGCCAGCCGGGCTCTGTTCCCGGTGTTCTGCGGCTGCGCCATGACCGGCCTGGGTACCCTGAACCTGCTGGACAATCTGGTGAAGTTTGCCCCCAGCCCCCTGGAGGCCAAGCCCCTACCCACTGCCGATGGTGGCAGCCAGCCCATCGATCCCAACGGTGCCCCCGCGCTTTTTGTCTATAAGACGCTCAGCGATCAGTATGGCAAGAACTCCTTCTTCAAGGTCATTGCCGGGGACATCACCTCCGATCTGGTACTGAACAATCTGCGCACCGGTTCCAACGAGAAACTGGGCCGCCTCTTCTTCCCCAAGGGCAAGAAATATAACGATACCACCAAGATTTGCTGCGGCGACATCGGCGTGGTATCCAAGCTCTCCTCCGTCCGCACCGGCGATACCCTGGGCACCCAGGGCAAAACCATGGCTCTGGCGCCCATCACCTACCCTGAGCCCTGCTACACCCTGGCGGTATATGCCAAGGTCAAGGGCCAGGAGGACAAGATTGCCAATGGACTGACCAAGCTGAACGAAGAAGACTGCTCCTTCACCTTTGGCAACAGCGGCGAGACCAAGGAAATGGTCATCTCCGGCGTTGGTGATCTGCAGCTGGATGTGCTGTGCGCTAAGCTGAAGTCCAAGTACAATGTAGAAGCAGAGCTACGGCCAGCCAAAATCGCCTATCGGGAAACCATTAAGAAAAAAGTGGAGGTCCACGGCCGGCATAAGAAGCAGTCCGGCGGCCATGGCCAGTTCGGCGACGTGTATATCCGCTTTGAGCCCCAGCACGAGTCGGAGGAGATGATCTTCGCCGACGAAACCGTAGGCGGCTGCGTGCCAAAGAACTTCATCCCCTCCGTGGAAAAGGGTCTGCGCAACTGCGTGAACAAGGGCGTGCTGGCCGGGTACCCGGTGGTGTTCCTGAAGGCCACGCTGTACTTTGGCTCCTCCCACCCGGTGGACTCCTCGGATATGGCCTTCCAGACAGCGGCAGGCATCGCCTACAAAGACGGCCTGCCCAACGCCGGCCCCACCCTGCTGGAACCCATTTCCGAGCTGAAGGTGTATATTCCCGAAGCCAACATGGGCGACATCATTGGCGACCTGAACAAGCGCCGGGGCCGCATCATGGGCATGAATCCAGATCCCAAGCGCCGGGGCTGGCAGATTGTAGAAGCGGAAGTGCCTG
>DVHJ01000028.1 GCA_018712145.1 Candidatus Faecousia faecigallinarum | reverse complement strand
CCGGCTGTACAGCTCCAGAAAAACAAAGGAAAACAGCCGCCATACCTGGCCTTGCAGAATTAAATCCCGGTCAAAGCGCAGGGCATAGAACAAAGCATCGCTGGGATCCACCAACTGAACCACATAGACCACGGCATTGGCCAGGATAATCCAGAGCATTAAGTTGGGAATCCCTTTGTTCCGGTGCTGAAAACAAAAGCGGTCAAATCGATTGCGCAAACCCTTCACAGGCTTCACTCCTTTTTACACATCGTGGCTATTTTACCGGATCTTTCCGAAAAAGTCTATGGCAATTTTGTGAATTCCAAAAGCCAGCTACGGAAATTTTTGCCCAATCCGGAGATATTTAGACAGAAATCGGAATTTGTCGAAGGCAAAAAAATAGCGCTTGACTTTTTTCCCGGGACGGCTATAATGGTGGCATAATTACATAACCCTTATCAAGAGTGGCGGAGGGAACGGCCCGATGAAGCCCGGCAACCTGTGTTTACAAGGTGCCAAATCCGGCGTTGGACGAAAGATGAGGATTCGTGTTTTATCGCTCCGAACCTTTCGGAGCGCTTTTTTTGCGGCCGCCTTCCCCTGGAGATGGACAGAAAGGAAAATTAAACATATGGAAAAAAGACTATTTACTTCAGAATGTGTCACCACCGGGCATCCGGACAAGGTGGCCGACCGCATTTCCGATTGCATTCTGGATGCCTGCCTGGCCCAGGATCCGGATTCTCGGGTAGCTTGCGAGACGTTGGTCACCACCAACTTCTGCTGTATTTCCGGGGAAATTACCACCAAGGCGGTGGTGGACTACCCAGCCGTTGCCCGGCAAGCCATCCGGGACATTGGGTATACCCAGGCGGAAGACGGTTTCTGCGCCGATACGGTAGAGATTCTCTGCCGTATCCACACCCAGTCACCGGACATTGCCCTGGGCACCAATGATCAGGTGGGTGGCGCCGGGGACCAGGGCATGATGTTTGGGGGCGCCTGCAATCAAACCCCGGAGCTGATGCCCCTGGCCGGTGCAATTGCCCGTGCGCTGACCAACCGGCTCACGCTGATGGTACAAGAGAACCCCAATCTCCGGCCGGATGGCAAGGCGCAAGTCACCGTGGAGTTTGACCAGCAAGGAAAACCTGTTGGGGTAGACACCGTGGTGGTGTCCATCATGCACCGGCCCAACTTTGCCACCTCCCACCTACGGCAATACGTAAAGGAGATGGTCATCGCCCCCGTGCTCAACAGCTACGGCTTTGATATCCGGGATGTGGCCCACATTTACATCAATCCCACCGGGAAATTTGTGGTGGGCGGCCCGGCCGGCGACACCGGCTTGACGGGAAGAAAGATTATTGTGGACACCTATGGCGGCTACTTCTGCCACGGTGGCGGCGCATTTTCCGGTAAAGATCCCACCAAGGTAGATCGCAGCGCTGCCTATATGGCCAGGTATATGGCAAAAAATGTGGTAGCCGCCGGTTTGGCTGACCGGATTCAGGTGGAACTGGCCTACGCCATCGGCGTGGCTGAGCCGGTGTCGGTGCTGGTAGATACCTACGGTACCGGCCGCATATCCGACGACCATCTCACCGCGCTGCTGCGGCAGGAGTTCGATTTGACCCCGGCAGGGATTATTCGCACCTTGGATCTGCGCCAGCCGATCTATGCGGAAACTGCGGCACGAGGACACTTTGGCCTGGAAGAAGGGCGGCCCTGGGAACGTACCGACCGCGTACAGCAACTGCGGCAAGCAGCCAGAATATAGATCATAGCTCCCCGGAACGGTTATTCCGGGGAGCTTTCCTTTACCGTTGATCTTGCGGGTCCAGGTCTGCCGCCATAATAGCGTGAACCCGGTCGCCCACCTCCTTGGTCTGTCCCTTCAGTTCCTCCGCCGGGATAACGGCAAGCAGGTCCAGGTACACATGGGAGCGGCGCAGGCGGAGGAAATTGTGAAATACCGCCGGTGTTCCCCGAAGGGCGCAGACCACGATAGGCACTTTTGCCCGCTGGGCAATTTTGAATACACCGTTTCGGAAAGGCTGCAAATGGCCGTCCCGGCTAGTGTAGCCCTCAGGAAACACGGCAATGTTTGCCTTATCCTGTTTCAGAATATCTACACACTTTAAGATGGTCAGCAGCGCATCCCGGTCGTTATCCCGGTTGATCAGCTGGCACAAGGTCTTATGCATCAGTTTATTGACCACCGGCAGCCGGTTGTTTTCCCGCTTAGAAATAAAAGCCAACTGGCTGGTTTTCATGCACCCCAGCAGCAAGACCGGGTCCAGAATGCTCAGGTGGTTACACACCAGTAGGAACCGCCCGTGTTGGGGCAGCTTCTCCATCCCCGTGATATGGCGCTTAACCCGCAGGAGGGACAGTGCAAAATCTGAGTAAAGGCACAATAGCCGCCGGTCAGCAGGGCTATCCTCTTCCACCGGCTTTTCTAGGGAGATCGGCGCGCACCAGAGGAGCAAAAAAAGCAGAGCCAATATCACCAACGACAGCCACAAACCGGCAAACAGCAACGGAATTTGCCAAAGCCAATGGAGCGAATCAAACAGCCTCAACCCAATGCCCAAGCCGGCAGTACCCAAGCCAGCGCAAATGTATGTCGCTTTATACAGCAAACATATTCACCTCCAGGAAAGCCCCCGCAATAAAATCTACTCCATTATACCAGGCTGCCGCCGGTGGTTCAACCATTTATGCCAGGGATTTTCCCCGTTTTTTCTGGCTGCGCACAACCACATAAACCATCATGATCACTGTAATGACATAAGGCATCATGGATGTTAAGTTGGAGTTAATATTGTATTCCTGCAACCGGTAGCCCAGAGCATCAAAGAAGCCAAACATTAAGGCGGCCAGATAGGCCTTCCCCGGATTAGCTGCGCCGAAAATGACACAGGCAAAGGCAACGTATCCTCTGCTGTTGCTCATCCCTTCTGCAAACATGGTCACGTTGCCCAGCGCCAGCTGGGCCCCGGCCAACCCGCAAAAGGCGCCGCATACAACAGAAGATATCCACTTCATTTTCTGTGGACTGATTCCAGCTGTCCGGAGAGCGTCTGGCCGTTCCCCGGCCGCCCGAATCCAAAGGCCCCAAGGGGTGCGGTATACCAAAATCCACATCAGCAGAACCAAAATCCAAGTCAGCAGAATAAAAATTGAGCTGTTGTCCAGCAAAGGCCCAAAAAAGGGCATCTCCCTCAGGACGCCTAAGTCCACTCTGGGTAAGCCCACCACCGGCCGGTCCGCAGTCCCTTGGAAGGATCCTTTTACCTGGAACAGTGCGCGGAGCAAAAACACCGTTAAACCGCCAGCGAAAATATTTAGTGCTGTCCCAATAATAAATTCATCACTTTTAAACTTTACTACAAACAATGCGAAAAATAGGCCAACCAAAACACCGGTCAATACCGCCGCCAGCAGGCCAAGCCACGCAGAGCCCAGCAGCCAGCTCACAGAGACGGCAGTGAACGCGCCTATGAGGATCATGCCGTCCATGCCAATGTTCATAATGCCGGCATGTTCTGTCATCAAGCCGCCTTGCGCCGCCAAGGCAACCGGCGTTGCACTGCGCAACATCTGCTGAAATAACCCAATGGTGAATAGATTACCCACGGCTCTTCACCTCCAGCCTGGCCTTGGCTGCTTGCCGGGCCTTCTTTTCCGCCCGCTTTGCCTTTACTGCGGCGGATATCCCGCTCTGGGCAGCCATAAAGAAAATAATTACCGACTGGATAATCCGGTATAGCTCTCCCGGCACGCCTGCGTTCAATTCCATCCCGGAAGCGCCGATGCGCAAAACGGCAAACAGGATGCTCATAAAGATAATCCCCACCGGACTATACCGCATAATCATGGCCACAAGTAAACCATCAAAATAGAATTCATTGCTGATCCCATCCTGATAGTTGCCCTTCAAGCCGTAAACTTCAAACATACCCACCAGCCCACACATGGCGCCGGAAATGGTCATGGCCCCGATGGTGAGGGTATCCACCTTTAACCCGGAGAAAAAGGCAAACCGCCGGTTTTGCCCGGTCATTTTCAGAGAATAACCGGTAGCTGTTTTGCTCATGACATACCAAACCAGCAAGGCGATCACCGCTGCCGCAAAAATGGCGGTGGACAAAGACGAGCCTTTGATCAGCCGGGTAAATTGGAAGCTTGCATCCAGCGTATCCGTACCGGATACCCGGTTCCCCTGACTGGTCTTCCAGGGGCCGGTAGATAAGTACGCGCAAAAGTAAATTGCAATGGAGTTAAGCATAATGGTTGTAATAACCTCATTCACCTTTAGCTTTACCTTTAATACGCCGGGAATCCAGGCATATGCGCCGCCCACCGCCATTGCCCCCAGGGCAGCTGCCGGAATGGCCAGCCAGGCAGAGCAGCCGGAGAGCAAAACCCCAATGTAGGCAGAGACAATTGCGCCTAAGTACAGCTGACCTTCTCCCCCAACGTTAAAAATACCCGCCCGTGCGCCCAGGGCGCAGGCAAGGCCGGTCAATGCCAACACCATGGTATATTCCAGCGTGTTGCCAAATTGACGCTTGGTGAACAGTTCTGTAAAAAATTCCCCAATGGTGTCGCACCCCGTAGCCCCCTGGAGCAGTGCGCCGTAAGCCTCCACGGGATTGTAGCCCGCTGCCCACATAATGATGGCGCCGGCTGCCAGTGCCAGGCCAACGGATAAGGCCAGGGAGGCAAAGTAGCCCCAATTAGGCTTTTTCTTCTGAGCCATGGCCGTCCTCCTTTTGCCGTGCGCCGGTCATATAGTAGCCAAGTTCCTCTTTGGTGATTTGGCTAGCTTGAAATTGGCCGGTAATTTTTCCCCCGTACATGGTAAGAATCCGGTCTGACAACCGGAAAATCTCATCCAGATCTGCCGAACAAAGCAGAATAGCGCAGCCTTGGGCGCGCTTATCCATAATGTGCTGGTGAATAAATTCGATGGCGCCAATGTCCACCCCGCGAGTCGGTTGGGCAATCACCAAAACCGGCGCGTCAAAGGAAAACTCCCGGGCGATCACCAGCTTTTGCACATTTCCGCCGGACAGGGTGCCAGTCACCGTATCCAGGCTGGCCGCGCGAATGTCAAAGCGGCCTACCAGTTTTGCCGCATAGCGGGCAATGGCGCTTTTCCGCAAATGGAAGCCAAACTTGGTCAATGACCAATGCTTACCCATGATCAAATTTTCACTGACGGTAGCTTGGGTAGAAACGCCGGTGGCCAGCCGGTCCTCCGGCACATGGGCAAGACCGAGCCGCCGGATCTGGCCGGGGCTCATCCCCTGGATGGACTTCCCCCGGATATATACTGTACCGCCGGATATGGGCCGCATACCGGTAATTGCCTCCAGCAGCTCACTTTGTCCATTGCCTTCCACTGCGGCAATGCCTACCACTTCCCCTGCCCGCACGGTCATAGATAGTTCCCGAACAGCCGGCAGTTTCCGGTTGTCCAGAACCGTCAGTTGGTCAACCTGGATCAGCACTTCGCCGGGCTTGCCACCTTTGCAGAAGGGATCGTGGAGAACACTCCTGCCCACCATCTGGGCGGCTAAACTTCGCTCCGTTACGTTTTCGATGCTTTCTAAGGACACCAGGCGGCCTTGCCGCATGACCGCCACCCGGTCGGCAACGGCAATGACTTCACTGAGCTTATGGGTGATGAGCAAAACGGTCATGCCCTTTTCCGCCACCATGCGCCGGAGAATGGCAAACAACTCGCTGGTTTCCTGGGGCGTAAGCACAGCGGTTGGCTCATCCAGAATCAGAATATCCGCTCCCCGATACAGGGTTTTTAAAATTTCCACCCGTTGCTGCAAACCAACGCCAATTTCCCGAACAACCGCATCCGGGTTGACCTGGAGGCCATACTCCTGGGACAGGGCTTGTACCTGCAGCCGGGCTTGCTTGCTGTCATATAAAACGCCGGCTTTTCGCGGCTCCCGGCTGAGCACAATGTTTTGCGCCACCGTGAAGGACGGAACCAGCATGAAGTGCTGGTGAACCATGCCAATGCCAAGGGCAATTGCCGCCTTTGGGCTGTGCCGGTCCAAGGGCTTTCCTTTTACCGTGAGCTTACCGCCGGTAGGTGTATAAATCCCGTACAAAATGTTCATCAAGGTGCTTTTTCCAGCACCATTTTCTCCCACTACAGCAAAAATTTCCCCTTTTTCTACAGTCAACGACACATCGTCATTGGCCAGAACGCCAGGAAACTGCATGGATATGTGGGAAAATTGAATCACCGGTTCCCCCAAAAAATCACCTCCGTAAAATGCGCAAAGAGGAGGGCTGCCGCCCTCCTCCATGTGTCAACATCCCCAGAACGTGGGCAATCCTTTTGCCGCCGCACCCACGAACCGGGCAAGGCTGCACAACCTGGAGCCGCAACAGGTTGTGCCTTTACCGGGTGGTGGACACCGCAATCTCACCGGAAATAATTTTTTCCGCCAGATCTTCCACTTCCGCTTTCAAGTCGTCCGGAACTTGTTGCGTTGCCCCTTCTTCGCCATAGCCAATGCCAATGTAGCCGGTTGCCATATCGGCCACCCAAGTGGTTCCCCACCTGCTGGTATCGCCGTCCAAATATTCAGACACCGCCTGGTAAATAGAATTGCCAACCTGCTTCATCATTGAACAAATGATTACATCATCTGCAATGTACTTTTGGTCGGAGTCCACGCCGATGGCATAGAACCCCTCCTCCTGGGCCGCCTGGAATACGCCGTCGCCGGTTTTCGAGGCTATCTGGAAGATAACATCTGCGCCTCTTTCGTGGAGGGTGAGGGCGCATTCCTTGCCCACGGCAGGATCATCATAGGTGCCGGCATACTGTACTTCCACCTGAACTTCCGGGTCGGCATAAGCCGCACCTTGGGTATAGCCCACGATAAAGTCATTAATGGTGTCCGAGTCCTCGCCGCCTACGGCACCGACAACGCCGGTTTCCGACATTTTGGCGGCAATATAGCCCGCCAGGAACGAGCCCTCGTTTTGGGCATAGGTGATATTCAGCACATTGTCTACCGGTGCGGAGGTGGCATTGTCAATCCAGATGAAGTTTACTTCGGGATACTCTACCGCAACTGTTTCCACGTCAAAAAATTCCCAGCCCACCAAAACAACAATCTCGGCAGCGTCTGCCGCGTTGCGAATCTGCTGGGTATGGTCTGTGTTGTTGCATTCAATGGTCCTCACCTGCACACCAAAGTCCTCTGCCAGGCGGTCGGCACCTTCCTTAGAGGAATCGTAAAACGAACGGTCGCCAAACGTGCCGGCAACCACAACGGCCATTGTCACTTCGCCATTGCTGCCGCCGGATTGGCTGGCCTCGTCGTTATTTGCTGCGCAGCCGGAAAAAATGCATAAGAGCATGATGCAGGCCATCGCCAAGGGAATCCATCTCGTCTTCATTTCCTTCTCCTTCTGTTGAGCGTATGGACAAATTTACTCTGTCGGATCGCTGGACAAATCGCCGTCTGTAGACGGCAGGTCAGGCTCGGTTCCCAGGTCGCCGCTGGTGGATGCCAAAGTCTCTGTGGGCAAGTCGCCGCTGGAAGATACGCCAACCGTACCCGGTGCATAGGTAGGATCTGTTTCGGTGGCAGTTTCTCCGGTGGTCTCAGACGGTTCCTGGCTCCCCGTCGTGCTGCTGGGCTCCGTGGCGTCGCTCTCTTGCGAGCCGCAGGCTGCCAGTGCCATTGCCAGCACGACGGCCACCAGAAGTGCGATCAATCTTTTCATGACAGTACTCCTCTCAAAAGGATAATTTTCCTCTCCCCAAATCGGGAAAAGGTAGCGTTATTGTACCGTGGTTTTTCTCAGAAGTCAACCAAAGCTGTCGAAAAAACGGTACGGTTTCTGGCGGTGATTTTCACCGGAATTTTTGGAAAAGGACTCATGTTTTCTGTTCTTCCGGAAATACTATTCCCAAGAACAGCGCAGAAGGAGAGAATGCCGTGAATACCTTTGCCTGCAAAACCAAGATCATTTCCGGGCCGGGAGCCAGGCGGTATTTGGCCGGGCACAAAGCTGGCCGTGTTCTTTTGGTTACGGATCACTATTTTTCCCAGCAGGGTCTGGCCGCAGAAATCGCCGCCATGGCTGGCGAAGAATTCGAGATTTTTGATCAGGTGATGCCGGATCCCTCCTTGGCGCTGGCCGCCAAAGGCGCAGCTGCAGTGAAAGCATTCCAGCCGGATATGGTTGTGGCCCTGGGCGGAGGCAGCCCCATGGATTGTGCCAAAGCCATGGTATATTTTTCTGGGCTGTCCCCTCACTTGGTTGCCATTCCCACCACTTCCGGCTCCGGCGCTGAAGTGACGGACTTTGCTATTTTGACCCACGAAGAGGCAAAGCATCCACTGGTGAGTGAAAAGCTCCGCCCTGAGCTGGCTATATTGGACAGCGATCTGTTGGCAAATTTGCCCAAAAGCTTAATTGCCGATGCTGGTTTTGATGTTTTGGCCCACGCGGTGGAAGCCATAGTGGGGAAAAATGCAGGGCCGATTACCGATGCACTGGCCTCCCACGCATTTTCCACAGCCTTCTCTCTGCTGCCGGCTTCCTATGGCGGCGATCCGTCTGTCCGGCTGGAGGTGCACATGGCGGCCACCATGGCGGCAATGGCCTTTTCTCAAGGGGGGCTGGGCATATGTCACGCCTTGTCCCACAGCCTAGGCGGACAATTTCACCTTCCCCACGGACGGCTCAATGCCATTTTGCTACCGGCAGTCATCGGCATTAACGCCCAGTGCGCCGGGGAAAAATATGCCGGCCTTGCCCGGCAAGCCGGCATTTCCGGTTCTGCCGAAACCCTGGCCGTGCGCAATCTGAAAAATGCTTTGGTGCGGCTGCGCCGGGAATTGGGGTTACCGGCTACACTGTCCCAGGCCGGGGTAAGCCCCGGCGATCTGCGCCGGAACATGCAGCCAATCGTGGCGGCAGCCCTTGCGGATCCCTGCTGCCAAACCAATCCGGTGGAGCCAACCGCCGGGATGTTGGAAAGCATCGTCTGGGAGGTTGCTGGCCATGGCCGAACAGCTTAACTCTGTGGGGATTGATGTAGGCACATCCACTACCCAACTGATCTTCTCCCGGCTGACCGTAGAAAACCGGGCCACGGCTTACAGCGTACCGGACATGCAAATCAGCGGTAGAGAGGTCATCTACCGGAGTCCCATTTCTTTTACTCCCCTTTTGTCAGAAACCCGGCTGGACGCCCCGGGCATCCGGGAAATTGTTGCCAGGGAATATCGCAATGCCGGGGTTCGTCCGGCGGATATTGCCACTGGTGCAATTATCATCACCGGAGAAACGGCCAGGAAGGAAAACGCACGGGCAGTGCTGGAAGAATTGAAAACCTTTGCCGGAGAATTTGTCGTGGCCACTGCCGGCCCGGATTTGGAAAGTGTGCTGGCGGCCAAAGGCGCTGGCGCCGAAGCATACGCCAGGCAGACCGGAAAACCCATCCTACACATGGACATCGGCGGAGGAACCAGCAATTTGGCCCTCATTGAAGGGGGAAAAATCACCCAAACCGGATGCCTCAATGTGGGGGGAAGATTAATCCGTACCGGCAACGGCGCAATCACCTATGTTTCCCCGGTGCTTCGTTCCCTGTGTGCTCTGCGTGCCGGTATGCCGGTGGAGTTAACCGCACTGGAAAATGTGGTGCAGCAACTGGTGCATGCCCTGGAGTCGGCGGCAGGGCGCAATGCCCTGCCGGTGCCGGAATCCCTGCTCACAAACCGGCTGATTTCCCTGCCACCCGGGCAAATTATCCCATCCTTTTCCGGTGGTGTAGCGGATTTAATTGACCACAGTCCGGCAGATGATTTTGCTTACGGGGATATTGGCGTACTGCTGGGCAGAGCCATCCGAAAAAGCGCCCTGTGCGCAGGCCAATATTTGCTGGGCCGGGAAACCATTCGCGCTACCGTCATCGGCGCTGGCTGTCACAGCACGCAGCTGTCCGGCAGTACGGTTTTTGCCCGAAATGTGGCCTTCCCTCTGCAAAATCTTCCTGTTATCTGCCTGACCGAACAGGAGCAAAACGCCCCGGCAGCCGCATTGCACCGGCGAATTCATGTTCTGCGGCAGCGGTGGGAAACCGGGCCGGCGGCAATCTTTCTGCCTGGATTACTCAGCCCAAGTTATGATGCGTTACTGGATCTGGCCCAGCGCCTGGCCAAAATACTGCCAGAACTGCCGGCCCCCAGAGTGATTGTCACCGGCACAGACATGGCCAAAGCCCTTGGCCAAGCGTTGGCTACCCAGGTCACCGGGCCGCTGCTCTGCCTGGACGGCCTGTCCCTGCCGGAAGAGAGCTTTTTGGACGTGGCCGCACCGGTATCCGGCGGCGTTGCCTACCCGGTGGTGATCAAAAGCCTGGTGCTCCAATAACCGATTCGGAGAAGCCAAAGGAGAAAATCAATGGTATTAAGTACAAAATTGTTTGGAAAAACTTACGTTTTCCGCAACATAAAAGCGGCGCTGGCCAAAGCCAACGAGGAAAAAACCGGCGATCAGCTGGCTGGACTGGCGGCGGAAAGCGCCCAGGAGCGGGTAGCGGCAAAAGTGGTGGTGGCCAATCTCTTGCTCTCTGATCTGCGAGAAAATCCTGCCGTTCCCTACGAGCAGGACGAAGTTACCCGCATCATTCAAGATGACCTGAACGAGTCTGAGTACCGGAAGATCTGCGGCTGGACAGTGTCTGAGCTACGGGAATATATCCTGGCTGAGGAAACCACCGGCGATGATTTACGGCGGTTAAGCCGTGGCCTGACCGCAGAAATGGTGGCCGCAGTGACGAAGCTCATGAGCAATTTGGATTTAATCTATGCCGCCCAGAAAATTCGCGTCACGGCCCACTGCAATACCACCATTGGACTGCCCGGCACCCTGTCCTGCCGGCTTCAGCCCAATCACACCACCGACGATCCGGAGGGGATTTTGGCATCCACTCTGGAGGGGTTGACTTTCGGCGCCGGTGATGCCGTCATTGGCTTAAATCCGGTCACGGATTCTGCCCAGCGGGTTAAGGAAGTGTTGGAACGCTTCCAAGAAGTCAAAGAGCGGTGGTGCATCCCCACCCAAACTTGTGTTCTGGCACATGTCACCACCCAGATGGCGGCATTGCAGCAGGGTGCCCCTGCCGATCTGATCTTCCAGTCCATCGCCGGTAGTCAAAAGGGCAACGAGGCCTTTGGCTTTTCCGCCAAAACCCTGGATGAGGCCCGGACCATGGCCCTGTCCAAGGGTACTGCGGAAGGACCCAACGTAATGTATTTTGAAACCGGCCAAGGCTCCGAGCTATCCTCTGAGGCCCACTTCGGCACCGATCAGGTAACCATGGAAGCCCGGTGTTACGGCTTTGCCAAGCGATTTTCCCCGTTCTTGGTCAACACCGTGGTGGGATTTATCGGCCCGGAATATCTCTACGATGCCCGTCAGGTCACCCGGGCCGGTTTGGAAGATCATTTCATGGGCAAACTGACCGGTCTGCCCATGGGCTGCGATGCCTGTTATACCAATCACATGAAGGCTGATCAAAACGATATTGAAAATCTCGCCACCTTGCTCACTGCCGCCGGCTGCAACTACTTTATGGGCATCCCACACGGTGATGATGTAATGTTGAACTATCAAACCACCGGATTCCGGGAAACGGCAGCGCTCCGGGAAATTTTCGGTTTGACGGCCACCCCACCTTTTCAGGCGTGGCTGGAAAAAATGGGTTTTGTGGAAAACGGACGTCTCACCGCCAAAGCCGGAGACGGGTCAGTACTGCTGTAAACAACAGCGGAAAGGAGGCAATTGATGAATCAAGAGGAACTGAAAACTCTGGTGGCCCAAATGCTTCGGGAGATGTCTCCGGCAGCAGAGCCCCAGGTGAAGGGCAGCGAATACCGGCCAACTGCGCCGGTTCCCCAAGCCTCAGCAGCCAGCTCGGGAGAGTCTCTGCCGGATATCACGGAAATTGACTTGCGAAAACAATATCTGGTGGAGAATCCGGCAGATGGCCCTGCTTTCCGGCGGCTGAAAGAAAAAACGCCGGCCAGGCTCGGTGTCGGGCGCGCAGGCCCCAGGTATAAAACCATCACCCAGCTCCGCTTCCGGGCAGATCACGCTGCCGCCCAGGACAGTGTGTTTACCCAGATCGGTCCGGAATTTGCCAAGGAAAACGGCTTAATCCCGGTGAAGACCTGCTGTGAGAGCCGGGAGCAATACCTTACCCGTCCGGATCTAGGCCGGAAATTTGATGAAGAAAACAGCGCAATCATTCAAAAGCACCTGCCTAAACATGCCAAAGTTCAGCTGATCATTGGCGACGGCCTCTCCTCAGCAGCGATTCTGGCCAACGGCATGGACTGCGCCAAGGCAATTGCCCAAGGCTTGCAGGCCCAGGGACTGGAGGCCGGTCCGATTCTGTATGTGGAAAACGCCCGAGTAGGCGCCGGAGATTATGTGGGAGACCTGACTGGCTGCCAAGTGGTCTGCATTTTGGTGGGCGAGCGGCCAGGCCTGGTCACCGCAGAGTCCATGTCCGCCTATATCACCTATGAACCCCATACAGGCATTCCGGAATCCAAGCGCACTGTGGTTTCCAACATCCACCGGCAGGGCACCCCTGCTGTAGAAGCCGGAGCCCACATTGCCCAGCTGCTGACCAAGATTCTCCAGGCAAAGGCTTCCGGCGTGGATCTGCTGCGAGGTGAGGCATCATGACGCCTACCCTGCCTGTCCGTATTCTGGCCGTGCAATACCTGCCCAATGCGGATCCGGAGCTGTGCAAAGCGCTTGGGGTAGAGGGCAGCTGGCGGTGTCTGGCGCTACTATCCACGGACAGCGATGATGCCACGTATATCGCCCTGGACGAAGCTACCAAAGCCTCCACCGTACGTGTCACCTACGCCAGGAGCTTATACGCCGGTGCGGCTAATGCCGCCACTCCCCTTGCCGGAGAGGTCATCGGCATTCTTGCCGGCCCCACGCCCTCCGAGGTGCGCAGCGGCATGGAAGCGGCGCTTTCGCTGCTGTCCACCGGTCAGGTTGGGTTCCGGGAGGCCCAGGGCAGGAAAGGACTTGCCTATCTGGCATACACCGTCAGCCGGACAGGCACATTTCTCTCCCGGGAATCCGGTGTGGCGGAAGGGCAGCCGCTGGCCTATCTCATCGCCCCGCCGGTGGAGGCCATGACCGCCATGGATGCAGCCCTGAAAGCGGCTGATGTGCGGCTGGCAAAGCTGTATGCCCCGCCGACGGAGACCAATTTCGGCGGCGGTCTGCTGACCGGCGAACAGTCCGCTTGCCTTGCCGCTTGCCAGGCTTTCGCCGCAGCAATCGAGGAAATTGCCGGTAATCCCATTGCGTAGCAGGGATAAACACCACAGGAGGAATGACCATGGATAAAGATTTGGCTTCCATGCAGGAAGCCCGAGCGCTGGCACGCCAAGCGGAAATTGCCCAGCAGCAACTAAAGCGGTTTTCCCAGGATAAGCTGGACGCCATCGTCCACACGATAAGTCTGGCGTTTTTGGATCATGCCGAAGAGCTGGGGAAAATGGCCTGTCAGGAAACCGGATTTGGCAACCTGGCAGATAAGACGGAGAAAAACCGGTTTGCCGCCCAGCGGGTATGGGCGGCGGTGGAAAATATGCAGGTCGTGGGGGTGCTGCGGGAGAACCCGGCGGAAAAGCTATGGGAAATCGGCGTTCCTGTGGGCGTGATCGCAGCAATTGTTCCCTCCACCAATCCCACCTCCACTGTGTGCTACAAGGCCATGATCGCCCTAAAAGCCGGTTGTGCAATCGTGTTCTCCCCTCACCCCTCTGCGGCGCAATGCACCCAAGCGGCGGTAGATATTGTGGCCCAAGCCGCCCAAGGGGCAGGCTGCCCCCAAGGTGCGATTGCCTGCCTGTCTGCCCCAACGGTAGCGGCAACCAATGAGTTGATGCGTTGCCCAGCCGTCCGGCTGATCCTGGCCACCGGTGGTCCCGGAATGGTCAAAGCCGCCTACTCCTCCGGAAAGCCGGCCATCGGCGTTGGGGCGGGCAACGGCCCGGCCTATATCCACCGTTCGGCAGATATCGGCAAGGCGGTCAGGGACATTATTTGGTCAAAGACCTTTGACAACGGCACAATCTGTGCCTCTGAGCAGAGCATCATTGTGGAGCAGGAAATTTGGCAGGCCGTTCGCCAGGAAGCTACCCGGCAGGGCGCACATTTCCTCAGCGCCCAGGAGGCCGCACAGGTGGCGAAAGTGCTGTTCCGCCCGGATGGCCGCATGAATCCTCAGGTGGTGGGACGCAGTGCAAAGGCCATTGCCGAGTTGTCCGGATTCCCGGTTTCGGAAAACGTGCGGGTATTGATCGCCCGGGAAACAGAAGCCGGTCCCACCCGGCCCTATGCCAGGGAAAAGCTCTGCCCCGTCCTGGCCTATTTTGTGGAAAAAGATGAAAACGCGGTTTTGCGCAAGGCCGTAGAGGTGCTGACCCTGGAAGGTGCGGGGCATAGCTTTATGATGCACGCCAGAGATGAAGCCGTTATCCGCCGGTTTGCCATGGAGATTCCGGTTTCCCGGTTCTTGGTAAACACGCCAGGCGCATTGGGTGGCATCGGCGCAACAACGAATCTCTTCCCTGCCCTGACCTTGGGCTGCGGCGCAGTAGGCGGCAGCTCTTCTTCTAACAATATCGGCCCCATGGATCTGGTCAATATCCGACGGGTAGCATGGGGCGTCCGGGATACGGCGCCTTCCCCCCAGCCAGCATACGGGCACCCGGAAGTCAGCGAAGCCATGATTAACGCCCTGGCCGCTGAAATCATGAAAAAACTGCGGTAAATATGAATGACAAGGAGAATGAATATGTCTGATTTAAGCAATACCAATGCCCTGGGCATGGTGGAAACCAAGGGTCTGGTGGGCGCCATTGAAGCAGCCGACGCCATGGTCAAAGCAGCTAACGTACTGTTGGTGGGCAAAGAGCAGGTTGGCGGCGGCCTGGTTACCGTGATGGTACGGGGCGATGTGGGCGCAGTGAAAGCGGCGACAGACGCCGGAGCATCGGCGGCAGAGAAGGTGGGCGAGCTGGTCTCCGTCCATGTCATTCCCCGCCCCCATGCAGAAGTGTCGGCAATTCTGCCCAAAGGCCGGGAGCTTTCCCAGGAAGAAGGGTAAGGCATGGCCCTGTTCACCGAGGCGGCAGTAAAAGCCAATCTCCGCAACCGGGATGGCCGCCGGGTATTTTACCTGGGGCGGGAGGACCGCCTCACCCCGGGCGCCAGGGATTATCTGCGAAGTAACCACATTGAAATTCTCCCCGCCGGGCAGGCAAAACCCCAGCGTTACCAGCTCCTATCCGGCGGGGAGATTCAGGACAAGCCTGAACACATGACCCACCTGGACGCACAGACCCTAGTGCCCAAAAATCATCCCCGGATCATCTTCCGGGGGCAGGTGGATTGCCTGGAGGCGGAGCTATTGCTGGCACAGCGCCAAGCCCATACTGAGGGCTACGGCGCCATGGTCCGGGAACTTGGCGATGCATTGGAATTTTCCCGGCAAGCGCTCCGGCATGATGTTTTGAACGAACCTATGGCGGCATTTCCCCTGGGTGGGTTAACTGAGGCCGAACTGCGGGCCAGAAGCCATACGCCCCAAAAGTACTATGGCCAGCCCCATTTTATGCCGGATTACACCCAATGCTGGACGCTCCTGGCCGTCAACCGTGCCAGAACGACCGCCCGGCAGGCAGAGCTTGCCTGTTATGAAGCATTTCGAGATCGGGAGGGACGGTGTTCCCGTCCGGATTTGCTGCAAGGATTTAACCGCCTGAGTAGTTTTCTGTGGATTTTGGAAATCCGGTTGGCCTCCGGAAAAGAGAAGGGATGAGCGCCATGGAAGAACAACTGAGCATGTTGGCCGCAGAAATCGCAGGGCGGCTGTTTATTGAAGTGGAGGCCTCCGGGCGGCATGTTCACGTAACCGAACAGCAAGCCGTAGCCCTGTTCGGACAACGCCTGACTCCCCTGCGTCCCTTATCCCAGCCGGGACAGTTTGTCAGCGGGCAGCGGGTGGAAATCATCGGGCCAAAGGGCAAGCTGAGCAACGTGGCCGTTTTGGGCCCGGAACGAAAAGAGGGTCAGGTGGAAATTTCTCTCACCGACGCCGTTGCTTTGGGCGTATCGCCGCCAATCCGGCTGTCCGGAAAAACAGAAGGCTCACCAGGCATTCTCCTCCGGGGGCCAAAAGGAGAAATTTTTCTGGATCACGGCGTCATTGTGGCCCGGCGGCATATGCATCTGCCCCCCCATGAGGCACAGTTGCGGGGATTAAAGGACCGGCAAATTGTGCAGGTAAAGCTGTTTACCAGCCGCAGCTTAGTGTTTGACGATGTTGTCGTCCGGGTGGATCCCAGCTTTGCGCCTCGCGTGCATATCGACTTTGACGAGGCAAATGCCTGCGGGTTTAAAAAGGGGGATTATGGGATGATTATCCATGGATGAGGCGCTGATTCAGGCGGTAACCCATCGGGTGCTGGAAGGGCTAAACGCACAGCTCCCGCCGGCTCTGCTGGTAGGCGGGGAACCCCAAGAATCCCTGGGATACCGGTATGTAACGGAAAAGCCCTATGAGGCGGTGGTCATTGGCAGCCTGACCCCCGGGCAGCTGCTGGCCTTCCGGGATGAGCGGGCGCTGGCCGCGCTGGCAGAGGGGATCCCGGTTTATTTGTACACCCCCGGTTTGCCTGGTAACGGCTGCAAAAACCGGGCTTTACTGTCCCGGTTTGCCAGTGCTCAGCGGGAGTTGAAAGCCTTGGGGGTGCTGTTTATCCGCAGCACCCCCGGACACCGGCTGATTTCCGCCCAGGAAGCCCGCCGGATGAAGGCAGAGGGCATCCCGGTACCGTCCGGTGCAACGCTAACGCCCCTGGCCAGGGAAATTCTGGAAACATGAGAAAAGGAGATCCCCATGGAAATTGGAACGGTTGCCGGCTCGGTCTGGGCCACGCGGAAGGCCCATGAACTGGGGCGGCACACCTTGCTGACGGTACAAACCGATCAGGGCCGGCGGGTGGCAGCAGACCTGGTGGGCGCAGGCACCGGGGATCGGGTTCTGCTCGTCAACGGCTCTACCGCCCGGGCATACTGTGCAGATGCACCGGTGGACAGCGCCATTGTGGCAATTCTGGATCAAACGGAGGTGTAGCATGTCCGCGCATGAAATTCTGGTTGCGGTGATGGCCGGATTTGCCGTTTTGGGCGCCATCGACCGGATTTTTGGGAATCGAATCGGGCTGGGTCCGGAATTTGAGCGGGGTATCCTTTCCCTGGGCGCTTTGGCGCTGTCCATGGTGGGCATCATCAGCTTAGCGCCGGTTCTGGCAGAACTGCTGCGGCCTGTTGTGGTACCGGTTTACCGTTTTCTAGGTGCGGACCCTGCCATGTTTGCCGGAACCATCCTGGCCAATGACATGGGTGGCGCGCCCCTGGCCACCCAGCTGGCCGGATCGGCGGAGGCGGCCCGGCTGGGTGGCCTGTTGGTGGGCGCTATGCTTGGCGCTACCGTGGTATTTTCCATACCGGTAGCCCTGGGTATCCTAGAACCGGCAGACCATGCCAGCTTGGCGAAAGGGGTGCTGGCCGGCATTGTCACCATTCCCCTGGGCGTTTTGGCCGGCGGCCTTACCGCCGGGTTCTCCCTTGGGATGATTCTGCGGAATCTCATTCCCATTGTGTTGATTGCCGTGCTGATTGCCCTGGGGCTCTGGCGCCGGGAAAATGCCATGATCAAAGGGTTTCAGATTTTTGGCCGGATTATCCTGGCGGTGATCACGGTTGGCCTGGCCGCCGCCCTGGTGGAGGCTCTTACCGGATTTGTGGTTATCCCTGGAATGGCCCCGGCGTCAGAGGGCATTGCCATTGTGGGGGATATTGCCCTCGTCCTGGCCGGCGCCTTTCCGTTGGTTTGGACAATCACCAAGCTACTGCGCAAACCCCTGATGAAGCTGGGTCACGCCATGGGCATCAACGACCGGGCGGCGGCAGGATTGATTGCCAGCCTGGCCAATTCCATCGCCATGTTTGACATGGTAAAGGATATGGACAACCGGGGAAAAGTGATCAATATCGCTTTTGCTGTCTCCGCGGCCTTTGTCTTTGGCGATCATCTGGGGTTCACTGCCGGGTATGACCCGGAAATGCTGGTTCCGGTGATCGTCGGTAAGCTGGTCGGCGGGATTACCGCCGTGTTTGCCGCCATGGCCATGACGGGAGGAAAAAAACATGAACAAGCAAGGGCTTGAAACAGCGATTCGCCAAATATTGGCCGAGATGTTGACCGGCCAGCGTGTATTGTGTGCCGATCTCACCAACCTTCCCCTTTCCCAGGAAAACCGCCTGGATACCGGCAATCCGGCGGACCGGGTATGGACCCGGGATCTGTTTACCCTGGAGCAAAGTCCCCGGCTGGGGGCCGGGCTGATGGTGATGGAGCATACAACCTTCCCCTGGCATTTGGCGTATGATGAAATCGACTATGTCATTTCCGGCCGGCTGACGGTGATCTCCCCGGCCGGGCCGGTAACTGCCGGACCGGGTCAAGTCATTCTGATCCCAAAAGACAGCGACATTCAGTTTTCCGCGCCGGAGTCTGCCCGCTTCCTCTATGTCACCTATCCCGCAGATTGGCAAAACCAGCCATAACGGCGCAGCAACGCCGGCTCTGAAATCGGTTCAGAGCCGGCGTTGCTGTGTTTATGCCGGGTCAGCCTTGCCCCGAACGGGGCTGCTGGAGAAAGGTGGCCTGGATAAGCTCTACAAAAGCCTGCATACTCTCCCGGTTCAGGCTGTACTCGATCCGGCTCCCCCGTTTCTCTACTTTCACAAACTTTTCCTGCTGCAAATACGTCATATGGTAGGACACATTCGCCTGGGAGTAGCCCAGCAGTTCCACCAATTCCTGGTTACACAGCGGCTTGCCCCGCAGCGCCTTGAGCAGCTCCACCCGGCGCACATCTGCCATGGTTTTTGCTTGGTTGGCCAGGAGCTTGCTATTGTCGCTGTATTGGGCAGTCAGCCTGTCCAGCGCCCAGTAGTGCAGGCTGACAAACAGGTAGGCATGTTCGCCCAACATCTCCCGGTTCCAAACCAGCAAAACCTGACCGAACAACATGGCTGACGGGTATACGGTAATTTTCTGAATATATGCTGGAATTTCATTCACAATGTTGCCGGTTGTTTTGACCTTCTTCAATGTGCTTTGCACATCCGGCAAGTATTTTTCCAGCATGGCTGAGAGAGCCTGCTGCTTTCCGGCTAGCTGGGTCTCGGTTTCCCGGATAATCTGCCGGAATTTCCGCTGGTATTCCACCGGATCCCGCCAAACGGTGACGCAGGCCCAGCTCACCTCCGTGGAAATCCCCTGTTCATTCAGCAGTTGAATCAAGGTAGGCAAATCCTCTACCTTATTCAAATCGGGGATTTGATGATTCAGCACCAGCTGGAGAAGCTGCCGGACAATCTCCCGCCGCTCCCCTTCCGCCAGCTGGGCAAGCTCCACCCCACGTTCCTCCAGAAAAGAAAATCCCCAGGCCAAATTTGTCCAGAAATCCTCATGACTCTGGAACAGTAGCCGCTCAGCACTGCCCAGCTCAGGCAGGCCCTGCAACACTTCCGCCTCAATTTGTGCCAACGAATCAACCATGGGCGCAACCACGCTGTCCGGGATATTGTGCAGCTCACAATACCAATGCACGCCCGCGAAAATGGAATTTGGCACGTCAGGCATTTGGTTACAGTGCCGGCTAAGTAAAAACAAACATTCTGCCCGAGGATTTAGCTGGGTTTCCAATACAAATTCCAAAAAAATCCCTCCAACTGATTTTTCCAGGTACACGGTTGTCCACCGGGGTATGGCAAGGCTAACCCGGTGGCATATCTTTCCTCGGCCATATCCTATCACGAAGTGAATGGAAATGCAACTGCCTTGGAAGAAATTTTTTTGAAAAATTAGATGGAAATCCAGAAATCCTATTGACCTTTTGCGGGAATCTGGTTATAATGTCAAAAAAGAGAAAAATCTGGATGGAAATCTAATTTATTTGTGCCCCCTGCTCTGGGGACGCGGCCTTGGTACTGGCCGGGGGCGGCAAACACCCCGGTGGTATAAAATTTTGTACAGTAGGAGGAACCATCAATGAGAAGCGGAATCGCCAGGAAATTGCTGGCAGCGGCGCTGATCCTTGCGCTGCTGCTGGGCTTGGGCATCCCCACCGGAGCCACCTCTCCGGAAGTGGTGTATCCCACCCTAACCCCCACGGACCCGGTGCTGACGGAATCCGATCAGGCTGCCGGGCTGCCGGAAGAAAGCCTGTACGCGGATACGGATATGGTCCGGGTATCCATCGTACTGGACAAGCAACCTACAGTAGAAGCGGGATTTTCCACCCAGGGCATTGCCCAAAACCCTGCTGCCCAAATCTACCGGCAGACGTTGCAGGCGCAGCAGGTTGCGGTCACCACCGCCATTGCCCAAACCGTCCTGGACGGGCAGGAACTGGATGTGGTCTGGAACCTGACCCTGGCAGCAAACCTGATCTCTGCCAATGTCCCCTATGGTAAATTGGCGGATATCCGCCAGGTGCCAGGTGTGGAGGATGTGGTGCTGGAAACTCAGTATTCGCCTCAGGTGGTCTCCACCGGTGGGGAGTACTCCCCAAACATGGCTGTCTCCACCCAGATGAGCGGCACCGATACGGTTTGGGATCTGGGCTACACCGGAGCCGGTTCCCGGATTGCCGTCATTGACACCGGCCTGGATACGGATCACCAATCCGTAGACGCCGGCGCTTTTGACTACGCCATTGCACAGGCGGCAGAGCAGGCGGGCATGCCGGTAGCGGCATACATCCAGGAAAAGGATTTGCTGGATGCTGCGGAAATTGCCTCGGTCCTCGGCCAGCTAAATGCCCACCGGCGGATGCCGGAAGCCACAGCAGAGGATTTCTACGTCAATACCAAGCTGCCCTTCGGCTACAATTACATTGACAACACCTTGAATATCACCCACGACCTGGATGCCCAAGGCGGCCACGGCTCCCATGTTGCCGGTATCGCCGCCGCCAACCGGTACCTGCCCGACGGGGAGGGCGGTTATGTGGACGCGGAGAGCGCTGTGCAAATGGTGGGCAACGCGCCGGACGCCCAGCTCCTGGTGATGAAGGTCTTCGGCGCCTACGGCGGGGCATATGACTCCGACTATTTTGCCGCCGTTGAAGACGCCATCATTTTGGGCTGCGACAGTGTAAATCTCTCCCTTGGTTCTTCTTACGCCGGTCTGGCCACCAGCGAGGTTTATCGGGAACTGCTGGACGGTCTGGCCAAGACGGACACCGTGATAACAACTTCCGCCGGCAACGCAGGAAACTGGGCAGAACCGACCAGCACAAGTGCACGCCACCTGTATGCCGAGGATGTGAACCTGAGCACCGCCGGCTCCCCGGCTACATATACCAACGCATTTGCCGTAGCTTCCGTGGACAATGACGGCAGCATTGGCAGCTATCTGCAGCTGGGCGAGAAGAAAATGGTTTATATGGATAACTACCGGTATGCATTTTCTGCCCTGGACACCAACGGAAGCGGAACGGAATACCCGTACCTGCTCATTGACGGTCTGGGCAAAGAAGAGGACTACGCCGGCATGGATCTGACCGGGAAGATTGTCTTCTGTTCCCGGGGAGAAACCGATTTTTCCGATAAAGCTACAGTAGCCGCCAACTTGGGGGCTGCGGCCCTGGTGGTTTACAACAATGTGCCCGGCGTGTTCGGCATGGATCTCACCGGCTACCGCCAGCAAATGCCCTGTGCATCCATCAGCCAGGCCGGCGGCGCTGCGGTGAAAGCGGCAGGCACACCGGCACAAACGGCAGAGGGTCTCACCTATTACACTGGCGCCATTACCGTGTGCCAGGATAGCACAGCGGAATACCTGAATTCCGACTATCTCACCATGAGTTCCTTCTCCTCCTGGGGCATTCCCGGTGATCTGAGCCTTAAGCCGGAGATCACTGCCCCCGGCGGCAACATCTACTCCATCAGCGGCGGCCAGTGGGAAGGCGCTGCCACTGACGAATATACCTTCATGTCCGGCACCTCTATGGCCGCTCCCCAGGTGGCGGGGATGACTGCTCTGGTGATGCAGTACATCCAGGAAAACCATTTGGCTCAGGACGGACTGACTAACCGGGCTTTGTCCCAGAGCCTGCTCATGTCCACGGCAGAGCCGCTGCTGGAAGCGGAATCCGGAAGCTACTATGCGGTGATGCGTCAGGGCGCAGGCCTGGCAGCCGTGGATAAGGCGGTCACCAGCCCATCTTACCTGCTGGTGGATGGCCAGAGCGACGGCAAGGTGAAAGCTGAGTTAAAGGATGATCCGGCGCGCACCGGGGAATACCGCTTTGCCTTCACCATCCATGATCTCTCCGGTCAAGACACCCCCTATACCCTTTCCGCCGATTTGTTTACCCAAGGGGTATTTGAAGATTATGTAGACAGAGCGCAGTCCCAGCTGGGCCTGTATATGGATACCCTGACGGAACCCCTGGACGCCCAGGTTAGTTTCCAGGCTCAGGGACAAGTCGTGGAGCCGGTGGAAAATCTAGGCAGCTACGACTTTACCGGCGACGGCGTGGTGGATAATGCAGATGCGCAGCTGCTGATGGATCATGTGGTGCTGGGCGCCGCCCTGTCGGCAAACGAAGGCCACGCAGACCTCAGCGGCGACGGCACGGTGAATACCTACGACGTGCACTGCCTGCTGCGGGCCATCAACGCCGGGGTAATCACCGTACCGGCCGGCGGCAGCGTAACGGTAGAGGTCACCATAACCCTGACGGAAAGCCAGAAGGCCACTCTGGACGAGAATTTTGCCAATGGCGCCTACATTGAAGGCTTTGTCTTCGCCGCCCCTGCCCCCACAGCGGAAGGTCTCATCCTACCCACCCACTCCATCCCTGTGCTGGGCTTCTACGGCAACTGGTCTGACCCTTCCATGCTGGATATTGGCAGTAACCAAACGTTCACGACCGGCGAGGAAACAAGGCAGTTTTACGTGGCAGGCTTTGCCAACTCCCTGCTGGTGCGCCGGAAAACCGATTGGAAAAATCAGTACTACTTCGGGGGAAATCCGCAGATTGCCGACGAGGTGTACATGCCGGAGCGCAACGCCATGAACAACGTGCGGGGCGACAAGCTGGATACCTGGGCAGTGACCCCCATTCGGAACGCTGGCAACAGCCGCCTCACCATCACCAACACAGGAACCGGCGAAATCCTCCGCCAGGAAGAGCTGGGTTCCGTGCTCGCTGCATTTTATTCTGACTTTTACGGCTGGCAAAATAACGCCGTGCAGCTGCCGGTGAACTACACGGCAGAAGGGTTGCCGGAGGGCACTCAGCTGGAGCTGGCCCTGGAGCTGGCGCCGGAGCTGTACGTTCAGGATGGGGTCACCGGCTGGGACGCCTTGGGGCATGGCACCACCTGGACCGTTCCCCTGGTGATCGATAACACTGCCCCGGAACTGCTGGAGGTATCCTACAACCTGCTGAGCAATACCATGAGCGTCACGGCCAGGGACAACCAGTATATCGCAGCCGTGAAGCTGCTCAGCGAGGGCGGCTTTAACACCTTGGCTGCTACCGGCGCCAATCAGGAAACGGCAGGAGAAACCGCCACCTTTACCCTGGACCTTGAGGAAGTCGAGGGCAACCGCTTCCTCCTCCAGGTATATGACTACGCCAACAACATCACCGCCTACGAAGTGGACCTTACCATTGGCACGCCGCCGGAGCGCATGGAAGCCTTTGCCTTTGAGCTGTATACCAACCAGTTTGTCTCTTTTAACATAAGCGGAGATGGATTTACACCTGCAGACACCATGACCGGCATTTTGCAAACCGGCGAAACCTTCTACGCCGCAGCAGATATCAACGGCTTGATGTATGCCGCCACCGACACAGGCCACCTGTATGTAATCAATGAGGACCACCCCACAGAAATGGCCTACATTGGCGCCATGGGGGTGCAGATGACCGACCTGGCCTATAACCGGGTAGACGGTAAGCTCTATGGCATCACCAACACCGGCGAGGTGTATGAAATTGACGCCATGACCGCCCAGGTGCAATTCTTGGACCAGGTGGAGGCGGAAACCAACACCCTGGCCTGTGACGATCAGGGAAACTTCTACTGCATCATCCGGGGAATGCCCACCGGCAGCAGTTATGCCCCCGGTTCCATCTGCCGCTTCACCCTGGAGAACATTGCCCAGCCAGAAGTTCTGTTTAGCCGGTGGAGCATCAACGGTGTAAACGGCGAGGTGCAGGCCCTGGATTGGGACCCCAACACCGGCCACCTGCTCTGGGCGTATTTCTATCACTGGTTTTCCCATGGCGGATCATACGAACACATGTACAACGACATCTATAGCTTTGACCTGGAAACGGGTAGCTATCAATATTTGTACATTTCAAGCTTCAGTCTGACAACCTGGTATGAGCGGCACCTTTCCTGCCTGATCCTGCCGGAGAAGGGCGTGAATCCCCAGTGGCCGGCGGAAACGGATGCCGTGTCCGGGGTTCAGCTGGACAGCACCGCCTTGACCTTGGTGAAGGGAGAGGAAGCCAGCCTCCAGGCGGCGGTACAGCCCTGGACGGTAGGCAACCGGGCAGTGACCTGGACCACCTCCAACAGCCAGGTGGCTACGGTGGACGGCCAGGGCCTGGTGACTGGCCTGGCCAACGGCACAGCCGTGATCACCGCTACCTCCCAGCTGGATCCCACCCAGTCCGCCTCCTGCACCGTCACGGTGGAGAACCCTGGGGTACAGCTGGAGGGCATTGTGAAGGACGAAAACGGACAGACCCGGTTTTTCACTTGGGACATGGCCCATGGCGACAGCTGGGCAGCGGGAGCCACCTTGCCCCAGGCCGTAGGATCGGCTGTGTTGGAGCCAAACAGCGGCAGGCTGTTCATCAGCGATGCGGTCCGAAACGACCACCGGGAATTTGCCACCCATGAAATTGACCAGGCCACCGGGGAAATCCTGGCCTCCGCCACCAGCGGCATTGGCTTCCCCATCTGGGACATGACCGACTGCAGCTTCTACGGTACGGCAGAGGAGCCCCTGGTCATTGGCATTTATGACGCGTACCTGCTGGCGCCCATGGATCCCCTGCAGCCGGTGTTCCTCACCGTCACACCGGAACTGGGCCGCAGCGGAGCCAGCCGCATGGTGGCCATCGCCTCCGGCGGGATGTCCAGGTATTACCACTCTTCTTACGGCTGGGTGAATACGCAGCTGCTATACATTCTGGACGACGCCGGCTGCATCTGGCGGGTACATATGTTTAACGACCCGCGCGCCGGAATGACCGCCCTATTTGAAACCGTCCGCTACAAGGAAACCGACCTGCCGGGCCTTACCTTCCAGGTGCAAGATGAGCAGATGAACTGCTCCATGTGGGCAGACCCGGATACCGGGAACCTGTACCTGGCCTACTACACCGGCACCACCACCCAAATCTGGCGGCTGATGTATAACGCCATGACGGGCCGCTATGACAGCACCCTTCTGGGCGATATGGGACCGGGCGTTGGCCCGGTGAGCCTGTACGGCGGCCAGGACAGCAGCGCCACCGGCGAGGCAGAGACGGTAGTGGGCTATGGGGAAGCGGTCCCCTTCACCGCCCCGGCAGAGGCCAGGCAAACCGGGGGCAGCCTGCGTACCGCGGAGCCTGCCGCAGATGCCAGCGAGCCTACGCCGGAGGATCCGGACAAGGTCACCGTGAACCTCACCGCCAACGAAGGCCAGACCAATGGCCTGGTGGAAGTCAGCTATGACCCCGCTGTGTTGTCCCTGGAAGAGGTAACTGGTGAAGCAGAAATCGTCACCATTCAGGAAGAAAGCGGCAAGGTACGGCTGGGCTACGCCTGGACGGAAGCCAAGCCCGCCGGCACAGCCTACGGACAGCTGACATTCCGCACCCTGGGCGGCTGCACAGCGGAGGTCACCGTTGCCGTCCTGGAACAAAATGCATCCGGCATTTCGGAGGAAAGTAAACTTGCGCTATCCTTCGGTCACCAGTGGGGCGAATGGAGCGAGACAAAGCCGGCCACCTGCACCGAATCCGGCGAAGAAACCCGAACCTGTACCCGCTGCGGTGAAACGGAGAGCCGGGTACTGGAACCCATCCGCTGCCCCAGCAAGGCCTACACCGACCTGGACACGGAAAAGTGGTATCATCCATACACCGACTATGTGATTTCCCAGGAAATTATGGTGGGCTACCAATCCGCCTTCACCCCCAATGCCGGCACTACCCGGGCTATGCTGGTACAGACCATGTACAACCTGGCCGGTCAGCCGGACGCCGGGACGGATTCCGGTTTCGTTGACGTAAATCCCCAATTGTGGTATGCCAAAGCCATCACCTGGGCCAGACAGGAAGGCATTATCCAGGGCGTGGACGAGAACCATTTCGTACCGGAACGGCTGGTCACCCGGGAAGAAGCCGTCACCATCCTCTACCGGTATGTCAAGGACTATATGGGGTTGGAGATGATCCCAGGCGTTAGCCTGGACGGCTTTACCGACGCCGGGCAGGTATCCGGCTATGCCGAAACTGCCATGGCCTGGGCGGTAGCCACAGAGTTGGTCAATGGCGTGGGCAACGGCCGGCTGTCGCCGAAGGGCACGGCCACCCGTTGCCAGCTGGCCAAGCTGCTGACGGTTTTGCACCGGGATATTCTGAATTAACCTTTTCTCCATCATTTTCTCTTTCTGTAGCGGCGCGCCCCCACAGGTTAAGCCTGTGGGGGTGCGTTGCCCATCGGACTTGTCCGGATCGCTCAACCAGGGAAATGACACGAAATGATGTCAGGGTTGGGCCAACGAAAAAGCACGCCATATTCAGCTTCAAGGGCTGAGTATGGCGTGCTTTGCCTATTTGTGTTTCCTCTTCCCTTTCCCATGGGGCTGGTAGGCTGTGCCTTGCCCGCGCTGGTTGAGGAGGCTTTTCCAATGCTTGGACAACTTCAAAACGTCAATGATATTACAAGTTTTTGTAAACGATGATCGCCTTTTATTCGCCGCTAATCGCGATCAGCTGAGCCGTTAATTCCGCCAAAGCCTGTACCTCATGGTCAACCTGCTCCGCCAACATGGCCGTCTGGTTGTTCACGGCATCATTGAGCCGCGCCAGTTCCGCCGTGTAATCGGCCGAGGTATCACCGTATTTGTCCAGCAGAGACCGGATCACATCATACAGATCCTCGTGTCCCTGGACCCGGCCTGCGCCCCACATCAGGCGGTCGTCGCTCTGGTTCAGGACATAGTTCGTAAAATAGTCAAAGGTTTCCCGGCTCCAGTCGTAGGCGTACCAGTTATTATCTATGGCGTAAAGGTATTCGTCGATGGCGGTGGCGCTGTCGCCACGCTCCAGGGCCTCCACCGCGCCGTTCAGGGCCAGCAGGTTATTCTGGCTATGCTCGTGGGGGAAAATGGATACATCCTCCCAAGTCAGACGCACGAAAGCATCCTCTGCATATTTGAACGCGGAAAGGACAGCCGCATTTGTCTCCCGGCTCTCCTGGATCAAGGCGTCCGCAGCAGCGGTGTCACCGCTGTCCAAGGCCTTCCGGTAGCTATCGTTGATTTCAGAAACCTTGTCCCATGCGGCGGATGCAGCATTCTCTGCCTCATCCAAGGCGGCGTTCAGAGAGGACACCTGTTCCTCCGTCAGAACGGTATCATCCATCGACGCCCGCAGGGCCTCCAGACGAGTAGAAAAATCCAGCGGGGACACGGCACAGCGGTCATACGCCAACATCAGCATTCCATACATATTGTGGTGGAACAAAAACGCCTCAGGGCTGTATGTATCCCTGTTGTCAAACTGGCTGTGATAATGGGTCTGAGCAAAGCCACCCCGCAGGGCTGTCACAGAAGACGGAACGCCGGCAATGGACAAAGAGAAGTCATCAGACCATGTCTGGGTGGGCACGATGACCTCAATGCCCTCCGGGAACACGCCTTCTACCTGAGGCACGCTTTCCTTGAAGTCCTCCACAAAGGTCTTCAGTTCATAGGAGGTGCGGATTTGATCGGTCTCCCCTTCGTTCATGGCAGGCAACTCAAAGTTGATATCGGCGACGACTTTGCCTACCCAATCCGGATGGACCCGGAAGATCTGATTATAGGCGCCGGTGGACCAGTCGTAACGGGTATTGCTGACGCCCCACTCTTCGGCAGCCATGGCACAGAATACCAAGGTCTTTTCCGGCTGGTAGCCGCTGTCGATGATGGCCTTGGCGATACCAAGCATCAGCGCGATGGCGGCATTGTCATCCTGAAAGCCGGCAAAGTAAGAGTCATAATGGGCGCTCATCAGCACCATGCTGTCTTCGTCCTTGCCGGGGATCATGCCGGTGATGTTGTAAGAGACGCCGTCCATACCCACCCGGCTGACCGCATCCAAGGTCACCGATGCTTCCCCGTTTTCGTCCAGGGCAGCCCGCAGGGCCTCAGCGTCGGTGCGGCTCATGGAAAAGGCGGGGGCATCGGCTGGCCCGCAGATATCCTGGGCGTTCAGGGCATCGTCGCTGACCTCTCCATAGCCGCCATCCTGAACAGCGATCACTGCAGCAGCACCCCGCAGATGTGCCTCATACGCCGGGTAGTTGATCCACCAGTTATCCCTCTGGTTGATATCGATCAAAACAAGCTTGCCGGTGACATCCAGTCCATCCAGATCTGCCTCAGTTCCTTCTCCACCGTCAACAATGGTAAAGGCCTCGGGCCCATCGGTAACAAAATCCGTCTGGTAGCCGCCCAGTTCCGCAGTGTATTCAGCACCTGTGCTGTCCGTGAAGGACAACTGAGCTTTTTCAAACGTCCAAGTGTCCAGGGTAAATTCATCTTTGGTTACGTTTTGCAGGCCGATGCTCTCCATTTCCGCCTTCAGCATGTCACCTGTGGCAAGCTCTGCTTCAGAGCCGGCCGTCCGGTAACCCAGGTTTTCATTGGAGCGGATATCTTCCAGCTGCAGGGCCAGGTGATAGGCGTAATCCACATCCACCTTCTCCAAATAGGCCTGCTGCGCCGCTTCCAGGGTGACGCGCTCTGCCTCCGGTGTACTCTGCGGGGTGTCCGGCTGCTGACCGCAAGCGCTCAGAAGCAGGACCGCCGCAAGAGTCAATGACAAGCATTGTCCGATCTTTTTCATTTATCAACATCCTTTCAAATATGTGCGGTTATAAAACCGGTGGGCTAACTATACGCCATCCACACCCAAAAAGCAACCATTTTTTGCTTTTTCTGTTTTACGGCCATGTAGGATGTGCCATGATGCGTAGCAGGACACAGGGACGGTGGAAATGCCGCAAAGCGGTTTACACCCATTCCCACAGCACGGTTACAATGCCCGTTTTCCGGATTGAGAGAAAAAAAGGAATTTTGGCCTTGACAAGCTGCCGGAATCCCGATATACTACTCAGGAAATCACAACCAAGCAAAGGGAGGCGCACAAGATGATCAAGCGGGATTTTTTGTTTTTGCAGATTATCCGGAATATGCCTGAGGGATCGTTGTGCGCCATGATGCTGGGATAAGACTTGTATTTCCCATATCGTTGGCTATTTGAGCGTGCCTTCAGGTTAGGCACGCTCTTTTTGCGCGCATTTTGAAAGGAGGAAATCAATGATGGAACCGCATTTTCACCTGTCCCGGCGGGAAAAAACGGATATGGTTCTCACCTATCTTCGCGGCAGTCTGGGGTATTTTGTCATTGCACTAATCTGCGCCTGCCTGGGCATGGTCTTTAATGCGCTCACCCCCCAAGTGATCCGCATTACCGTGGACTCCATCCTGGACACGGAGCCCGCCAATTTGCCCGGCTTCCTGGAGAATATCATTCCGCTGGAATCGCTGCGTGCAGAGCCCCTCACCGCGTTGTGGATTGCCGCCGGCGCAGTACTGCTCTTTGCCATTCTGCGGGGATTGTGCAACTATGGCCAGCGGCTAAACCTGGCCAAAGGCTCTGAGGGATTTGTCAAACGCATTCGTGACGGGCTCTTCTCCCACATTCAGCATCTCAGCTACGCTTGGCATACCGCGCACTCCACCGGGGACATGATCCAGCGCTGCACCTCAGATGTGGATGTAATCCGAAATTTTGTTTGCAATCAGCTGGTGGAAGTTGTCCGCACCATTTTTCTGATTTTGCTGTATCTGTCCATCATGTTCTCCATGAATGTCAAATTGTCCCTTGTCGCCACGGTATTTATCCCGATTGTGGGCTTGTTTTCCGGGGTGTTTTACCGGAAAATATCCTCCCGCTTTAAGGTTGCCGACGAGGCAGAAGGAGAACTCACCACTTGCGCCCAGGAGAATTTAACCGGCGTCCGGGTTGTCCGCGCTTTTGGCCGGGAGCGGTATGAAGTGGAGCGGTTTGAAACAAAAAATAGCCGGTTCTCCCAACTCTGGATCCGGTTGGGCAAGTTGCTCTCTGTGTATTGGGCCTCCGGTACATTTTTAACCAGCTTGCAGGTTATGGTGATTATTCTGGCCGGCGTAAACGAAACCGTAAACGGAACGATGACGCTGGGCTCGTTTTTGGCCTTTGTGACCTATAACGAAGCGTTAGCCTGGCCGGTACGGTCGCTGGGCCGGGTGCTGTCCGACATGAGTAAAGCCGGTGTATCCATGGACCGGGTGGGCTACATTTTGAAGGCCCCGGAAGAGCAGGACGATTCTGACGCCGGTCAGGCCCCGGTTCAGGGGGATATCGTGTTTGATCATGTGACCTTTGGCTACGGTGGGCAGCCGGTACTCCAGGACGTGTCGTTCACCATTCCCCAAGGCAGTACCTTCGCCATCCTGGGTGGAACCGGTTCCGGGAAAAGTACCCTGGTGCACCTGCTTGACCGGCTGTACGATTTAGCGGAAGGGAAAATCACCATTGGCGGGATTGATCTGCGTCAGTTTCAGCGGGATCATCTCCGGCGAAACATCGGTCTTGTTCTTCAGGAGCCGTTCTTATTTTCCCAGACCATCCGGGAGAATATCGCGGCTACCCACCCGCAAGCTCCAGAGGAGGACGTCCGCCGGGCTGCTGCTATCGCCTGTGTGGATGAGGCCATCGCCGAGTTTACCGCCGGCTATGACACAGTGGTGGGCGAGCGGGGCGTGACCCTATCCGGCGGACAGAAGCAGCGGGTGGCCATTGCTAGAATGCTGCTGCAAAATGCGCCAATTATGGTTTTTGACGATTCCCTATCCGCCGTAGATGCCCAAACCGATACCAAAATCCGCCAGGCACTGCGAGAAAATCTGGGGGACGCAACGGTGATTTTAATCTCCCACCGGATTACCACGCTGATGCAGGCTGATCAAATCCTGGTGCTGGACCATGGCCGGGTGGCAGAGTTGGGCACCCACGACCAGTTGATTCATCGTCCGGGCATTTACCAGGATATTTACAACATTCAAATGAGCAGCGACGACCGCCGGCTGATTGCTGAAGGAGGTGAAGGATAATGGCTGCTTTTGACGAGCAAGAATATACAAAATCCTTTGATCTAAAAATTTGGAAGCGCTTATTCCCCATTTTGCGGGGCTATAAGCGGGCCTTTGCCGGTATGTTTGTCTTTAATGGGCTGTGCGCATTAATTGACATCATCTTGCCCCTGTTTCAGCGCTACGCCATTGATCACTTTATTGAAGCCGGAACCGTAAGCGGCCTTCTCCCCTTTGGATTGGTCTATCTGGCCGCCATTTTGCTATCCGCCCTCTCGGTGACGCTGTTCTCCCGGAATTCCATGCGCATTGAAATGAATGTGGGACACGATATGCGGGAAAAGCTGTTTGTGCACTTGCAGACCCTGTCCTTTTCCTTTTACAATGTAACGCCAGTGGGATACCTGTTATCCCGGGTGATGAGCGACACCAATCGAATTGCCGCGATGATTGCCTGGAATTTGACGGATATTTTCTGGGCCTTATTCTACGTATTTGGCACCTTTGCCGCCATGCTGATGCTCAATTGGAGGCTTGCGCTGGTGGTGATCCTGATTGTACCGGCCATTGCTATTCTCACCGCTTACTTCCAAAACCGCATTTTGCACTGGAACCGGAAAATCCGTAAGCTGAACTCGAAGATCACCGGGTCCTTTAATGAGGGGATCACCGGCGCAAAAACCTCCAAGACTTTAGTGATAGAAGAACAAAATGCAAAAACTTTCCAGCAGCTCACTAAATCCATGCATGACTCCGGTATCCGGGCAGCCCGGCTAAATGCAGTGTATATTCCTTTGGTGCTCTTTTGCTCTACTGTGGCCGTGGCCATCGTGCTGCTGCGGGGCGGTTACATGGTGACGCAGCAGGTGTTGGAAATTGCCACCTTGTCTACGTTCACCACCTATGCCGTAGGCATTTTTGAGCCGATTCAGATGACTGCTGCCAACATTGCTGAATTCATATCCTTGCAAGCCTCCATTGAGCGCGTTACCGGATTGATGGACCAGGTGCCTCAAGTGAAGGACACCCCGGAAGTCGAGGCAAAGTATGGCGATGTATTTCATCCAAAGCGGGAAAATTGGGAGCCGCTTCAGGGAGAAATTGAATTTCGGGATGTGACTTTCCGCTACCCCGATGGTGGGGAAAATGTGTTGGAGCACTTTTCCTTGCGCATTCCTGCCGGTACTACCGTAGCCATTGTGGGAGAGACCGGCGCAGGAAAAAGCACATTGGTCAATCTCGCCTGCCGGTTTTTTGAGCCGACGGAGGGACAAATTCTGATTGACGGGCGGGATTACCGGGAACGCAGTCAGCTTTGGCTCCACTCCAACATTGGCTATGTGCTGCAAAATCCTCACCTGTTCTCCGGCACTGTCCGGGAGAATATCCGCTATGGCCGTCTGGACGCCACAGACGAGGAGATTGAGACCGCAGCCAAAGCAGTCTCCGCTGATACGGTAGTGGCCAAATTGGAACACGGCTGGGACAGCGACGTGGGCGAAGGCGGCGACCGCTTATCCACAGGGGAAAAGCAGCTGATCTCCTTTGCCCGGGCGGTTCTGGCTAATCCCAGGATTTTTGTTCTGGACGAGGCTACCTCCTCGATCGATACGCAAACCGAGCAGCTGATCCAAGCAGCCATTGATCACCTGCTGCAGGACCGTACGTCCTTCCTCATTGCCCACCGCTTGTCCACCATTCGGAAAGCGGATTTGATTCTGGTGGTCAAGGATGGGAAAATTGTAGAGCAGGGCAAACACCTGGAACTGCTGAAAAAGGGCGGATACTATCACGATCTGTACAGCAAGCAATTTGCTGAAGAAACTGCCTCCAAACTCTGGC
>DVHJ01000027.1 GCA_018712145.1 Candidatus Faecousia faecigallinarum | reverse complement strand
ACTGGGATTTTCAACTGCAAGGCCAGGTGGACATTGACTACCCCATGGAAATCTCCGGCGAATATGTGCTGTGCGGGGAAACTCCGGACCGGCTGCTGTTGGCGGCAAAACGCATAGGTGTACCGGAGTACTACATTGAAAAATCCGATTTTGGCACGGGGAATATTGAAATTCATTCCTTCAATTTGCCGGAACTGAACTGGCCGGAGCCGGAGGAGGAAAGCTGAGGGGCCCACGGCTGACGAGACGGGAATGGGAGGAGGTTAATATAATGGAACTGAACATTGCCAACCTAACCAAGCGATACGGCAACAAAGTTGCGTTGTCGGATTTTTCCTACACCTTTACGCCAGGCATTTATGGGATTCTGGGGGCAAACGGCGCGGGAAAAAGCACCTTGATGAACCTGATCACCGACAATATCCGCCGGGACAGCGGCAGCGTCTGCCTAAATGGTAAGGAAATCTTAACCATGGGTAAGGCGTACCGAAGGCTGGTGGGCTATATGCCCCAGCAACAGGGGATGTATGACGATTTCTCCGCCCGGGCCTTCCTGCGGTATATGGCGGAGGTGAAGCAAATCCCCAGCCGGCAGGCCCGGCAGCAGATTGAAACCCTGCTGCAGGTGGTACACTTGCAGGATGTGGCCCACAAAAAGGTGGGCGGGTTCTCCGGCGGAATGCGGCAACGGGTTATTCTGGCCCAGGCCCTGCTGGGCCAGCCCCAGATCCTGATTCTGGATGAACCCACCGCCGGGCTGGATCCCAAAGAACGGCTGCGGCTGCGGAGGTACATTGCCGACCTGGCAGAGGACCGAATTGTGTTCCTCACCACCCACATTGTCTCCGACATTGAGTCCATTGCCAAAGACGTGCTGCTGATGCGTCAGGGGCTGTTGGTGATGAGCGGCAGCCCGGAAAAGCTGATGGCCCAGGTGGGGGGCAGTGGCTTGGAGGATGTGTACATGGCCTATCTGGGGGAGGACTGACCATGGAATGCAGACGAATGCTCAAGCCGTTCCTCCTGTGCTTGGCGCTGCTGGTGGTGCTGAACACCTTCTTTTTCTTCTATACCCTGCCTCGGATTAACGAGGACCGCTTCCTCCTGGCGGATGCCTACAGCCAGGGCATTGACCGGCTCTCTGGGTTGAGCTGGGCAGAAGCGGCCCAGGCCTGTCAGGATTTCCGAGAGCAAGCCATGGAGCAATCCCTGGCCGACCCGGCCTGGGGAGAACAGCTGGAAAATCAGGTGGCCAGAATTGTGGCCCAAGACTTGCAGGTGCAGTACGAGTACCTAGCCGGCTATCAGGACTATCTGGATCGAATCCAGTCGGATGCCAAGACGTTGCAAACGGTTAGTTTCTTCTCCGATCCCAGCAGCTTGGCCTATCAAAACACGGTGAAAACCGCTGCGGATTTTTCTGCTATGTCGGGGATTCCCATCTCCGCCGGCCGGGACAACGCGGTGACCCAGGTATTTGCCGATACCTGGGGAGACTACAGTATTTTGTTGCTGCCGCTGCTGCTGTGCGCCCTGTTCCTGGTGGAGCGGCGGCAGGGCCTGTGGCCCATGATTTACGCCGCCCCCGGTGGCCGGGCCCGGCTGGCTGCCCGGCGGGCAGGGATTCTCCTGGCCGCTACGTGGGTTGGCACCTGGGTGATTTTGGGCAGTAAAATTCTGCTATCCGCTTGGGTATTCCACGGCCTTGGGGAATTTGACCGGACAATACAGTCTATCCCCATGTTCCAAAATGTGCCCACACCAATGACCATTGGCCAATTCTGGCTGCTGTACCTGACGGTGAAAGCCTTGGGGGCGTTTTGGATTGGGTTGGTACTGTGGGCGGTGATGTCGGCCATTTCCAACCTGGGCCTGGCCCTGTGCGCAGTGGGACTGCTGGTGGGGGCGGAGTATGCCTGCACCGCAATCGCCTCCAGCTCGGCGTTTGCTTTCCTGCGATACTGCAATTTGTTTAGTTATGTCAACTACATTGGGGTGTTCACCCGCTATCTGAACTTAGAGGTGCTGGGGGGCCTGGTTGCTGGCAACGATCTGGTGTTGGCGATGCTCCTGCCGCTGTGCTTGATTTTTGTGGGGGTGAATTTGGCAATCGCCGCGAAAAAGCGGCCTGGCGGTCAGGCCAGCCGCCTGCTACGCCTGGCAGATGGGGCGCGCCGCCATGTGGACCCCTGGTTTGCCCGGCGAAAGCTGTTTGCTTTTGAAATCCGAAAGCTTTTGGTGAAGCGCAAGAGCATCCTGCTTCTGATTCTCCTGGCGGTGCTCCTGGCCCAGCGGCCGGCCCCGAACCGGGAATATGACCCCATGGACATGTACCTGCAATACTATCAGGACAAGTACCAGGGGCCGGTTACGGCGGATACAATTGCCGCCTTGGAAGGGGAGCTGGCAACCGCCCAGGAGGGCTACCGGGTGGCGGCCCTGAACTGGATGATTTTGAGCGCCCAGAGCGCGGAACCAGGGCAGTGGATTGTGCCTACCGGCCCCTACGACGCCCTTTGGAGCGACAATTTAAATAACTATCATCGCTCCACTGCGCTGCTGGCCATGCTGTTTCTGGTGCTATGTCTGGCCCCCATTGCCGCCCAGGAGCGGCAGTCGGATATGCGGGCCCAACTGTTTGCCGCCCCTGCCGGGCGGGGGATGCTGTGGCGGCGAAAGGTTTTTCTGGCGCTGGGGATTGCAACGCTGGTGTGGGCCATGGTTTACGCCACGGAACTCTGGCGTACTGCGGAGCTGTACGGCAGCTACCGGTGCCTGGACGCGCCGGTAAGCAGTTTAGCAGATTTTTCTGGGTGGAAAATGACCATTGGTCAGACCATGGCGGTATATTACAGCCTAAAGCTACTGATGCTGTGGGCAGTTGCAGGCGGGTGCCTGCTGCTGTCCGGCCTGTGCCGGAAAAACCAGGGGGCCATTCTGGCCTGCGCCGGGGTTTTGCTGGTGCCGGCGGCGCTGGCTACCATTGGCTCCAGCGGAGCGGGTTATGTATCGTTTTTGATTCCGCTGGCAGGCATTGAGGTGTTTGATCAACCTGGGGTGTTTTTGGCAGCCGGTGGAATTGGCGCTGGTGCAATGGCCTTGTCCTGGTATCTGCAAGCCAGGCGGCGGTTGGCTTAGGTAAGGGAAGAATACACAAATCCCCGGCGGGGTGGCGGAAAGGCCTCCCTGCCGGGGATGATGTGCTTTGTGAACAATCTTCGTCCGCAGCGTTAACAAACCGTGAATTCTCTTGCCAAAGCCTTGACTTTTGGCCGACGGATGCTAAAATGCAAATACTGTTAGAATCTAACAGTGTGAGATTTTAAGAACTGTTGTCTAAAAGAAGGGCGGTTCAAAATTTCACCACGTTTACTGCCACGTCAGTGGCGAATCCAGGCAGATTAGTTTGGTGGATGCCTGGGCGGAAATGTAACGCAGGCTTTCTGCGTGGCGATTGCCTGCACAACAGCTTGCAAACTTGAAAGAAGGAGTGTGGTTTCAATTGGATCGCAAACAGGCGGCGAAAGAGATTCTCTCTGGACTGCTAAATTTAATCGGCCGGAAACCGGCGTCGCAAGTGCAGCAAAGCGGCCGGGGGGAGATTATGGCCCTGCACCGCATTGCCCAGTGTGATGGGGGCACAACACCGGGTGAACTGGCCCGGCAAATGGGCGTATCCTCTGCCCGGGCGGCTGCCCTGCTGGGCGCCCTGGAGGCAAAGGGATGGATTGAACGCCAGGCCGACCCGGCTGACCGCCGCCGGGTTCAGGTCATGCTGACCCAGGCGGGGGAACAGCACGCGCAAGCGGATACAGCCCGGGTGCTGGCCCACGTGGAGCGGGGGATTGCGGTGCTGGAGGATGAGGAAATTCAGTGTTGCCTCCGCGTGCTGGAAAAGTTGCAGCAGCTGCACAGTCAGGAGGAAGAGCATGCTGAGGTTGTTTAAGCGATTCCGGCGGCAGGAGGTGCTGATGATCCTGCTGAGCGTGGTGCTGATTGTGGGCCAGGTGTGGCTGGATCTCACCATGCCGGACTGCATGTCAGAGATTACCCGGCTGGTGCAGACGGAGGGCAGCGCCATGGCCGATATCTGGGCCAACGGCGGCATGATGCTGCTGTGTGCCTTGGGGAGCATGGTATTGTCCATTGCTACCGGTTATTTGGCGGCGCGGATTGCCGCCAGCTTTTCCATGCGGCTGCGGCGGGATATTTTTCATCAGGTGGAGGATTTCTCCATGGCGGAGATTAACCGTTTCTCTACCGCCAGCCTGATTACCCGTACTACCAACGATGTGAACCAAGTGCAGATGCTGGTGGCGATGGGGCTGCAGCTGATCATCAAAGCACCCATTATGGCTGTGTGGGCCATTACCAAAATTCAATCCAGCAGCTGGCAGTGGACAGCGGCTACCTTTGGCGCGGTTGTGGTGGCGCTACTGCTGATTTTGGTGGCAGTGGCCTTTGCCATGCCCCGATTCAAGCGCATCCAAACCCTGACGGACAACTTGAACCGGGTCACCCGGGAGAATCTAACCGGTCTGCGGGTTGTGCGGGCCTACAACGCCGAAGGGTATCAGGAAGAAAAATTTCGCCAAGCCAACGACGCCCTGACCAGCAATAACCTGTCGGCCAACCGGGTGATGGCCATTATGCTTCCCGGCATGGCGCTGGTGATGAATGGACTGTCCCTGGCCATTTACTGGATCGGCGCATTTCTCATTGACGGGGTTGCGGTGACCAATCAGGCTGCCGCCATGGAGCGGTTGCGTTTGTTTTCCGACATGGTGGTCTTTACCACCTATGCCATGCAGGTAGTCATGTCGTTTATGATGCTGGTCATGATCTACATCATGTGGCCCAGAGTGGCGGTGTCCGCAAGGCGTATTCTGGAAGTGCTGGATACCAAAACCAGTCTGGCTGACGGCGGCAAGACCCAGGGGTTGCCTGGCCTGCAGGGCGAGGTGGAGTTCCGGGATGTGAGCTTCCGCTATCCCGACGCCGGCGGAAACGTGATCGAACATGTGAACTTCCGGGCAAAGCAGGGGCAAACCGTTGCCTTCATCGGGGCAACCGGCTCCGGTAAATCTACGCTGGTGAATCTGGTGCCCAGGTTTTACGATGTGACCGAAGGCCAGGTACTGGTGGATGGTGTGGACGTACGGGAGTACGATCAGGCCGCCCTCCATGAAAAGCTGGGCTATGTACCCCAGCGGGCGGTGTTGTTTTCCGGCACAGTGTCTTCCAATGTCACCTATGGCTGCCCGGATGCCCCCCAAGAACAGGTGCGCAAAGCGGTGGAAATTGCCCAGGCGGCGGATTTTGTGAACAATATCGGCTATGCCGGGCCGGTGGCCCAGGCCGGCAGCAACCTGTCCGGCGGACAGAAGCAGCGGCTGTCCATTGCCCGGGCCGTATGCCGGCAGCCGGAGATCTATATTTTTGACGACAGCTTTTCTGCCCTGGATTATCGCACCGACCGGGAACTGCGCCAGGCGCTGAAGGAGCAGACTGCCGGGGTTACCAGCCTGATCGTTGCCCAACGGATCGGCACCATCCGGGATGCAGATTTGATCCTGGTGTTGGATCAGGGCAAGGTGGTGGGTCAGGGCACCCACAGCCAGCTGCTGAAGACCTGCCCGGTTTACCGGCAGATTGCCTTGTCTCAGCTGTCGAAGGAGGAATTGGAACATGCATAATGTACAACGGCATCATACCCCTAAGGCAGTGGACATGAAAAGTGCCTGGGGCCGGTTGATGGCTTTTGCCCGTCCTTGGCTGCCCATGGCTGTGATTGGTTTGGTGCTGGCCATGGCTGCCTCTATCGTGGCCCTCATGGGGCCGGATAATCTGCGGGATATGAGCAATACCATCCAGGCGGGCATCTTGGGAGAGGTGGATCTGGACGCCATTTTCCGTACCGGCATCACCCTGGTCATCTTGTATAGCCTGTCGGCATTGGGCCACTACGTGCAGAACTTTCTGATGGCCACGTTCACCCAGCGGGTCTCCCGGGCAATGCGCCAGTCCATTTCCCGGAAGATTAACCGGGTGCCTCTGGGCTATTACAATGAAGTCAGCTTCGGCGACGTGCTCAGCCGGGTGACCAATGATGTGGATACCATCAGCCAAACCATGAACCAGTCCCTGGGCAGTTTGGTGACGGCGGTGACCATGTTCCTAGGCTCCTTGATCATGATGTTTTACACCAACTGGACCATGGCCCTGACGGCAGTTGGCTCCACGGCGCTGGGCTTCGGCCTGATGATTCTGATCATCGGCCGCTCCCAGAAGTATTTCTTTGGCCAGCAGCAAGCACTGGGCCGGCTGAATGGCCATGTGGAAGAAATTTACTCCGGCCATAACGTGGTTAAAGCATACAATGGCGAGCAAGGGGCAATGAATACGTTCAACCAAATTAATGGCGAGCTGTACCGTTGCGCCTGGAAATCCCAATTCCTCTCTGGCTTAATGCAGCCTCTGATGGCGTTTATGGGTAATTTGGGCTATGTGGCGGTGTGCGTTGTGGGCGCGGTTCTGGTCAAAAACGGGGACACGGACTTTGGCACCATTGTGGCGTTTATCGTGTATGTCCGCCAGTTTACCAATCCCCTGTCTCAAATGGCCCAGGCGGCCACCAGCCTGCAGTCCACTGCGGCGGCTTCCACCCGGGTATTTGCCTTCCTGGATCAGCCGGAGTTGTCCGACGAATCCGGTAAGACAGAAACTCTGCCGGTTGAGCAGGTGCAGGGCGACGTGGAGTTCTCCCATGTGCACTTTGGCTACACCCCGGACAAAATCATCATCCACGATTTTTCTGCCCACGCCAAGCCCGGCCAGAAGGTGGCCATTGTTGGCCCCACCGGCGCCGGCAAGACTACCCTGGTGAATTTGCTCATGCGGTTTTATGAGCTGAACGGCGGAGAAATCCGCATTGACGGCAAGAATATTGCCGACCTTACCCGGGAAAATGTCCATGACCTGTTTTGTATGGTGCTTCAGGATACTTGGCTATTTGAAGGTACCATTCGGGAAAACATTGTCTACGCCAAACCTGGCGTAACGGACCAGCAGGTAGAAGAGGCTTGCCGGGCAGTGGGCCTGGATCATTTTGTCCACACCCTGCCCCAGGGCTATGACACGGTGCTCAATGACCGGGTGAACCTGTCGGCCGGGCAAAAACAGCTGGTGACCATTGCCCGGGCCATGATTGAAGATGCGCCGCTGCTGATTTTGGACGAGGCCACCTCCTCGGTGGACACCCGGACGGAGGCCCTGGTGCAGGCTGCCATGGATAAGCTGTCAGAGAACAGAACATCCTTTGTAATCGCGCACCGGCTGAGCACCATTCGCAATGCGGATCTGATCCTGGTGCTGCAGGATGGAGACATTGTGGAAAGCGGAACCCACCAATCCCTGCTGGAGAAGGGCGGTTTCTATGCCCAGCTGTATAACAGCCAGTTTGAAGATACGGTAGCTTAAAGAGAAGCCGGCCGGGTTTTCCTGAGCGACTTTTGTACAACCCATTCTCGGCTCCCCCTGGGGTCTTGATCCCCAGGGGGGCTTTTGCGTACCCGGTATATTTATTTCTTCAAAAGCCGGATTGGTCTTGACAACTGCCGGCACTGGTGATAAGATAACGCTGTTAGCATACGGCGTTATCATTGAACGGAGGGTACCCATGGACGAAGCCGGCAGCACCCAAAGCAGGATTTTGCAGGCAGCTATGGCGGAATTCCTGGAAAAGGACTTCTCCCAGGCATCCCTGCGGAATATTGTGAAAGCGGCGGGGGTGACCACCGGCGCCTTCTACCGGTACTATCCCACCAAGGAGGCCCTGTTTGAAGCCTTGGTAAAGCCCCATGCCGATGCGGTCATGGCCATATTTGTCCAGGCAATATCTGATTTTGAAGCGCTGCCCGCAGGTGACCAAACTGGAGCTATGGGAGAGGTTACCACCGGCTGCATGGGCCGGATGTTGGACTACATCTATGCCCACTACGACTGCTTCAAGCTCCTAATTTGCTCGGCCAACGGCACGGTGTACGAAACCTTCATCCATGATTTGGTGGAGCTGGAGGTAGAGTCCACCTACCGGTTTATTGCCGTGCTGGAGTCTTTGGGGTATTGTGTGCCGCCCGTTGACCGGGAACTGTGCCATATGATTGCCAGCGGCCTGTTTTCCGGGATTTTTGAAATGGTGGTTCACGATATGCAGGAGGCGCAAGCCAGGCAGCGGGTGGCTCAGCTGCGGGAATTCTACACCGGCGGTTGGGAACGGTTGTTCGGCATTGCGCTGCCATAAAAAGAACGGGGAATTCCCCCGTTTCTTTTCCACCTATGGTTAGTTAAAACTAACAAAAAGTCAGAAGGAGGTATTATCTTGGAAACGAAAAAATCCCCGCTTGCCTGGGTGATGGCCTTTGCCGGCCGGCACAAAGGCATGTACACCGCCAGTGTGGCCATTGCCGCCTTGGGCGCAGTCTGCGGCATTGTTCCCTATTTTCTCATGGGCGATATGCTCCGCCGGCTCATTGCTGGCAACCGGGACTGGCCGGCCTACCTCGCTACCGGTTTGATGATGGCTGCGTTTTGGGCGGTGCGGGTACTGTGCCACAGCCTGTCCACTACCTGCTCTCATGTGGCTACCTTCCATGTTTTGGGTGCGGTACGAAAGGAGATGTGCGACAAGCTAAGCCGGGTTCAACTGGGCTATGTGCAGGATTTGCCGTCCGGCTCGCTGAAAAACACCATGATGGAGCGGTTGGACAGCATGGAGACCACCTTGGCCCATATTCTGCCGGAGTTTACGACCAATTTGTTGGCGCCGCTGTGCGTATTTGTTTATATGCTCACCATTGACTGGCGTATGGCGCTGATTTCCCTGGCTACCCTGCCCCTGGGCTTGCTGTGTTACTCCCTCATGATGATCGGCTACGAGACTCGATTTGCCAATGCAGTGCAGAAAACAAAAATTCTCAATGACACGGCGGTTGAGTATATAAACGGTATTGAGGTGATCAAAGCATTCGGCAAGGCAAAGCATTCCTACGCCCGGTTTGTTGTGGCCGCCAAGGAGGGGGCCGCTTGCTTTGTGGACTGGATGCGCCGGTGTGACATTCCCTTTTCCCTGGCCATGGTGCTTACCCCCTGCACCGCACTGACCGTGCTGCCCTTAGGCGGCCTGTTTGTTATGCAGGGAAGCCTGACCGTACCGGACTTTGTGATGATCATTCTCCTGTCTGTTGGCTTAATTCAGCCCCTGATCACCTGCATGTCTTTCTCTGACGACATTGGCAAGATGAAGACCATTGTGGGGGAAATTACCCAAGTGCTCACTCAGCCGGAACTTGTCCGGCCGGCGGAGGATAAAGCCACGCCCAGAGATAATACGGTGACGCTGGAAAATGTGCGCTTTGGCTATCGGGAGAAGGAAGTGCTCCACGGGGTGAGTATGGTTTTCCCTGCCGGTACCGTGAATGCACTGGTTGGTCCTTCCGGCAGCGGCAAGTCCACCATTGCCAAGCTGGTTGCCGCTCTGTGGGACGTGAATGCCGGGTGTATTCAAATTGGCGGTGTGGATATCCGGGACCTGTCCCAGGAAAGTTACAATCAAAAAGTGGCCTATGTGTCCCAGGATAGCTATCTGTTTGATGATACTATACGGGAAAACATCCGGATGGGCCGTCCGGGAGCTACCGATGGCGAGGTGGAGGCGGTTGCCCGCAAAAGCGGCTGCCATGAGTTCATCATGCAGCTGGAAAACGGGTATGACACCATTGCTGGGGGCAGCGGCGGCCACCTGTCTGGCGGTGAGCGCCAGCGCATTGCCATTGCCCGGGCCATGCTGAAGGATGCGCCCATCGTCATCTTGGACGAGGCGACAGCCTACACCGATCCGGAAAATGAGGCGGTGATCCAGGCGTCTGTGGCCAGGCTTGTGCAGGGGAAAACACTGATTGTCATTGCCCACCGGCTGTCCACTATCTGCGATGCAGATAACATTTTTGTGGTGGATGACGGCAATATTTTGGCAGCCGGCACCCATGACCGTCTGCTGCAAACCTGTCCCCTGTACCGCACCATGTGGCAGGCGCATATCTGCGTCAAAGATACTGCGGAAGGAGGCAAGGCGGTATGCTGAATATTTTTCGGAAGTTTTTCCAGTTCTGCGGCGGGGAAAACAAGAAAAAATTTTATATTTCCATTGCCTTCGGTGTGCTTATGGCGCTGTTTGAGGCGATGAAGATTCCGGCCATTGTGCTGATGCTGGATGCAGCGGCAAACCATGCCATTACTCCGGGGGTAATTTGGCAGTGCGCCGGCATCTGCCTGGGCAGTGTGTTGGCCGGAGCGGTGGTAAAGTACTTTTCTACCATTTTGCAGTGTGAGGCAGGTTATGGAACGGCGGCGGATAAGCGCATTGAAATTGCCGAGCACTTACGTTACTTGCCCATGGGGTATTTTAATCAAAACAGCATGGGCTACATTACCTCTGTTACCACCAATACTATGGAAAACCTGGGCGATGTTGCTACCCGGGTGGTGATGTTGACGACCCAGGGGGTACTTACCACGCTACTTATTGCGGTGATGCTTTTGTTTTACGATTGGCGCATCGGCCTGGTGGTGTTGGTGGGACTTGCGCTGTTTTTCCTGGTCAATGGCCGGATGCAGCATCAATCCCAGAAGATTTCCCCAAAGAAAGTGGCGGCAGACAGTGCACTGGTGGAAAAACTCCTGGAATACATCCAGGGGATTACAGAAGTGCGGGCCTATAGCCTCACCGGCCCGGCCAGCCGGAAGCTGAACGATGCCATTGAAGAAAATGTCCGCTGCAACATTTCTTTAGAGACGGCCTTTATTCCCTATATGGGATTACAAAATTTCCTGACAAAAATGACCGGCGTTGTGATGACTCTGCTGTCTATCTATTTTTGTCTCCAGGGCACCATGGAGCCTATGGTATGCATCGCCATGATGGTCTGCGCTTTCCAGGTCTATGCCAGCTTGGAATCCGCCGGGAATTACTCGGCTTTACTGCGCACGGTGGATACCAGTGTGGATAAAGCGCAGGAAATTTTGGATTTGCCGCCAATGGATATTGATGGGCAGAATATCACCCCTACGGCCATGGACATTGATGTGGAAAATATTGTATTTTCTTATCACCGGCGAAAGATCATTGACGGAATTTCTGTCCACATACCCGCCGGTACCACCACGGCCATTGTCGGCCCGTCCGGCGGCGGCAAAACTACCCTATGCCACCTCATTGCCCGATTCTGGGATGTGGATCAAGGCGTAGTAAAGCTGGGCGGTAGGGATGTGCGGGAATACAGCATGGACAGCCTGATGGAAAACTTTAGTTTCGTCTTCCAAAATGTCTACTTGTTCCAGGACACCGTGGCCAACAATATCCGCTTTGGTCAGGAGGATGCCCCGATGGCACAGGTGATTGCAGCAGCGAAACGGGCACGCTGCCACGATTTCATTCAACGGCTGCCCCAAGGTTATGATACCGTAATTGGGGAAGGCGGCGCTTCACTGTCCGGCGGAGAAAAACAGCGCATCTCCATTGCCCGGGCCATGATGAAGGATGCGCCGGTCATCATTTTGGATGAGGCCACGGCCAACGTTGATCCGGAGAACGAGCAGGAACTGGTGGCTGCGATTGAAGCGCTGACCCGGGAGAAGACCATTCTGATGATTGCCCACCGGCTAAAGACGGTGCGCAATGCGGATAAAATCCTGGTGGTGGATCACGGGAAAATTGTCCAGGAGGGCCGGCATCAGGAGCTCATGGCGCAGGAGGGCATTTACCGCCGGTTTGTCAATGCCCGCAGTCTGGCTGCCGGCTGGAAGTTGTCCGGCAATGCCGCCGGGGCGGCAGAGTAAGTATTTTCTGGCGGATTGCGCTTAGGCCGGACGACTCCCTGGAAAGCATGGCCATGCGCCGGAAAAGCAACACCGCTATATGAGGAAAGCGCGGCCGGCCCCTTCCACCCAACGGGAAGGGGCCGGTTTTTACGGCGTTTTCCAGTCTGCCGCAGCAGTTTGTTTTTTCCCCACCAGCAGAGGAATCAGGCACCACAGAATAATGGCGCCGGCGCCAAAGACGGCCGGGGGGACCAGACCTGCCCAGGGGGAGGCCAGGCCGGCAAGCAGCGCGGCCAGCCATACTGCCGGCCGGCCCCAGCCTGGATGCAACGTTTCGGCCATATGGCCGGCGGCGGTGAGTAGCAGGCTCATCAGACAGAACCAACCAATGGTCATGGCTCCGGCAACCACTGCCTCAAACCGCTCGGTCACCCCCAAAATCCGCAAACCCCGCACCATTTCATAAAAGGCGCCAGGGGTTTGGCCAGCCTGGGCGGGAGAAAGCACCCCTGCCGTTACGGCGGATACGGCGGTGGCACACAGTGCCAGACCAACCGCCCACAACCAGGGGCTTCGCCCCTGGCGCCGGGGGAGCAGCGCCCCCGGCGCCGGCACCAGCAGCGCCGGCGTAATCCACTCCAAATGGCCATGCTGCGGCTGCAAGAGCTGTTGCCCCCGGACGTCCGGCAGGGCAAAGCCCACCAAAATGACAAACAGCCCTGCCAGGAACCAGAACAACACCGCGCCGCACCTGGCGCCGGAGCGGCAGCCGCCTTCGGCGGCGCAAGCGCTTAACACCAGCAACACGACCGGGATAACCCAGCCGGACCGGACGGCAGGCCAACAGGCGCCGCTCCAACCTGCTGCCACGGCAGCAGCATAGATCAGAAAAATCCACTCTGCTGCCGCCAAGGCCTTTGGCAACGGTTCCGTGGCAACGTGCTGCACGGCCAGCCAGACGCCGCCGGCGGCCAATCCGACGGCTAAGGTCCAATACCAGGGCGCCGAACCCAAAAACTGGGCGATGGGGGCTGCTGCGGCTGCCGCCGTCCAGGCCCACAGGCTGTGGCCCTCAATTTCCCGGCTGAACAAGGCAATACCTCCCGTCTTCTACCATGAGCTTGGGCAGCGGCCCCGATTCTGCCCGGGCAGTGCGTAAAGTCATGTCCGGGGTGTGGGCGGTGAGAAATTCCCCGGCGGTGGTGAGATCTACTGCCTCGGACACCTGGCACAGGGCGCAGTTGGGGCTTAACGCCTGGTCCTCCAGCAGCTGGGGCAGTAGGCCGGTGGCGCTCTCCTCCAGCAGGAGGAAGCCTGCTGTCCCCACAAATATGGTGCCCGGCGCGGTGAGGACGAGGTCTGCCCAGGCTGTGGGCCAGCTGTCTCCAATCCCTCGGTCGCCGGTGTCAGTCTGCACCACAACCTGGTCTGCCTGGATAGACAGTGCAATGGTTTGCACTGGGCGGAGCTGGCCAACGTCACTGCTGGTGAAGGGCAGGTTGCCGGTAGCCACCACCACGGCGGTAAGGCACAGGTATACAAGCCAATGTTTCATGGGCATCACCTTTGATTCCGCTTATCCAAAGGATGGAGCAGCGGATTGCGGAATTTATCCTTGTACAGCCGGGGGCGCAGAATGGGCAGATGGGCGGTGCGGGTAAAGGGCGTCAGGTAGCCCACATCCAAAGAGGTCAACCTGGACAGATGGATGATCAAGGCAATCAGGCCGGCGGTCAGGCCAAACAGCCCAGCCAGACTGGCCGCTACGGCTAGGGCAAACCGCCATAGCCGCACGGCATCGGCAAAGTCCCGCCCCGGCAGGGCAAACCCGCAGATGCCTGCCACGGATACCACGATTAGGGCGGCAGGGGAAATCAGCTTTGCCTCCACAGCTGCCGTGCCCACCACCAGACCGCCAATGATGGACACGGTCTGGCCGATGGACTGGGGCAGGTGGATACCGGCCTCCTGCAGCAGTTCGAAGGCCAGCAAAAGGCCCAGGATTTCCACCACGGTGGGAAACGGAACGGAGAGTTTACTCTCAATCATGGATTTTAGCAAGGGCAAGGGGATCATTTCCTGATGAAAGGAAGCCATAGCCACATAAAAGCCCGGTAACAACAGACTCAACAGCAGGGCTGCGTACCGCAGGATCCGCACAGCGGAAGCAGATAAATAGTCCATCCCCCGATCTTCCGGGCTGGTCATCAGGTAGCTTAAATCCGCCGGGGCCAGATAGCCCAGGGGCAGGCCGTCCACCAGCAGCCCTACCCGGCCGGCCAATAAACCCTGGCAGAATTTATCCGCCCGCTCGGTATATTGCAGCAGGGGGAAGGCAGTTGGCCGGGAACCGGTGACATACTCCTCCACAGCGGCAGGGGAGAGGAAGCCGTCGATGTCGATTTCCCCCAAGCGGGTTTTCATCTTTTCCACCAGCTGAGGTGAGGTGATGCCGTCGATATAGGCTACGGTGACATTGGTTAGACTCCTGCGTCCCACTTGGGTTTCGTACAGCCGAAGGTCCGGGGTGCGCATATGCCGCCGGATTAAGCTGGTGTTGGTGCGCACGGTTTCCGTAAAGGCATCCTTTGGCCCTTTTACCGTGTTTTCCACCGATGGCGGGGAGAGGCTCCGCTTTTCCCCGGTTTTTACCTCAAAGGCAATGGCGCCGGCTCCGGGAAACAGCACCACGCAAAAGCCGTTGACCAGTTTTTTGGCCACGGTGCCCAAATCGGCGCAAGGGTCGGCCACAGAATTATACACCGCCCCGGACAGGGCGTTTTGGTACAGCTGGGCCATGGTTTGCCCAGACAGATGGCCGGAAATGGGCCGGAAAATGTACTCCGATGCGTCGGAGCCGGAGACCAGGCCGTCGATCATGTAGGCATACAAGGTCTGCCCTTGGCAAGTCACTACCCGGCGGACAAAGTCTCCGGCGCCTTGGAATATTTGGGTAATCCGGATATCGCTCAGTTCCCCGGTGTACATGGACCTTCCCCCTTCTTGGCCCTAGTGTACCCTGGCAGCGGGAGAATATGCCGGCAAGGCGAAGAAATGGCCGGTGGCGATTGTCGATTGCCACCGGCCAGCTGCTTATTTTGTTTCCTTCAGCAGGTCCCGGATTTCTGCCAGGAGCTTTTCCTCGTTGGAAGGTTCCGGGGGCGCAGGCGTTTCCTCCTCTTTTTTCTTCCGGCCCAGCTCCATCAGTTTGTTCAATGCTTTCACCAGCCAGAATACCACCAGGGCCAGAATCAGAAAATTGATGACGGCGGAGATGAAGTTGCCGTAATTCAGGGTGTTTACCACCGGCGCGCCGGTTTCATCCACGGCCCGCCCAAACCACTGGGGCAGGGTAAGCTTCCAGTCAGAAAAATTCACGCCACCCAGGAACATGGAGGCAATGGGCATAATCACATCATCGGTCAGGGATTTGGTGATGGTGGAAAAGCCGCCGCCGATGATGACGCCCACCGCCAACGACAGGGCGTTGCCTTTTATGGCAAAGGTTTTAAACTCTGCAATCCAGCCGGGCTTTTTCCATTTCTTTCTATCCATGAAAAAACCTTCTTTCCAAGTTTAATGGGTGCGCTGAATGTACTTTTCATCCCACAGGTCGTCAAACAGCTTGGCGTTCCGGGACATGGGGCAGCCCTGGAACAGATCGTCTGCCAGTTCGCCAATGATTTCCCGGAGTTCCAGTGGCTCTAAGTAGAATTCCGGGATTCCCTCGGCCCCCACTTGCGCCCCCAATATGGCGCCTGCAACGGCGCCTACGGCGGCGGAGGCGCCGGAGTGATTTACCGCTGCCACCAGCCCCCGGTCAAAGTCCCCGGGGAACCGCAGGCATACGTAGCAGGCTCCGGCCAGCACACTTGGCGCGTCGGTGGGATTGAGCTTTTCCAACGCCTGGGTAGCGGGCATTTCCTCCCGGGCAAGGCGGTGGGCCAGCTTAATTTGCTCCAACATCGCTCCGGTCTGGCTGAACCGGCCCAAAAACTGCCGCTCCATGGCCTGGCAGCTTTTGGCCAACGTTCCCCGAAAGCTTTCCGGCGGGTCATACACAATGCGGCTGAGCAAGTCGGTGAGCATGGCTGCCGGGAGGAAACCCAGCGCGTCGCCCTGGGTCAGGGCGGCGGACTCTGCACCCAGTAAGACGGTTTCTTCCCGGCGGGTGGTTTTGGGATCCAGGAATAGGCCGATGGGGGGGCAGCGGGTCAGCCCTGCCGGCCCCCTGGCCCGGTTTACCGCCTCGTCCATGGTGCCAGGGTACCCCCGCTCCAGGGCGTACACGGTGGCAGGGTCGGGGCTGCGCCGGGCGTGCAGCTCGTCTATGCAATTCAGCCAGGCAAAGGGACGGTTCCGGGCGGCGGTACGGTGTTGGGTTTTCAGCCAGTCCAGGTAAAACGCCCACAGATATTGTACATACGGCGCCATTACCCCCCGCAGCGCCCCCCGGGTGGCACCGAAGAGCAGGCCGTTGGCGGTGTACATGGCCATCTGGGTGTGGCTGGAAATGGGCGCCAGGCCGTTGATGGTATCGTAGCCCCGCAGGCCCTCCGGTCCGAACCGCTCCCGAATTTCTGCCAGGGTCATCTCCCCCACGCAGTAGCCCAGGGCGTCTCCGGCCGCGCTACCCCACAGGCAGCCCCGTATCTGATCCTGCTTCCTGTTCATCACGTTACTCCTTCTGCTGCTCCAGATAAATCAGCAGCACCCCAATATCCGCCGGGCTGACCCCGGAAATCCGGCCGGCCTGACCGACGGAGGCGGGACGGATCTGGGACAGCTTTTGCCGTGCCTCCAGCCGCAGTCCGCCAATGGCGTTGTAATCCAGGTCCGGTGGAAGGGGGCGGGACTCCTCCCGCCGGAATTCCTCCACCTGCTGCTGCTGGCGGACCAGGTATCCGGCATATTTTAGCTGAATTTCCACTTGCCCCGCTACTGCCGGCGGAAGGTTTGGCCGGCCCGGGTCAAAGGGGGCCAGGTCGGCATAGTGAATCTGGGGGCGGCGGAGCAAATCGGCCAGCCGGGCTGAACCGCTCACCGGCGCTGTGCTGGCCTGGGTGAGCATTTGATTTAACGCCTGGGATTGGGCCACCCCGGTGTGTTCCAGCCGCCGGATTTCCCGGTCTACTTGGGCGTATTTTTCCTCCACCTCTGCCAGCCGGGCGGGATTGACCAGCCCTACTTTTGCGCCTATGGCGGTTAGCCGCCGGTCGGCGTTATCCTGCCGGTGAAGCAGCCGGTATTCCGACCGGCTGGTCATAATCCGGTAGGGTTCATCGGTGCCCTTGGTCACCAGGTCGTCAATTAACGCCCCAATGTACCCCATGTCCCGGGTGATGATCATGGGCGGACGGCCCTGAATGGCCAGGGCGGCATTCACCCCGGCCACCAACCCCTGCACTGCCGCCTCTTCGTATCCGGAGGTGCCGTTAAACTGCCCGGCGCCGTATAGCCCGGGCAGGTGCTTGCAGGCCAGGGTGGGCAGCAGCGCCAGGGGATCAATGCAGTCGTATTCAATGGCATAGGCCGGACGCATGAGCTGGGCGTGTTCCAGCCCGGCAATGGTGCGCACCATGGCAATCTGCACTTCTAAGGGCAGGCTGGAGGACAGGCCCTGGAGATACATCTCTTCCGTATCCAAACCACAGGGCTCCACAAATACCTGGTGCCTGGGCTTGTCCGGAAAACGCACCAGCTTGGTTTCAATGCTGGGGCAGTACCGGGGACCGACCCCCTGGATGGTGCCGTCATACAAGGGGCTTCTGTCCAGATTTTCCCGGATGATCCGGTGGGTTTCCCCATTGGTGTAGGTGAGGTAGCACACCGCCTGATTGTACACCGCTTTCCGGGTGGAGAAGGAAAACGGCTCCGGCTGAGGGTCCCCCGGTTGCAGCTCCATCCGGGCCGGGTCGATGCTCCGCCGGTTTACCCGGGGGGGCGTACCGGTTTTGAACCGGCGCATAGGCAACCCCAGGCGCCGCAGCTGCTCGGACAGACCGGTGGCCGGGTGCATCCCATCCGGCCCGGATGGGGTGATGCAGCTGCCGGTGATGGTGACGGCATCCAGGTATGTTCCGGTGGCCAGGATCACCACCTGGGCCAGGTAGCGGGCCCCCAATGCGGTGACAACGCCGGATACCCGGCCATGTTCAATGCCCAGGGCCACCACCGTGTCCTGCACCAGATCCAGGTTTTCCTGCCGCTCCAGGGTATGCTTCATGTAGGTTTGGTACCGCCGGCGGTCGGCTTGGGCCCGCAGGGAGTGGACGGCGGGGCCCTTGCCCCGGTTCAGCATCCGGTACTGGATGCAGCAGGCGTCGGCGGCTTTGCCCATCTCTCCGCCCAGGGCGTCCAATTCCCGCACCAGGTGCCCTTTGCCGGTGCCGCCGATGGCAGGGTTGCAGGGCATGTTGCCCACCGCATCCAAATTGATGGTGAACACCACGGTTTTGCAGCCCAGCCGGGCGGCGGCTAAGGCCGCCTCGATGCCGGCATGGCCGGCGCCTACCACGGCAACTTGATATTCTCCGGCCAGAAACTCCACCGGGCATTCCTCCTTACTGTGATATGTTTCATTATACCAAGGGGTGGCGAGAAAGACAAGACACTGTATTTCCCCGGACAATCAACCGTATACCTGAGTGAATTCCAACAGGGCGGCAGCGCTGAAGCTCACCATATTGTGGCTCATGTAGGGATTACCGGTGAGATCCAGGTCGGCATAGGCGCTGTTGGTCAGAGATAAGGTGACCAGTTGGGCGCAGTCCAGGTATTCCCGGGCAGTTTCCTCGGGGATGGGGGAGGTGCTTTGCTGGGTTACGGCTTGGACGTAGGCGTCCTGAATTTCCTGGGATAGGTAGGCCGAGGGGGCAGGCTTGCTCTGCCACCAGGCAGAGCCTTCCTCTAACTGAATTTCATAAGCGTCCAGTCCGGTGGCGGTGGCGGTATAGAGGGTGTAAGCGTCTGCCCCTTCCCCGTATTGCTCTGCCAAGGCGGCGGTGACCTGGGCCATGTCCTGGGTGTCTGGGAAGAAAATATCCACGCCCCCCAGGCCGAAGCCCGCGCCACTGTAGTCATAAAAACGAAATACCATATGTTGAGTGGCAAAGCCGAAGCAGTCCATGCCGGAAACGGCTACGGTCCACATGCGGTACCGGCCGCTGGTGACGCCCACTTCCTCATCGGCCAAAATTTGGTTGTCCGCAATGCCCAGGGCGGAAAGGACCGTATCTTTGCCGCTGCCCCAAGACACACCGGGGAACTCCAGCAGATCCGGATTGCCGCTGACGGCGGGGTGTTGCCCACTGGTGCAGGCGGACAGAACCAACACCAGAGCCAGAAAAAACCATATTTTTTTCATTTGTGCAGCCTCCAAAATGGGATAGGTGGATATGATAGGGCAGTCCAGGGGTATACTGCCGGTGGTTCCCGGGAAAAGTTCATGGGCTTACCGGTTGCGGGATGGCAAAAGGCCAGGCGGCAAGACCACAGGGCAATGGGGCAGCCGTCCTCCGGGCGGCCATATTTCCGGTCCCCCACCAGCGGCGTTCCCCGGGCGGAGAATTGGGCGCGAATCTGGTGGGTCCGGCCGGTTTCCAGTTGGATGCGCACCCGGCTGAGTTCACCGGCGCAGGCCTCCACCCAATAGGACAGCACCGCTTCCTGCACGCCTTTGCCCGGCTGGTTTACCACATAGGTTTTCCGCTCCCCCTTGTTCCGCAGCAGCAGGTCCCGGAGTTTTCCCTGGGCCTGGGCAGGGCGGCCGTGGATCACCGCCAGGTATTCCTTGGTGAAGGTCTGGGCCCGAATTTGCCGGGACAGTTCCCCGGCGGCCTCCGGCGTTCTGGCCAGAACCATCAGGCCGCTGACCACCTGATCCAGGCGGTGCACCGTGCGAATGCCGGTATCCCCCAGCTGCTGGCGGAGCAGATCTGGCAGCCCGCCAGGCTGATCGGTGGAAACCACCCCGGCGGGTTTAATGCAGACCAGAATGCTGCTGTCGGTGTACACCAGCTCTACCGGCTGGGGGTTGGGATCTAACATGGCGGCAACGCCTCCTGTTTGAGAAAATGGAGAAAATAGCAAAGCGCCAGCAGGTCGGCGCTGCCTCCTGGGGACAGATGTTGGGATACCAAATCCCAATTCATTTGCCGCAGGGACTGGGCGGTAGGCCCTGCGGCCAGCAGGCTGGCGGCAGCCTGGGCTACCTGAGCTCCGGCGGACAGGCCGCCCCGGGCAATGAGATTGGTGTCGTTGCCGGTGGCCATGAGGGCCAGCAGGGCGGCGCAGCCGGCGTCATTCATGTCTTTGCCCTGGGCCAGCCGGGCTTCCAGGGTAGGGAGTCCCGCTTGCAGCACCGCCGGCAGCCCGGCCTCCACCTGGCCCCGGACGCCGGTGAGACCGTACCGGAGATATAGTTTCTCCCCGGCGGTTTTTGCCGTTTCCCAGGTGAGTCCGGCAAAGTCCGCCGCCACGATCCCTTGGGCAATTTCCCCGGCCATGGCGGCTACGGCCTCCGGCGCGCCCCAGGCGCTTCGGGGCAGGCGGCCTGCGGCGGCGCAGGCAATGCCCAGGGAAAAGATGGCCCCTTTGTGGGTGTTCACGCCGCCGGTGGCCCGGTACATCTCCGCCTCCGCCGCCTGGCCCAGCTTCCGCAAGGGGGGCAGTACCTGCTGAGGGGGGAGGTCCCTGGTATCCATTCCTGTTTCGGCACACTGGGCAAAGTAGGACCACAGGGCGCTGGCGCTGGATAGAAAGGTGAAGATGTCCATGTCTGTGTGGCTGCCGCTGTCCTCCCGGTCCACCAACCCCGGCTTTGGAGTGACGCACACCTCGTAAAGCAGGCTGCGGACCGCCAAACTGGCCACGGCGTTTCGATCCTCGCCCCGAAAACACTGGGTGAGCAGTTGCACGGTTCGCGCTTGCAGCTGGTCCAGGCGATGGGCGCGGCTCCTGGCGCACACTGCCGCCGGTTGTTGGCAGAGCAGGCACCGGCGGGGCGGGAGGCCCAGGGCTGCCCGGTCTACTTTGTGCCCCCCCGGTTCCAGCACATCCATGTCAAACAGCCGGCCCAGGGGGTCCCGGTCTTCCAGCGCTACCGTGATGGCCTTCAGGCCGGCCGGCGAAGCCTGAACGGCATAGAGGGCTTCGTCCCCGGTGGGCTTGTGGACCACTGCCCGGTACCGGCAGGAAAGACCGGCCTGAGCCAGTTGACGGCACAGTAGTGCATCCCCCCGGAGAAAGGCCCGGCGAATCTCCGGCCCGGTTTTCACCGGCCCGGCAATGTTCATGGTAAAGCAGATCACTGGGCACCCGAACCGGGCCAACAGGGCCTGCTGCCGTTGTGCTCTGGCCTCCCGGGCCTGAAGCATATCCGCCAAAGTGACTGGGTTCATAAAGGGCCTCCCGATTTTTCCTCTATCATACCGAATTTTCCGGAAAAAGAAAAGCCCCGGCGGCCATTTCTCCGGAAAAAAGCCGCTGCCGGAGAGATCCTGCCCCAGGAAATGGGATAAGCAGGTATACTTTTCCAACCTTTGGGCAAATGTACAAAAAGGGACCGGCCGTGTTCACAAAATTTTCACGGAAAAAGATGGATTTCCTACTTGCATTTTTCCAAGGCATGCGCTATGATATGGGCGTTAGCACTCGAGAGATGTGAGTGCTAATCCTACAAATTTTGTATACCGCAGCGGCTGAGCTTGCTCGACCGCAATACAATAACAATTGGAGGTAATTCATCATGAAACTCAAGCCCATGGCAGACCGTGTGTTGCTCAAGCCCACGGAGGCAGAGGAAACCACCGCTTCCGGCATTATCCTGTCCACTGCGAACAAGGAAAAGCCGGTGATCTCTGAAGTGGTTGCCGTTGGCCCTGGGGATAAGGACAACGAGATGGTAGTCAAGCCCGGCGATAAAGTCGTGGTGGGCAAGTACACCGGCACAGAGATTAAGCTGGATGGCCAGGACTACACCATTGTAAAGCAGTCTGAAATTCTGGCAATCGTGGAGTAATTGAGGAGGACATGCAATTATGGCAAAGATGATTATTTATGGTGAAGAGGCCCGCAAGAGCCTGCAAAAGGGCATTGACCAGCTGGCCGATACCGTGAAAGTTACCCTTGGCCCCAAGGGCCGGAACGTTGTTCTGGGCAAGAAGTACGGCGCGCCCCTGATCACCAACGACGGCGTAACCATCGCCAAGGATGTGGAGCTGGAAGACGCCTTTGAGAACATGGGCGCCCAGCTGGTGCGGGAAGTGGCCACCAAGACCAACGACGTGGCCGGCGACGGCACCACTACCGCCACTGTGCTGGCCCAGTCCATTGTCCGCGAAGGGCTGAAGAACGTCACCGCCGGGGCCAACCCCATGGTGATGCGCAAGGGTATTGAGAAGGCTGTGGCCGTGGCGGTAGATGCCATCAAGGCCAATTCCCAGGCGGTAAACGGCTCTGACGACATTGCCCGGGTAGGCACCGTTTCCTCTGGCGACGAGGCTGTGGGCAAGCTGATTGCCGAGGCCATGGAGAAGGTGGGCACCGACGGTGTGATCACCATCGAGGAGTCCAAGACTGCCGAAACCGGCCTGGACGTGGTGGAAGGCATGCAGTTTGACCGGGGCTATATCTCCCCGTATATGGTCACGGATACCGATAAGATGGAAGCCGTGCTGGATGATCCCTATATCCTCATCACCGATAAGAAGATTTCCTCTATCCAGGAAATTCTGCCGGTGCTGGAGAAAGTGGTGAAGTCCGGCCGGAAGATGATCATCATCGCCGAGGATGTGGAGGGCGACGCCCTGGCCACCCTGCTGGTGAACCGTCTGCGTGGTAACTTCAACTGCGTGTGCGTGAAGGCGCCTGGCTTCGGCGACCGCCGGAAGGAAATGCTCCGGGATATCGCCATTCTCACCGGCGGCACCGTGATTTCCAGCGAACTGAATATGGACCTGGCCGAGGCCGACATTATGGACCTGGGCACTGCCCGCCAGGTGAAGGTGACTAAGGATAACACCACTATTGTGGACGGCAACGGCGATCCCAAGGCCATCAAGGACCGCACCAATGAGATCCGGGCCGCCATTGGCGTGACCACTTCCGACTATGACCGGGAGAAGCTCCAGGAGCGGCTGGCCAAGCTGGCCGGCGGCGTGGCCGTCATCCGGGTAGGCGCCCAGACCGAGGTGGCCATGAAGGAGCAGAAGCTCCGGGTAGAAGACGCCCTGAACGCCACCCGCGCCGCGGTGGAAGAGGGGATTGTGGCCGGCGGCGGCACCGCCTATGTCAACGCCATTGACGCTGTGGAGGACCTGGTGGCCAAGCTGTCCGGGGATGAGAAGACCGGCGCCCAGATTATCGCCAAGGTGCTTCAGGCGCCTATCCGCCAGATTGCGGAAAATGCCGGCGTGGATGGCTCCGTGGTCTTCGAGCGGATCCGTTCTTCCGGGAAGGTTGGCTACGGCTACAACGCCTATACCGAGGAGTATGTAGACATGATCCCCGCCGGGATTGTGGATCCCACTAAGGTGACCCGCTCCGCACTGGAGAACGCCGCTTCCATCGGTGCTTGCGTCCTGACCACTGAGTCTCTGGTGGTGGATAAGCCCGATCCTGCTGCCGACGCTGCGGCCAATGCCGCTGCCGCCCAGGGCGGTATGTACTAAGCATCCCATTATTCGGGGGCTGCCGCAAGCGTGCGGCAGCCCCCGATTTGGCCTGTCCTGCCAGCAAGCTGTGGCGAAACTGTGAATAAACTTTGAATTTCTCCGGCCTGTACCAGAGCCGGCGGAATTTGCCTCTTTCGTTTTGGGAATGGGTATGGTATAATGTTACGACTGGATTTGTACCATCTCTCCGGGGAATGGGCAGCTGCCCATGGGCATTTCCAGCAATCGGTTTGCGGCCGGCGGGCCCAGTGTCCGCAGGGCCAGCCTGAAGTGTATGTTCGCCATACGCCCCGGCGGGAGGGAAACCGTTTGGCCTTGGGCGTGGCGGTCCCAGCAAGACTTTTGACACACTGACGGAGGATTTATCTATGGCCAAAAAGCAGTTTTTCTGGCAGCGGAAAAAGAAATATTACGAGTTCCCCCTGTGGATCCGCTTGCTGCGGGGGACGGTTTCCGTGGCTTGGACCGGCGTAAAGGTGGCCGCAGGGGCGGCCTTGGTGGCCCTGGCGGTGGTGTGCATCACCAGCGCCGTATTTGCCTATATTCTGGGCAACTATTTGCAGGATGACGTGATTCCCAACGCAGAGTTTAATGTGGAGAATTTCACCCTGGATCAGAGTTCCTTTATCTACTATGTGGACAGCAACGACCAGATCCAGCAGCTGCGCCAAATTAACACCACGGTGGACCGCATCTGGGTTTCCTATGAGGAGATTCCCCAGGATCTGGTGCATGCCGCTGTGGCCATTGAGGATAAACGATTTTTTCAGCACCAGGGCGTGGACTGGTTCACCACGGTGCAAGCTTGCATTAACATGTTTTTGGGAGAACGTTCTACCTTTGGCGGCTCCACCATTACCCAGCAGTTGATCAAAAATGTCACCCAGGAAGATGATGTTACTGTCCGGCGGAAGGTGCAGGAGATTTTCCGGGCCTTGCAGTTTGAAGAGACCCACACCAAGGAAGATGTGATGGAGTGGTATCTCAATACGATTTACCTGGGGGAGAATTGCTATGGCGTCCAGACGGCGTCCCGGACGTACTTCGGCAAGGATGTGTGGGATCTCACGGCGGCGGAGTGCGCCAGCTTGATCAGCATCACCAACAATCCCTCCCTGTACGATCCCTACATTGACATGAAAAACAACCGGGAGCGGCAGCTCATTGTGCTCAGTGAAATGCATACCCAGGGTTATCTCACGGATGAGGAATATCAGGCGGCGGTGGATCAGAAAATGATCTTCACCAGCGTCTACCAGAACGGGGAGCTGTTCACTTGTCCCAATGAAGCCTGCGGCCTGGAAGGTTCCCGCAGCACCTTTGACTACTTGGAGGAGGATAACGCCTACCACTGCCCCAGCTGCGGCACCATCGTGAATATTCCCGCGGATGAGGAAGAGGATTACTACACTTATTTTGAAGATGCGGTAATCCAGGATGTGTGCTATGATCTGATGGAAAAGTACGGCTATGATTACAAGGTGTGCCTGAAAATGGTGCAGACCGGCGGCTACCATATTTATGCCACCATTGACCCGGAGGCCCAGGCGCTGGTGGACGCAGTGTACCAGGATTTGGAGCGGATCCCCACCACCGACAGTAACCAGCAGCTCCAGTCGGCTATCGTGATCATCGATAATGCCACTGGCGATGTGGTGGCCCTGGCCGGCGGCGTAGGAAAAAAGGAGACCTACCTGGGCTGGAGCCGGGCGACTGATTCAAGCCTGCAGCCAGGCTCGGCCATTAAGCCGGTTTCGGTTTACAGCCCTGCCATGGAGGCGGGGACGATCAATCCGGCCACGGTGCTTTTTGACGGCCCTCTGTATGACAGCTATCCGCTGAACTATGACCGGGTGTACAGCGGTTACACCACCATTCTGGACGGCGTGAGCCAGTCCATGAATACCATCGCCTGCCGGGTGGTGGATGCCATTGGCGTGGAGTACAGCTACGACTTTGCCAAGAATAAATTTGGCCTGTCCACCCTCGTTGAAAGCGAAATCATCAACGGCGATGAAAAAACGGATATGGCCCTGGCGCCCATGGCCATGGGTGCGTTGACCCATGGCGTTACGGTGCAGGACCTGACCACGGCTTACGCCACCTTTACCAATGGCGGGGTGTGGCGGGAGAGCCGCACCTATACTAAGGTGCTGGATTCCAACGGCAATGTGGTTCTGGACAATACCCAGGAAACCCGGCAGATCCTTTCCAAGAAAACCGTGGATTATATGAACTATATGCTCTACTATGCGGTGAACTATGGCACAGCCTCGCCTGCCCGGCTGACGGATATGTCCGTGGCAGGCAAAACCGGCACATCCTCTGATGACAATGACCGGTGGTTTGCCGGTTACACCCCCTATTACACCGCGGTGGTGTGGTGCGGCTTTGACCAGCCGGAGACCATCCGCCTCACCGGCACCTACACCAACCCATCGGCCCGGCTGTGGCGGGCGGTGATGGAGCCCCTGCATGAGGGGCTGGAGGACAAGAGCCTGTATGACCGTTCGGCCATGTCCACGGTGTATATCTGCACCGAATCCGGCAAAATTGCTACCGATGCTTGCCGGGCGGATCCTAGACAGTACAGTTGCGTCATGGGCACGGCCCTGTATCCCGAGGATATTCCCAACGAATACTGTGACCTGCACGTGATGACCAGCTACTGCGAGGGCGGTCATGCTGCGGCCAACGACTACTGCGCCCAGGTGCCTGGCAACACTGTAACCAGCAGGGGCTTGGTACGGATGACCGACGAAGCAAGAGCCCTGTATAGCGCTGCCGGCTTGGATTACTCCAGCTTTGCCTATCCGGAGGGCGGCTTGGGCGACACTTGCACGGTGCACACCCGGGCCTCTACAGAGGAAACCGTACCGGCAACCACGGCGGCGCCGGATGCGGAGCCCAGCCCTGCCCGGCGTAGGAGGACCAGATAACATGCAGTGGATTTCGGATAAGTGGAAATCCTACCAGGTGTTGGACGCCTCCGGCGGCTGCCGGTTGGAAAGCTGGGCGGGAAAAATCTTGGTGCGGCCGGATCCCCAGGTCATCTGGGATACCCCCCGGCAAGATCCCCGGTGGAACCGGTTCGATGCCCGGTACCTCCGGTCAGAGACCGGCGGCGGCCGGTGGGATATCCGTCATTTGCCGGAGAGCTGGACGCTGCAATATGGCAACTGGCTGACCTTCCGGGTCAAGCCCATGAATTTCAAGCACACCGGGGTATTCCCCGAGCAGGCGGCCAACTGGGATTACATCCGGCAGAAGGTGAGCCAGGCCGGGCGGCCGGTGCGGGTGCTGAACCTGTTTGCCTACTCCGGCGGGGCCACATTGGCAGCCGCCGCCGGTGGGGCGGAGGTGTGGCATGTGGATGCGGCCAAGGGTATGGTTGCCATGGCCCGGGAAAATGCCCAGCTGTCCGGTTTGGGGGACAGGCCCATCCACTGGATTGTGGACGACTGCGGAAAATTCATCCAGCGGGAGATCCGCCGGGGCCGGAAATATGACGGGGTAATTATGGATCCCCCCTCCTACGGCCGGGGCCCCTCCGGAGAGATTTGGAAAATTGAACGGGATTTCTACCCCTTTCTCACCACCGTGGCCCAGATTTTGTCAGACCACCCCCTGTTTGTGTTAATCAATTCCTATACCACCGGGTTGGCCCCCTCGGCAGTGGGCTACGCCGCCGATGCTGTGTTCCGTCCCCGGTTCGGGGGACGTACCCAGTGCGGCGAGCTGGGCCTGCCGGTGTGCAGTACTGGCCTTGTGCTGCCCTGCGGGGCAGCCGGACGCTGGGAGCCGTAAGGCCCCGGACATTCGAGGAGGAACTATGTCATTCGCCATTCAGGCCAGCGACTTGGCCTACACCTACCCTGCTCCCCAGGAGGGAGAGGGCATCCAGGTTTTTTCCGGCCTGAATCTGCGGGTTGAGGCAGGCAGCTTTGTGGCTATCTTAGGCCGCAATGGCTGTGGAAAATCAACTCTGGCCAAACAGTTTAACGCCATTGTGCTGCCTTCCGGCGGTACGGTCCATGTTTTTGGTATGGACACCCGGCAGGAGGAGAACTTGATTCCCATCCGGCGCACAGTAGGCATGGTGTTTCAAAACCCGGACAATCAAATTGTGGCCAACGTGGTGGAGGAGGATGTAGCCTTTGCCCCGGAAAATCTGGGCGTCCCCTCTCCGGAAATTCGCCGCCGGGTAGATGAAGCGCTAAAGCAAGTGGATATGTATGAATTTCGGGAGCATGCCCCACACCTGCTCTCCGGCGGCCAGAAACAGCGGGTGGCCATTGCCGGAGTGATTGCCATGCAGCCCAAGTGTATTGTGCTGGACGAGCCTACCGCTATGCTGGATCCCCGGGGCCGGCAGGAAGTGATGAAGATCGTTTCCCGGCTGAATAAAACCGCCGGCATTACGGTGGTGCTCATTACCCACCACATGGATGAAGCGGCCATGGCCCAGCGGGTGGTGGTTTTGGACCGGGGCCAAGTGGCGGCCGACGGCAGCCCCAAAGCGGTGTTTTCCCAGGTGGAACTGCTCCACCGCCTGGGTTTGACTGCGCCGGAAACGGTGGAGCTGTGCTGGAAGCTGCGGCAGCAGGGGTGGGATTTGCCCCTGGACGCCGTATCCATTGACGAATGCGCCCAGGCAATGTGCCTGGCCCTGGGAGGAATGAACCGTGTCGCCAATTCTTGAGGTGAGAGACCTCTGCCATGTGTACAGCGCCGGCACCCCCTTTCAGCGGGAGGCACTGTCCCATGTGAATTTCTCCCTGGAGCGGGGGGAATTTGTGGGCATTATCGGCCACACCGGCTCGGGAAAATCCACGCTGATCCAGCATCTCAACGGCCTGCTGAAACCCACCGCCGGACAGATTCTGTTTGACGGCCAGGACATTTGGCAGGACAAGGCGTTTACCCGGAGCATCCGTTTCCGGGTGGGACTGGTGTTTCAGTATCCGGAATACCAGCTGTTTGAGGAGACGGCCTATAAAGACATTGCCTTCGGCCCCAAGAATATGAAATTGTCTCCGGAGGAAATTGACCGCCGTGTGCGGGAGGCCGCCGCTTTTGTTGGTGTGCCGGAGAGCCAGCTGGAGCAATCTCCCTTTGCTCTGTCCGGCGGACAGAAGCGCCGGGTGGCCATTGCCGGCGTCATTGCCATGGAGCCGGATGTGCTGATCCTGGATGAGCCTACCGCTGGCCTGGACCCGGAGGGGCGGGAGAGTATCCTGGCCAATATTCGGGCTTATCAGCAGGCGAAAAACGCCACCATTGTCATGGTGAGCCATGCCATGGAGGATGTGGCCCGGCTCACCGACCGCCTGCTGGTGATGGATCACGGCGGCGTGCGGATGGACGCCGCTCCCCGGGAGGTATTCCAGCGTGCCTGGGAGCTGGAGCAAATCGGCCTGACCATCCCCCAGGTGACCCGGGTGATGCTTCGCCTCCGGGAGCTGGGCCAACCCGTGGATTCCAGCGTATTTACCTTGGAGCAGGCCGTCCGGGAACTAAACCGGGTGAAAGGGGGCCGGAAGGAATGTTAAAGGACATTACCCTGGGCCAGTACTTCCCTGGCAAAACGGTGGTGCACCGGCTGGATCCCCGGACCAAGCTGCTGATGACGGTGTTGTATATTGTGGCCCTGTTTGTTGCCCAGGGATGGATTGCCTATGGCATCGTCTTTGCTTTTCTGGTGATGAGTATCGCCCTTTCCCGTATCCGGCCTAAGGCGGTGCTCCGGGGCTTGAAACCGGTGGTCATTGTGGTCATATTTACGGCTGTGTTGAATTTGTTTTACACAGGGGGCGAACATGTACTGGTTCGCTTCTGGGGCCTGACCATCACCTGGGAGGGGATACAGGCCGCCCTGTTTATGGGCACCCGGATCATAATGCTGATCACCGGCACATTTCTGCTGACCTATACCACCTCCCCCATTGCCCTTACTGACGGCCTGGAATCGCTGCTGAATCCCCTGAAGAAGATTCGGCTGCCGGTACATGAGCTGACCATGATTATGTGCATTGCCTTGCGCTTTATCCCCACCCTCATTGAGGAGACGGATAAAATCATGTCCGCGCAAAAAGCCCGCGGCGCGGATTTTGAGTCCGGCAATTTGTTGCAGCGGGCGAAAGCCCTGGTGCCGATCCTGGTTCCTTTGTTCATCAGCGCGTTCCGCCGGGCCGACGAGCTGGCTACTGCCATGGAATGCCGGTGTTACCAGGGGGGCAACGGCCGGACCAAACTGAAGGTGCTGAAGTTTGCCCCTCGGGACGGCGCGGCCCTGATTTTGGGCGCGGCTCTGGTGGCGGCGACGATTTTGCTGAAGCAATTGGGGTAAGGGGAGAATATGCGCAACGTTGCTTTGTTTCTCACCTACCTGGGTACGGCGTACCACGGCTGGCAGGTGCAGAAAGATCTGGCCACGGTGGCCGGCACCCTGGAAGCCGCCTTGGAGGGGGTGGTGGGCCACCGGGTACACGTTACCGGCTGCGGACGTACCGACGCCGGAGTGCATGCCCGGGTGTACGTGGCCAATTTTCGCACGGAATCCTCCATTCCCACCCAGCGGCTGCCCTATGCGGTGAATACACATCTGCCTGGAGACATTGTGGTTACCCAGGCCAGGGAAGTCAGTCCGGACTTTAATGCCATTGGCTCCTGCGTCCGGAAGACATATACCTATTTGATTTATAACGATCGCATTCGAGATCCGTTTTATGTCAATCGCGCCTGGTTTTATCCCCGTCCTCTGGATGAAGGGATCATGCAGGCGGCGGCGGACTGCTTTGTGGGCACCCACGATTTTGCGGCGGTGCGCTCTGTGGGCACGGACGTGCGCTCTACGGTGCGGACGGTGTATAGCTACCAGGTGATCCGGAAAGGAAAGCTCCTGGCGCTGGAGGTCAGCGCCAATGGCTTCCTGTACAATATGGCGCGAGCCATGGCCGGAACGGTGGTGTATGCTGCCGAGGGGAAATTTCCGCCCCAGGCGGTGGCGGACATTCTTCGCGCCGGTAACCGCACTGCCGCAGGTCCCACAGTACCCCCTGGCGGATTATATCTGACAAACCTTTGGTATAATAACGGGACAGAAAACTTTACCCTGTCCGCTGAACCGCTGGTATAACTGGACTGGCGGAGGAAGGAGGCATCCATGGAGAGAGGGAAAATCATCCCCTTTCGTCACCCGGGCCGTGAACGGCGGCGGGCGGCAGTGTTTCTGGCCGCTCTGGCGGTGATCGTTCTGGTGCTGGCTTTCTTTGCGGTGGACGGCGGACGCAACTGGGACGGCATCCGGCGGTTTTTTACCTATGGCAGTGGTGAGATGACCGTGTCCCTGGATACGGCGCCCAGCAGTTTGGCGGCAGTGGGCAGCGCTATGGCGATTGCCGACGCCGATGGAGTTACCTTGTACGATAAGGATGGCAACGAACGCTTTGTGGCCAGCCTGACCATGAGTACCCCGGTGCTGAAAAGCGGCGGTGGCCTGATTTTGGCCTATGATGCCGGCGGAACGGCCATGCTTCTGCTGGATCAGTCAGGCAACTCACTGCTGGAAGAGGGGCCCTCCGGTTTGATTTTTGATGCAGACATTGCCAGTGACGGTGCGGTTTGTTACGTGACTTCGGCAGATCGAACCAAGTCCCAGCTGCAGGTGCTGGATAAGCGTCAGCAGTCCTGCTTTGCCGTACATGCTTCCACCCGGTATTTTACAGTTTGTGCAGTTTCGCCGGGGGCAGACTATGCTTGCGCTGTTGCTTTAGGACAGTCGGACAGCGGATTTGCTTCCTCTGCCGTGGTATACCGAACAGATCGGGAAGAACCGGTGGCGGAGGTAGACCTGGGCAACCAGCTGATCTATGATCTGGCGTTTTGGGGCAGCGGTGAGATTTGTGCTGTGGGGGAATCGGAACTGGTGGTGTTCGATACCGCCGGGGAGGTTCAGGGCCGGTATGCATATACTGGCCTGACTGGATTTGACCTGGCCGGCGACGGCTTTGCCGCCTTGGTGTTGTCCGGCAGCACAGGCTATACTCTGGTGACCGTGGACGGCAGGGGCAGGGAGTTGGGCCGGGTGGAGATGGGCATGGCCCAGACTGTGGCGGTGAACGGTAAATATGTTGCCTACCTCACCGGCGACGGGCTGACCATTTCCGGCAAACGCCTGGAAGCCTGGTATACCGGGCAGGGCGCTGCGGCCATGGTCTGTATTTGTGAAAACGGCGCGGCCTATCTGGCCAACGCCAGAACCGCTTGGCGGTTTAGTCCTTAACGTTTCTTCATCCTTTTGCCGGCTAACGGCGGTAAGGGATGTGGAGATTTTCCTTCCTGCATGGAGTGCCATGCAAATTTTCGTATTTCCTTTTGGGAGACTTGAATTATGCCACCAAAACTGTGTGTTAAGTGCAAGAAAAATGTTGCCGTGGTCTTCATCACCCGGGTGGAGAACGGCGTTACCCTCAACGAGGGCTACTGCCTGAAATGCGCCAGGAGCTTGGGGATTCCCCAGATCAATGACGCAGTCAAGCAAATGGGCATTTCCGATGAGGATCTGGATGCCCTCAGCGATGAGATGGCTTCCGCCTTTGGACAAAATCAGCCCGGAGATGGGGAGGATGACGAGATTGAAAGCCAGACGGCCACCTTCCCCCTGCTGAACCAGCTGTTTGGGGGCTCGGAACGCCGGCGGGATCTGCCGGAAAAGCCCCGGGAGCCCCAGGAGCCGCCGAAGCAGCCAAAAACCAAGAAGCATAAGTTCCTGGATAACTACTGCATGAACCTTACCGCTCAAGCTCGGGAAGGCAAGCTGGACCGGGTGGTAGGCCGGGAGCAGGAGACCGAGCGGGTGATTCAAATTCTCAACCGCCGGCAAAAGAACAATCCCTGCCTCATCGGCGAGCCCGGCGTGGGTAAAACCGCCATTGCCGAAGGACTGGCCCAGCGGATTGCCCAGGGGAACGTGCCCTTTAAGCTCCGGGATAAGGAGGTTTTCCTCCTGGATCTCACCTCCTTGGTGGCCGGTACCCAGTTCCGGGGCCAGTTTGAGAGCCGGATGAAGAGCTTGATTGCCGAGGTAAAAGCCTGCGGCAACATTATTCTGGTGATCGATGAGGTGCATAACCTGGTGGGCGCCGGGGATGCGGAGGGCTCCATGAATGCCGCTAACATCCTGAAACCGGCTCTGTCCCGGGGAGAAATTCAGGTGATCGGCGCCACCACCTTTGCCGAGTACCGGAAGTATATTGAGAAAGATGCCGCCTTGGAGCGGCGGTTCCAACCGGTAAATGTGGCGGAGCCTACCATTGAGGAAGCCACGGAAATTATGAAGGGCGTGGCCCACTACTATGCTCAGTTCCACGGTGTGACCATTACCCCGGAAATTGCCCGGCAGTGCGTGGTGCTGTCGGAGCGGTATATCACCGACCGGTTCCTGCCGGATAAGGCCATCGATCTGCTGGATGAGGCGTGCTCCGATGTCAATTTGCGGAGCAAGGAAATCTCCCGGTTGGCAGAGCTGCGAAAAGAACGGGACGACTACGAACTGGAGCTGAAAATGCTCACGGAAAGCAACGCCCAGGGGGAGGAAAACTATGCCCGTCTGGCGGAGCTGCGCAGCCGCCTGTGCCGGGTAGCCGAGGAGATTGAACAGCTCAGCCAGGTGCCGCCACCGGCGGTTACCATAGAGAATCTAGCCAGAATCATTGAAATGTGGACCAAAATCCCGGCCAGCAAAATCCAGGCCCAGGAATACCAGCAGCTAAAAACCCTGGAATCCCGGCTGAAAACCCACATTGTGGGCCAGGATCAGGCGGTGGAAGCGGTGAGCCGTGCCATCCGCCGGAGCCGGGTGGGGATTAGCCCCAAGAAGCGGCCGGTATCCTTCATCTTTGTGGGTCCCACCGGCGTGGGCAAAACCGAACTGGTTAAACGGCTGGCCCAGGAGATGTTTGACGCAGTGGACGCGCTGATCCGCTTGGACATGTCCGAGTATATGGAGAAGCACACCGTTTCCAAGCTCATCGGCTCGCCTCCCGGTTATGTGGGCTACGATGAGGCCGGCCAGCTGACGGAGAAGATCCGCCGCCGGCCCTACAGCGTTATCCTGTTTGATGAAATCGAGAAGGCCCACCCGGACGTGCTCAACGTCCTGCTTCAGGTGCTGGACGACGGCCGGATTACCGATGCTCAGGGCCGGGTGGTGAACTTTGAAAACACCATCATTGTCATGACCTCCAACGCTGGCTCTGACCGCCGGGGCGGCGGCCTGGGCTTTGGCCAGACGGTGAGCCAGCAGCAAAACGAGGGAGCCATGAAGGCCCTGCGGGAGTTCCTCCGTCCGGAGTTTTTGAACCGGGTGGATGAGGTGATTTGCTTCAACCACCTGTCGGAGGAGAACTTCCTGGCCATTGCGGACATTATGCTCAAGGAACTGCAGGATTCCCTCCAGGCCCGGGGGCTGGAATTCACCTGGGACGAAAGTCTCCGGGACTATCTCACCCAGAAGGCTTACTCTGTGACCTACGGCGCCAGAAATCTCCGCCGGACCATTCAGCGGGATCTGGAGGATCCCATTGCCGAGGCCATTATTGACAGCTTCCAGACGCCCCTGGCTGCCCTCCACGCCACCGTGGGAGATGGGCAGCTGGTGCTGGAGCGGAAGTAAACCGGAGGGACTCATGACAGAGAAAGAGCAGGCCCTGGCCTATCTCAATCGGGACCGGGTGCTGAATATCAGCATCATTGAGCCTCTGCGCCTGGAGCGCGGCCAAGTGCTGGCTGCCGGCCCCCAGGGCGTGGCGGTGCAGGTGGAGGATGTGACCATGGTGGCGGCAGACAGTTATGCCGCTGCCATGGCCCTGGTGCCGCCGGACTTCCACACCCTGAATGTGATGGGTGGCCGGCTGGCAGAGCAGGTACAGGAAAGCCTGGGGCTGACCTGCACCTGCCAGTGCTATCAGGCGGCTTACCTGGAGACGGAGCGCCTACCGGTGGCCGGGGATATCCGGCAGTTGGACATGACCTATTTCCAGCCGGTATTGGAAGGGTACAGTTTGTTCCATGACCCGGCGTACATTGCTCAGCGGTTGACCGCCGGGGTGATTTATGGCGCCTTTGTGGAAGGGCATCTGGCTGGGTTCGTGGGGGAGCATAGCGAGGGGAGCATGGGCATGCTGGAGGTGTTTCCGGCATTTCGCCGCCGGGGCTTGGCCCTGGCTTTGGAGAGCTTCCAAATTAACCGCTATCTGGCACAGGGGCGGGTACCCTACGATCAGGTGATTGTGGGCAATACCGCCTCCATGGCGCTACAGCGCAAAGCGGGGATGACGTTATCCACCGATACCATGGCTTGGCTGCGCCGGCCCGGGGAAAGGAGCGGCACATGAAAAAAACCGTTGTGGTTAACATCTATAATTTTATCCGCATGTCCCACACTGAACCCAGCCGGTTCATTGCCGATGATTTTGACACGGTGAAGCGGCAATTGATTCTGGTGAAACAGCATGGGTTTCCCGGCACTTATGCGTTGAAGCATGACGCCCTGATGGAGCCCAGATACCAGCAGCTGCTGAAGACGTATCTGGACGAATATGACGAGATTTCCGCCTGGTGGGAGATTACTGAGCCGCTGTGCCGGCGGGCAGGAGTACCCTTCCGGGGCAAGTGCAGCGAGGAATACGATGACCGGGTGGACAGCGCCTACGCCGTGGGCTACACGCCGGAAGAGCGGCGGCAGCTGGTGGATGCCTATATGGCGGATTTTTACCAGGTGTTTGGCCGGTATCCGGAGAGCATCGGTTCCTGGGTGATGGATCCGGTGACCTTGGCCCATGCCCATGACCGCTATGGGGTGGTTGCCGGGGCCATCTGCCGGGATCAGATGGGAACCGATGGCTTTACCCTCTGGGGCGGTTGGCCCAATGGTGTCTATTACCCCAGCCGGAAAAACGAATTTTTGCCCGCCCAGACAGAACAGGCCCAGCTGGATATGCCGGTGTTCCGCCTGCTGGGGCCGGATCCCATCTACAATTTTGAGCAGGACGTGCGGGAGGGCCTACAGGGGGTGTATACCCTGGAGCCTTCCTGGTTAACCGGCCGGGATCCCAAGTGGATTACCTGGCTGTTTGACTGCCTGACCCAGGAGGACGCCCTGGGGATTGGCTATGCCCACGTGGGTCAGGAGAACAACTTTCTCTGGGAGAATATCCGGCCCGGCCTGGAGCCTCAGTTGGCCCACTTGGAAACCCTGGTTCAGCGGGGCCTGGTGCGGGTGGAAACCATGGCTCAGACTGCCCGGTGGTTCCGGGCACAGTACCGCATCACGCCCCCGGTGAGCTTCCAGGCTTCCCGGGATTGGGACGAGGGCCGGAATCTGTCCGCCCAGTGGTATGCCAGCGCCAACTACCGCCTGGGGCTGTTGGGGGAGGCGGGGCGGCTGCGGATCCGGGATCTGTTCCTGTTCCGCCAGGACTATCCCTCCCGGTACTTAGACCGGCCCTTGGCCGGCAGCAAAAGCACCTGTGACGGCCTGCCGGTACTGTTTCCCCAGGCATGGATGGAGGAGGGGCAGCGCCCCTTTATCCGGCTGACTGACCGGGACGGGGCGGAGCCCACCGGCAAGATCCGCTACTTTGCCCCGGATGAAATGACTGCCCGGGCAGAATTGTGGGGCGAGGAACGCTTGGCGGCTTTGACCATGACCCCCAATCAGTTGCAGGTATCCGGCCCCTATGGCCTGTGCTTTGACCGGCTGCCGGTGTTCCAGGGGTGGTCTGAGGGCAAGGTCACCATGGCCCACCAGGGCTTTACCTACGACTTTGCCGTCACCCGGGGAACGGTAAACCGGGCGGGGCCAGGGGGGCTGATGATCCTGCCCCAGGAGGGGCAAATTTGCCTGACCCTCGGTCCACAATTGGAAGATCCGGTGCGGGCCGTGGTTTGCCCGCCTCAGCCAGTGCGGGCAGCAGCCCGGCCGGTGCCCCCCAAGGCGCCGGTAATCCTGCCGGGAGACGTGGTGCTTCCCTGGGGCAGTCAGGCGGTGATGGAAATCACCGCCGGCCAGCGGGGGGAAATTCGCTACACCTTGGACGGCACGGAGCCGGATGAACACGCCGCCTTGTACACCGGGCCGGTGACGCTGGCCCAGGCGGCGGAGGTGCGGGCCAAGCTGTTTTTGCCGGATGGCCGGGTCAGTGAAACCGGCGTGGCCCGGTGCCAGTTTGGCCTGAAGGAGATTGCCCTCACCAGCCCCACCACCTTTGATGTCCGTCCGGTGTTTCGGGGCAACGGCATTGGGGATCTGCTCCAGCTCCGCCGGGGTTCTGACGATTACCTGGACGGCAGATGGCGGGGCACCCTGGAAAATTTAGCGGTGACAGGGGTGCTGGCTCAGCCTGTGGCGGTGAAGACCATTGCGTTGGGCTTTTTGTCCCACCACCGGGCGGGGATTATCCTGCCGGAGTCGGTGGAGCTGTATACCGGCCCCAGTCCGGACAAGCTGGCCTTGCTGCGGCGCATCACCTTGCCCTGCGCCCCTGGTCCCCGGGAAATTTTCCGGCAGGATGTGGAATTCCCGGTGGATTGCACCATTGGCGCTTTCCGCTTGGTGGCCAAGCGGTATGCAAAAATGCCCCAGTGGTGCTGCTACCGGGGCGTGGAGACGGTATTTACCATGGCGGACAGCTTGATTGTCACCCGGTGAGCAGGGTTTACCACCGGGGAAAGGAGAACGATGAGAAGAACGTGGCGGTTGCCCCGGACGGTAGGCCTGGCTCTGGCGGGGGTGGGCCTGGCCATGATGGTCTATGGCGTCTACCGGGGCGAAGTGGAGCAGGTGTTTACCAAAGGGATTCAAATCTGTCTGGAGTGTATCGGCATTGGCTAGGAAGAAAAGTTTGGACAGGCGCCGCCACGGGATACAGGCGCTGGTTGCCCTGCTGACCAACAGCTATCTGCTGGGGTTTATCCAGGGGAAGATTTACCGTGGCCCGTTGAAGCAGCTGTGTGTGCCGGGGCTGAACTGCTATTCCTGCCCCGGAGCCCTGGGCTCTTGCCCGGTGGGGGCGCTGCAGGCGGTGCTGGGTAGCCGCCGGTATCAGTTTGCCTACTATGTGGCCGGGTTTTTGGTGCTGGTGGGGGCCCTGGTGGGCCGGTTCGTCTGCGGCTACCTGTGTCCCTTCGGCCTGGTGCAGGAGCTGCTGCACAAAATCCCCTTCCCCAAAAAATGCCGGACCTTCCGGGGGGACCGGCTGCTGCGGAAATTGAAATATGGCATTCTGGCGGTATTTGTGATTTTGCTGCCCCTGTTTGCTGTGGATGCCTGGGGCCAGGGGCAGCCCTGGTTTTGCAAACTCATTTGCCCGGCAGGCACCCTGGAGGGAGGAATTCCCCTGGTGCTCCTCAATTCAGAGTTGCGCCAGGCAGTGGGCTGGCTGTATGCCTGGAAGTCGGTTATCCTGGGCGTAATCATTTTTCTATCCATTTTGATTTACCGGCCATTTTGTAAGTATATCTGCCCATTGGGGGCGGTGTATGCCTTATTTCAGCGGGTTTCCGTGTTCCGTTACCGGGTGGATCGGGACAAATGCGTCAATTGCGGCGCCTGCGCCAAAGTTTGCGGCATGAACCTGAATCCGGTGGAAGAAGCCAACCACCCAGAATGCATCCGCTGTGGCCGGTGTAAACGGGCCTGCCCTACCGGGGCGGTATCTTGTGGATTTACCGGGCCGCGCCATCAGAAGAAACAGTAGTTCATCTAGCATAATCCCAGCCCTGGACTTTGCGGAAAATCCAGGGCTGGTGTTGCTGTGATCCGAGTGCTTTTATCGCATTTGCACTGATGAATTCAAGCAAAACAAAATTGAAGCCCAACGAAGTGGGTTCAATTTTGAAAGGAGGAGCAGCGGAGCGAGCGCGCTCTGACTTTTGAAAAAAGTCGGAGCAAGCGATACGAAGCTTGCTCCGACGTGGTCCGGGCGACAGGATTCGAACCTGCGGCATCTAGCTCCCAAAGCTAGCGCTCTACCAAACTGAGCTACGCCCGGATGCAGAGATATTATACCGGAATTTTACGGAAAATGCAATCCCCAGATTTTCCCTTTCCCCAAACCCAGCAGCCCGCTTTATGGCAAACAAGCCGGCGCAAAACTTCCGGATTGACAAACCGCCGCCCTTGGGCTATAATGAAATCCGCCTTGGGATGTTCCCAAGCGGTGCGCTGGAATAGCTCAGCCGGTAGAGCAGCTGATTCGTAATCAGCAGGTCGCGTGTTCGAGTCACGTTTCCAGCTCCACAACAGAACCGAGGGGGCCTGCTGCAAAGCGTTGGTTTTGCAGCAGGCCCTTTCCCGGTTTCCGGAAGGAAGGTTGCATCATGTCGATTTCTCCTGCCCGCGCAGCCGCCTGCATTCGCCGGCTGCTGCTCAGCTGGCTCATTGCCGCCCTGGTGCAGGCTCTGGCTTCTGGCGGCCGCCAGAGCCTCAGCGGCCTGGCCGGTTTGGAGGCCATGTCGGCCCCAGGATTGGCTGCAGTCACGGTGGCTGTATTTGTTCTGCTGTCCTGCCTGGCCCGGCGTTTTTCCACCGCCCGGTGGGAGCGGTGGGCCATAGCCGCTGTCTTTGCGCTGCTGTCTATGATTTTCCCGTTTACCTGGCCGTTTTTTCTGGCCTGCCTGGTGGTGGAGGCGGTTCTGGTGGTCTACGCCTGGAAGGGGGCCGACCTTCAGCCCGACCGTTGGCAAGCCCCAGAGGGCAAATCCCGGCTGGCGGTGGCTGCTGCCGCTGCAATGGGCATTGCCTTCTTCCTCTTTGTCACCGCCTGGACGGTGTGCAGGGTACTGTCTTACGCCGTCCCTTCCTTTGACTTCGGCATTTTTTCCCAGATGTTTCACCATATGCGCACCACCGGCCTGCCCAATACCACGCTAGAGCGGGACGGGCTTCTATCCCACTTTGCCGTCCATGTGTCCCCCATCTACTACCTGCTGTTACCGGCTTATTGCCTGTTTCCCTATCCCGAGACGTTACAGGTATTGCAGGCGCTGGTTCTGGCTTCTGGGGCAATTCCCCTGTGGAAGCTGTGCCGGGGGCGAGGATTTTCCCCCTGGGCCGCTGCTGCCGGGGTGGCCCTGCTCCTGCTTTACCCTGCTTACGCCGGTGGAACCAGCTATGACATCCACGAAAACGCTTTCCTCACCCCGCTGTTGCTGTGGCTTTTTGTGGGCATCGAGAGCCGGAAAGGGTGGCTGACCGGTCTGGCTGCCGCCATGACCCTGCTGGTCAAAGAGGATGCGGCGGTGTATGTGGCGGTGGTAGGCCTCTGGGTTCTGGCGCGGGTCGCCTTGCGCAGCCCCAGACGCTGGGATGCCGCTGCCGGCGGGGCCCTACTGGCTGGCAGCGTAGCTTGGTTCCTTCTGGTAACTGCCTACCTGGCCGGACAGGGCGACGGCGTAATGACCTACCGGTACGAGAATTTCCTCTTTGGCGGCTCCAGCTCTCTGGTTACGGTAATTGTGGCGGCGCTTTTGTCCCCCATGAAGGTGCTTTATGAGTGCGTAGATCCGGAGAAACTGCAATTTCTGGGCCTGACCATGGGCCCGCTGCTGGCCTTGCCCCTGGTCACCCGGAAATATGACCGGCTGATTTTGCTGATTCCCTACATCCTGGTCAACCTGATGTCCGACTACCCATATCAGCACGATATCTTTTTTCAATACACCTTTGGCTCCACCGCCTGCTTGGCCTACCTCACGGTTGTCAATCTGGCAGACCTGGCGCCTGTCCTGGGGAAATGGCTGCAAGCGGCCTGCCTGGCAGTGGCCGCCGTGTGCTTTGTTGTCACGGTTTTGCCCACCGGCGTTAACTATGTCAACCGGTACCTGGACAACCGGGGCTACTATACCCAGCTGACCCAAACCCTGGCTCAGGTGCCCCAGGATGCCCCGGTTACCGCCACCACCTTTTATACCACTGCCCTGTCCCAACGGGCCGTGCTCTATGACCTGCGCTATAGCAGCCAGGCCCACCTGCTCAGCACCCAGTACGTAGTGATCAATCCGGAGGATCGCAACAGCTATCGGAATTACGGCGGCTATGCCGGCTTCCGGGCTCTGCTGGAAGAGGCCGGCTATGTCTGCACAGAACAGCTGGGCCAAACCCTGGAAATCTGGGTAAAGGCAATTTAACCATTTTTTGACCGCCTTGCAGTGCCTTTGCTGCAAGGTGGTTTTTCGCCGGCAAGCAACAGGCGGCAGTTTTTTGGGCAAACTAAAAGCATCCAACGGCAAGCCCGTGGCGTATTGTTTACCGGGAGGAACAGAAATGGAAAAGGTGTACGACGTATTGATTTTGGGCGCCGGTCCCGCCGGCCTCACGGCGGGGCTGTACGCCGGACGCAGCGGCCTGTCCGCCGGCATCCTGGAGCAGGGCCAGGACGGCGGGCAGATTGCCAACACCATGGCGGTAGAAAACTATCCGGGCCAATGCCTGGACGGAGAGAGCGGAACCAGCCTGGCTGCCCGGATGGCTGCCCAAGCGGAGCAATTTGGGGCTGCCCGAATCCAGGATACCATCCAGGCAGCGGAACTACAGGGCCAGATAAAGCGGCTCACCGGGTTACAGGGAGAATATTTGGCCAGGGCGGTGATCATCGCCACCGGCGCCTCTCCCCGGCCCATCGGCTGCAAGAATGAGGCGGAATTTGTAGGTAAGGGCCTCTCCTACTGTGCCACCTGTGACGGCCCCCTTTTCCGGAACCGGGCTGTCTATGTGGTGGGCGGCGGGGACGCGGCGGTGGAGGAAGCGGTTTATCTGGCGAAATTTGCCCGGGAAGTGACGGTGATCCACCGCCGGGACCGGCTGCGGGCGGCGAAATCTATCCAGGAGCGGGCCTTCCAGCATCCCCGGATCCGGTTTCTCTGGGACACGGTGGTGGAGGCTGTGGACGGGGATGGGGTGCTCAGCGCCATGACGGTGCGAAATACCAAAACCGGAGAGCGGCGGAGTATTGCGGCCAGCCCGGCGGACGGGCTGTTCGGCCTGTTCGGCTATGTGGGCCTGCTGCCCAACACCGCCCTGTTCCAGGGGGTGCTGAACTTGGAAAACGGCTATCTGGTGACAGACGGCAGGATGAAAACCAATCTCCCTGGGGTATTTGCCGCCGGGGATGTGCGGGCCAAGTCTCTGCGCCAGGTGGTTACCGCCACCGCCGACGGGGCGATTGCCGCAGTGGAGGCGGAAAAGTATCTCCACGGATAGGAAAATTCCCCTTGCCTCCAGGGCCTTTCCGGCGTATGATGGAAAAAACAGGAGGTGCAGCCCATGACGGTACAAGTGTTGGACAAAAGCGCCGTGCAGGCCATCCTGCCGGACCGAGTCCCCTGGGGGCACAAGGGGGATTTTGGGAAGATTCTTCTGCTCTGCGGTAGCGTGGGCTATACCGGGGCGGCTGCCCTGGCTGCCCGGGCGGCTCTGCGGGCAGGCGCCGGACTGATCTACCTGGGGGTACCCCAGCCCATCTATCCCATTTTGGCGGTTAAGCTGGATGAGCCGGTGGTCTTTCCCCTGCCCAGCCGGGACGGAACCCTGGCAGAGGCGGCGGTACCCGAAATTTTAGACCGGCTGGCCGGCTGCGACGCCTGCCTGGCCGGCCCTGGCCTGGGCCGGAGCGCTGGGGTGCTGGCGGTGATGTCTGCCGTGCTGGGCCATGCCCGGTGCCCGGTGGTGGTGGATGCCGACGGCATAAACGTGCTGGCGGCGCATAAGGATATACTGTGCGAAAGGACAGGCTCCACCATCCTGACTCCCCACGATGGGGAATTTTCCCGCCTGGCGCCGGAGGCTTCCGGCAGCCGGCTGGCTCAGACCATGACCCTGGCCAAGGCCCTGGGGGCGATTATCCTTCGGAAAGGCCACCGTACACTGATCACCGATGGAACGGCGGTGTACGAAAACCGGACCGGCAACCCCGGGATGGCCACCGGCGGCAGCGGCGATGTGCTATCCGGGCTGCTGGCTGCCTTGCTGGGGCAGGGTATCGATCCTTTGCCGGCGGCGGCTTGCGCCGCCTGGATCCACGGCGCGGCAGGGGATCTGTGCGCCGCCCAACTGGGCCAGTACGGCATGACGCCCACGGATATGGTGGAGGCCCTTCCGCGACTGCTGAAATGAGGGTGGTTATGGATGGGAAAGCGGCTGGCGGTTTTGCTGATGGTGGTTCTGCTGTGGGGGTGCAGCGCAACGGAGGAGAATCGGATGGACGAGGCGTTGGCTTTCCGGGCAGGGCTGCAGGGGGCCGGGGGCTGCACCTTTGCCGGGGAGATCACGGCGGATTATGGGGATCAGGTGTATACCTGCGCCGTGACTTGCACCACGGATGGGGAGGGAAATCTCACCTTCTGTCTTACCGCACCGGAAACCATTGCCGGGATTACCGGCACCGTCTCGGCCGGCGGCGGCGCTTTGACCTTTGACGGTACAGCCCTGGCATTCTCTCCCTTGGCCGACGGCATGGTCAGTCCGGTGGCAGCGCCCTACGTGGTAGCAGAAAGCTGGCGGCAGGGGTACATCACCGCCGCCGGTCCGGCGGAGGACGGCCTCCGGCTGACGGTGGATACGGTTTGGGCGGACAGCGCCCTGACTGTGGACACTTGGCTGGAAAAAAACATACCGGTTTTTGCGGAAGTGTGCTATAATGGGCAGCGAATCCTGACCATCCACATTTCCGAATTTCAATACAACACATAAGGCGGCTGTAAAATACCTGTTGCAGCGCCCATAATGGAGCAAAGCATGAAATTACTGAAGCGCACCTGGGCCAACATCTCCCTGGATAATCTGGCCCATAACTATACCGTATTACGCCAACAGGCCGGTTGCCGTTTCCTGGGGGTGGTGAAAGCCGACGCCTACGGCCATGGCGCCGTGCCGGTGAGCCACCATTTGCAGGAATTGGGGGCGGAATTTCTGGCCGTGTCCAACCTGGAAGAGGCGGTGCAGCTCCGCCGGGGCGGCGTGAAGCTGCCGGTGCTGATTCTGGGCTACACCCCCCCGCGGTATGCCCAGGACATGGCAGAAATGGACATTCGCCAGGAGGTACATAGCCTGGACTATGCCCGGCAGCTGGAAGACCGGCTGGCTGGGGGCAATCACCGGCTCTTCATCCACTTGAAGCTGGACACCGGAATGGCCCGGTTGGGGTTTCCCTGCCGCCAGGAAGGAAACGTGCTGGAACAGCTGTTGGCTGTGATGGACCTGCCCCATCTGCATACCGAGGGGATGTTTACCCACTTCCCCGTAGCCGATTCCCTGGAACCCGATGACGAAAGATTTACCCGGGCCCAATACGCCCTGTTCCGGCAATATGCCGGGGAGCTGGAGGCCCGGGGCCGGCGGCCGGAAATTTGCCATTGCTGCAACTCCGGGGCGACGATCTTATACCCGGAGTTTGCCATGGACATGGTGCGCCCCGGCATAGCTACTTACGGCATCAGTCCCGCGCCTGAGTTGGACGGACGGCTGGATTTGCGGCCGGTGATGACGCTCTACAGCACCATTTCCCAGATTCAATCTTATCCGGCAGGGGTGCCGGTGAGCTATGGCCGGACCTATGTGACCCCGGAACCCCGGACCATTGCCGTGGTGTCCATTGGCTACGCCGATGGGTTGAACCGGCGGTTACACCCCCGGTTTTTGCTCCACGATACCCTGGTGCCGGTGGTCGGCAGAATTTGTATGGATCTGTGCATGGTGGATATCACCGCTGTGCCCCAGGCTAAGGTGGGCGACCGGATTGCCGTCATGGGCGGCGGCGCCCCAGGGGCCTGCCGGATGGCCGAAGAACTGGATACCATTGCCTACGAGATTCTCTGCGGCATCAATAAGCGGATTCCCCGGATCTATCTGGACGGCAAACGGCAGACAGAAATTTTGCAATATATTGTGTAAATTTCCGACGGCTGGGCATAGGATAATTTGGAAGCGGGCCGGTATAAATCCGGCGTCTGCGTGGGACAATAGAGGCATAACCGCGTTACATAAACAGCAGTGACGCGGGAATGATTTCTCACGGAGCGTGAAAGTATGGATTCCATTGTCAAACGCGGAGACATCTTCTATGCGGATCTCAGCCCGGTGGTGGGCAGCGAACAAGGGGGAACCCGGCCGGTACTCATCGTGCAAAACGATGTGGGCAACCGCCACTCGCCCACGGTGATTGCAGCTGCCATCACCAGCCAGACAGGCAAGGCGCGTCTACCTACCCACATTAACATCAGTGGCCCCAGTGTTGGCCTGAGCAAGGACTCAGTGATTTTGTTGGAGCAAATCCGCACCATCGACAAGCGCCGGTTGCGGGAACACATGGGCCGGCTGGATGAAAATCAAATGAATCAGGTAGACAACGCCATCGCCGTCAGCTTTGGCCTGCATGGGCGTTAAACCATCGGTAAGTTGTTACCAAAAGCAGGCATATGCCGCACCTCCCCCGCATAGATTTGCAGGGGAGGTGTTTTATCATGGACAATGGGATACCTGTGTATTGGCAGGGGCAGCAAGTCGGCCAGTGCACTGCTGTACGTCAGGGACTTTACCTTCGGTTTGACTGCCAGTGCGGCCCCGCCCGGGGGCAGGTCTTGCGGTTGGTGCTGCGGGGCGGAGGAGAAAACCTGTCCTTGGGCATACCCGTGCCGGAGGGTGGACAACTACGGCTTTCCCGGCGGATACTTGCCAGGCAAATTCCATCAGAGTACCGGCTGGAGCTGCAGGACTGCACCGCTCCCCTTGTGCCGCCCAAACCGGAGCCTGTACCTGAGCCGGAGCCTGTACCTGAGCCGGAGCCTGCGCCTGAGCCGGAGCCTGCGCCTGAACCGGAACCCGCGCCCAAACCGGAGCCTGTACCTGAACCGGAGCCTGCGCCTGAACCGGAGCCCGCGCCCAAACCGGAGCCTGCGCCTGAACCGGAACCCGCGCCTGAGCCGGAGCCTGAGCCCCAATGCCCTGCCCCCTGGCAGCTTCCGGAAGATGGCGTGGTCTATCAACCCGGGCGGCCCATTGCCGGCTTGGATAACCTGGAAGCCCTGCGGGCAGCGGCAGACGAAAACGGGGTGATTCGCCTGTACCAGAAAGATTAAGAAAACTTAATAAAAAATGGACCGGAAAATCTGGCAAAAGCTGACGGTTTATGCTATCATGAAGGGGAAAATCTTGGAAAGAGGTGCCTCTCATGAAACGCATTTTCTCTGCCCTGCTGGCTCTGGCCATTGCGCTGAGCCTGGCAGCGGCCGTTGCCCCGGTTCGGGCCGCCGGCGGTAAGCTGGTGGCCATCACCTTTGACGATGGCCCTGGCCCATATACCAACCGCCTGCTGGACGGCCTTGCCCAGCGAGGGGTCAAGGCTACATTTTTTATGGTGGGCAGTAACGTGGCCCGCTACCCGGATACGGTAGCCCGGATGTACCGGGAGGGCCACCAACTGGCCAATCACAGTTATGACCATTCGGACTTCACTGGCCTGTCGGATAGCGGCGTGCGCAGCCAAATCAGCAAGACCAATGACCTGCTGAGCAAAGCGGCGGGGAAAGGTTCTGTGTACATGGTTCGGGCCCCTTACGGCAGCACCAATGCCCGGGTGCGCAGTTTGGTGGGCGCTCCTCTGGTCTACTGGTCCGTGGATCCCCAGGACTGGAAGTACCGCAACGCTACCACCGTGAAAAATGCGGTGGTCAATAACGCCCACGACGGTGCCATCATTCTCCTGCACGACATTCACTCCACCTCTGTGGACGGCGCTTTGGCGGCCATTGACGTGCTGCAGGATAAGGGCTATGAATTTGTTACCGTGGCAGAGCTGTTCCGGCGGCGGGGGGTTACCCCGGAAAACGGCGAATCCTACAGCCGCTGCAAGCCCAACGGCACGGATCTGGGGCCGGTGACTTCCCCCAGCATCTCCAGCCGGGCCGTGGACGGGAAGTTGGAGATCACCTTAACCGCACAGCCGGGGGCGGAAATTTACTACTCCCTGGAGGATGGCAACCTGAACCAGGAGAGCAAGCGGTACACCGGCCCCTTCACCGTAAGCACGCCGTGCACGGTTTGGGCGGTGGCAGCCTTCAACATGAATGGCAGCCGCAGCGCCACGGTGCAGGAGACCTTTACGAAACCCACCGCCCAAGCGCCTACCATCCAGGTAACCGATGGGCTGCTCACTTTGCAAACCGAAACCACCGGCGCGAATATCTACTATACCCTGGACGGCACCGTGGCCGGCCTGGACTCTGCGGTGTACACCGGACCTGTTGCCCTCACCCCGGGTACGGTAATCACCGCCTGCGCCGGGGGCGGGGAGTACCTGACCAGCAGCCAAGTCCAGGCGGTGTATTCCCACTTGGGGAACTTCTTCCGGGACGTTTTCCCTGGGCAGTGGTACTATCCGGATGTGGATGCGGCGGCTGCCGCCGGGTACATGAACGGCGTGGGCGACGGGGTATTTTCCCCCAATAAACCGGTAACCCGGGGACAGTTGGTGACCCTGCTGTACCGCTTCTCCGGCGCAGACCCGGCTGCCTTTGGCGAAAGCCCCGTTGCCGATGTGAAACCTACCGCCTACTATGCCGAAGCCGTGGCCTGGGCCTATGCTGCAGGCATTGTCAACGGCTATGAGAACGGCAAGTTCCTGCCCGACCGGCCCATTTCCCGACAGGAGCTGTGCAAGGTGTTTTCCGCTTACTTGTCTAGCCTGGGCGTGGAAATTGCCGCTGCCCCCGGGGCGGCGGACAAGTATACGGACTGCGGCAGTATTTCCCCCTGGGCCCTGCCTTATGTGGAAGCCATGACCGGTCTGGGACTGGTGCAGGGCGATACCACAGGCGTCTTCCGTCCGGCAGGCACTGCCACCCGGGCCCAGGCGGCGGCCATGTTGAACCGCCTGGCGGCGCTGCTGGAGTCCCAGGACGGGCTGGAACCGGCAGAGCCGGAGCCAACTGAACCGGAGCCGGTACAGCCTACCGCACCAGAATCAACGTCAACCATTTCCAATTGATCAGCAAAAAGCAAGCCGGGCCTGCTGCAAATGCCATGCAGCAGGCCCGGCCTCGGTTATTCAGCCACCAGGACCAGCACCTGGAAGGTCTCGTCGTTCACATTATTGGTGAAGGTGATTGTGGTTATGCCCGCCGACTGGGCGGCAATTTCCACCGGGGCCACATCCTCGAAGGTGTCGCTGGCCCAGTGCACTTCAGCGCTGCCGCCGCTGGTATTCAGGGAGACAGTGACATCATCCCAACCCACGGAGACATTTAGCGTAACGCTCTCACCGGCGCTCAGCGCCACAATTTTCTCATCACAGTAGAAATTAGATGAGGCGTAACCCGCTGTGCCACTTTGGAGAAACTCCACAATGGCTCCATAGTTCTCCGCCGCTCCGGCCAACTGCTCCAAATCCCCGGCCATATCCGCGTTGGAGCCGGTGAGTTCCTCCATCTGGCTCTCTACCTCGCCCATCTGTTCTTCCAGGCTCCGCTTATCCGACTCCAGGCCGCTGACCTCCAGCTCCAGCTCATCCCGCTGGGCGGTGAGGCTTTCTACCTCCCGGGTGAGGCTACGGTTTCGTGCCTCTAAGCTGGTGATCTGCCGGTCCAGGCTGTCTTTCTCCCCCATCCAGAGCAGTATTGCCCCAATGGCGCACAAGGCGCCGGCAATGGCCACCAACCAGGGCAGCAGTTTCCCACCTTTGCCCTTTGGCCGGACCGGTTCCGGGGTGGGTTCCGTATAGTCAGGGCCGCCCCCAGAAAACTGCTCTGCCGGCGGCGTATCCGGTGTAAATTTTGCCATGGCGAATCACTCCATTTCCGGCAGCCTGCTGCCGCTTTTTTCTAGTATACCGGTTTTTCCCGTCCGGGTCAAGGGGAAGAACGCACTGCGTTCTGGCATCCCATGAACATGCGCAAAACCCACTGGGCAAAAAGGCCGGGTTTTGTGGAGTTTGTCCTTGCCAGGTTGGGCATAATCGTCTATAATGAAGGCAGTACGAAGAAACGGGCCTGGGCCCGGCGGAGGAACAGTATGGCCAAGCTCTATTTCAAATACGGGGCCATGGGCTCGTCAAAGACGGCCCAGGCCCTCATCACCAAGTATAACTATGAGGAAAATGATCTCCGGGTCTGGCTGGTGAAACCCAGCGCCGACAGCCGGGATGGCTCGGATATTCTCCGCAGCCGCATCGGGCTGGAAGCCCGGGTGGAGATCCTGCCCCCGGAGGGGGACGTGTATGCCCTGTTCCGCCAGACCGGACGGGTGGCCTGCGATGTGATTATCGTGGACGAGTGCCAATTTCTGACGCCGGAGCAGGTTGACCAGCTCCGCACCATTGTGGATGAGGAAAATCTGCCGGTGATCTGTTTTGGCTTGCGCACCGACTTCCGGTGCCGCCTGTTTGAGGGCAGCCGCCGGCTGATGGAGGTGGCTGACACCATTCAGGAGATTAAAACCATCTGCGACTGCGGCGCCAAAGCCACCGTCAACGCCCGGGTGGACGCCGATGGCTACATCGTCACCCAAGGCCAGCAGCTGATGTTGGGGGGCAACGATCGTTACATCGCCATGTGCCACAAATGCTGGGTGCGGGGCATTGCCGCCCACAAGAAAATCCGGCTCCACAGCAGCCAACCCAAATAACAGAAAAAGTGAGGAATTGACCATGAACATTCAAAACATTCTCGCCAAGTGCGACCACACCCTCCTGTCTCCCGCTGCCACCTGGGTCCAGATTCAGACCATCTGCGATGAGGGGATGCAGTATCACACCGCATCGGTGTGCATCCCGGCTTCCTATGTGGCCCAGGCGAAAGCCTATGTGGGGGACAAGCTGCCCATTTGCACCGTCATTGGCTTCCCCAATGGCTATGACACCACCGCTGCCAAATGCTTCATGGCAACCGACGCAGTCAACAACGGTGCCGGTGAGGTGGATATGGTGGTGAACCTGGGCTGGGTGGCCGACGGGAAATACGATGCGGTGGAAGAAGAAATCCGCCAGGTGAAGGCTGCCTGCCAGGGTAAGATCCTGAAGGTGATCATTGAAACCTGCCTGCTGAACGACCAGCAGAAAATTGCTTTGTGCGGCGTAGTCACCCGGGCCGGGGCGGACTTTATCAAAACCTCCACCGGCTTCTCCACCGCCGGGGCTACCTTCCACGATGTGGAGCTGTTTGCCCAGCACGTGGGTCCTCAGGTGAAGATCAAAGCCGCCGGCGGTATCTCCAGCCTGGAAGATGCGGAGAAGTTTATCGCCCTGGGGGCCAGCCGCCTGGGCACCTCCCGGATTGTGAAGCTGGCCAAAGCTTTGGAAAACTAACTGGATCACGGAAAGGAGACCGATTATGAACTATCCCACCCCTCACATCAACGCCAAACCCGGCGATTTTGGCAAAACCGTCCTCATGCCCGGCGATCCCCTGCGGGCCAAGTTTATTGCGGAAACCTTCCTGGAAAATCCCGTGCTGGTGAATAACGTCCGGGGCGTCCAGGGGCACACCGGCCTGTACAAAGGGGTGAAGGTGTCCGTCATGGCCTCCGGCATGGGCATGCCAGCCATCGGCATTTACTCCCACGAGCTGTTTAACGTGTTCGGCGTGGAGAACATTATCCGGGTTGGCTCCGCCGGGGCCATTCAGGAAAATATCCAGCTGTATGACCTGGTGCTGGCTCAGGGGGCCTGCACCGATTCCAACTGGGCCAGCCAGTTCCACCTCCCCGGCACTTTCGCCCCCATCGCCTCCTTCGACCTCCTCACCCAGGCGGTGAAGGCGGCCCAGGCCCTGGGCTGCCGGTACCATGTGGGCAACGTGAACTCTTCCGACGTGTTTTACGGGGATCACGTTGGGGTGCCGGAGGGATTGGACTCGGTATACGGCCTGAAGAAGATGGGGGTCATGGCCCTGGAGATGGAGGCCGCCGCCCTGTATATGAACGCCGCCCGGTACGGCAAGCGGGCCCTGTGCATCTGCACCATATCCGACCACATCCTCACCGGGGAGGAGACCACCGCCCAGCAGCGGCAGGTGGCCTTTACCGACATGATGAAGGTGGCCCTGGACGTGGCGGTGGCCATGGACAACCAGTAGGAGAAGAACCATGAAGCGTGTATTCATCATCGTGCTGGACTCCTGCGGCATCGGCATGATGCCCGACGGGCCCCAGTTCGGGGACGTGGGGGTAAACACCCTGGCCAGCTGCCAGAAAACCGGCCTGTTGTCCCTGCCCAACCTGGAAAAGGCGGGCCTGGGGCTGGCCGACGGGGTGAGCTGCTTAAAGGCGGAAGCCAATCCCACCGGAGCGGTGGCCCGGCTGTCGGAGCTGTCCATGGGGAAGGACACCACCATCGGCCACTGGGAAATTGCCGGCCTCATCTCCCCCAAGCCCCTGCCCACCTATCCCAACGGCTTCCCGCCGGAGGTGCTGGAGGCCTTCACCCAGGCCACCGGCCGGGGGGTGCTGTGCAATCTGCCCTATTCCGGCACCCAGGTGATCCAGGACTACGGCCGGCAGCAGCTGGAAACCGGCAAATGGATTGTCTATACCTCCGCCGACTCGGTGTTCCAGATTGCCGCCCATGAGGAATTGATTCCCCTGGCGGAGCTGTACGACGCCTGCCGGGCGGCCAGGAACATTTTGCAGGGCCGCCACGGGGTGGGGCGGGTCATCGCCCGGCCCTATGTGGGCAGCCCGGAAACCGGCTTCACCCGCACCGCCAACCGGCACGACTTCTCCCTGGCCCCGCCGGGCATTACCCTGCCGGATGCGGTGAAGGCTGCGGGGCTGGAATCCATTTCCGTGGGGAAGATTTATGACATTTTCGCCCACCGGGGCTTTACCCGGCAGGTGTACACCACCGGCAATGCCGACGGGTTGGCGAAAACCCTGGCCTACGCCGGAGAGGATTTCCATGGCCTGTGCTTTGTGAACCTGGTGGACTTTGACATGCTCTACGGCCACCGGCGGGACCCGGTGGGCTATGCCAAGGCCCTCAACGAATTTGACCGGTGGCTGCCGGACTTCCTGGCCAAGCTGGGGCCGGAGGATCTGGTGATGATCACCGCCGACCACGGCTGCGACCCCGGCTACGCCGCCACCACGGACCACACCCGGGAATATGTGCCTCTGGTGTGCCTTGGCCCCGGGGTAAAGCCGGGGAACCTGGGCACCCTGCCTGGCTTTGCCCACATTGCCGCCACGGCGGCGGATGTGCTGGGGGTGGAGCTGGATACCCCCTGCCCCAGCCTGGCCAGGCAAATCTGCTGACCCGGGGGAAGAAAGGAGAGTCCCCATGACCATTGACGCTTTGCTGGCCCTGGCTAAGGAAGCCATGAACCGGGCCTATGTGCCCTACTCCGGCTACCGGGTGGGGGCGGCCCTGCTGTGCAGCGACGGCACGGTGTACCAGGGCTGCAACCAGGAAAACGCCGCCTACACCCCCACGGTGTGCGCCGAGCGGGTCGCCTTTTTCCGGGCGGTTTACGACGGCCACCGTGACTTTACCGCCATCGCCGTGGTGGGGGGCAAGGACGGGGAGATCACCGGCTTCTTCCCCCCCTGCGGCGTGTGCCGCCAGGTGATGCGGGAGTTCTGCCGGGATGATTTCCTCATCCACATGGGGGGCGCCGGCGGCGCGGTGCAAACCTGCACTCTGGCCGAGCTGCTGCCCTACGGCTTCTCCGCCCAGCGCCATATGCAGTAGAACTGCCTCCGGGCTGCCCTAAGGGCAGCCCGGAGGGTACAATAGAGAAAAGGGGGAAGACCCATGAACCACACAGATTTTCCGGCTGACCGCGTTTTATCCACCCGGCAGCTGGTGGGGGCAATGCAGCGGGGCGTTGCCAATGGCCAGCGGTTTTGCTTCATCCTTGGCTCCGGCATTTCGGCGGAGTCCGGCATTCCCACCGGCCAAACCCTGGCCACCCGGTGGATGGCCTGCCTCATGGGGAAGCAGCCGGACCTGGACGGCACCCCGCCCTACGCCGACTTGGCCGAGGTGGAGGAAACCGCAGCCAATCTCCGGGCGGCGGGAAAACTGCAATACGATTTTGAGAAGATCAAAGCCCTGTGGGCGGAATACCGGGGTAAGCCGGGCTGGGAAATGCCCAGTGAATACTACTTTGACCTGTTTAAAATCCGCTTTTTCCCCAGGCAGCAGGACGGGTTTTACTACCTGGAGCGGCAGATGGAAGGGAAGGAACCCAGTTTCGGCTATCACCCCCTGGCCCTGATGCTGGCCGGTGGCCACAGCCTGGCCATCACCACCAATTTTGACTCCCTGCTGGAAGATGCCCTGTACTTATACACCGACAGTAAGCCCCTGGTGATTAACCATGAGGTGCTGGCGGATTACATCAGCAGGCAGCGGCTCAGCCGCCCCATCATTGCCAAGGTGCACCGGGGCCTGTTTTTCGACCCCCTAAACAGCACGGAGGATACCAGCGGCCTGCGGGGCCAGTGGCAGGGAGAACTGAGAGCCGCCTTTCATACCTATACCCCCATTGTCATTGGCTACGGCGGCGGGGATCACAGCTTGATGGACTTCCTCCGGCAGCCGGATACCCGTATGCCCCGGGGCCTGTACTGGTGCTATCGGGAGGCCTCCGGCCTGCCAAAAAACCCGATCCGGCAGATGGTGGAGGATAAAGGGGGCCACTTCGTGTCCACCGCCGGGTTTGACGCCCTGATGCTGGCCATCGGCAATGCCCTCTACCCGGATAAAATCCTGGCCCACAAAACTGCCGAACACCTACAGGCGCGTACAGACCTGCGAATCCGGCGATATGAGAAAACCCTGGAAAATGCAAAAGAAACTGCCCACACCCAAAGCGGAGCAGAAAATGCAGACTTCCAGGCGCAGGTCCAGGCGCTGGACCAGCGGGAGCAAGAAGGCGAGGCCCGGCGGGAAAGTCAAGGGCAGCTTACCCCCTGGGACCATTTCCGCCGGGGCAACCGGCATTATGATGCCGGGGAATATGCAGATGCCATTGCAGAGTATACCCAGGCCATTGCCCTGGATCCCAAATACGCTGCGGCCTACAACAACCGTGGCGCCGCCAATAATCATTTGGGGAAATATACAGAAGCCATCGCGGACTGCACTCAGGCCATTATCCTGGATCCCAAATACGCTGCGGCTTACAACAACCGTGGCTACGCCAATAATCATTTGGGGAAATATGCAGAGGCCATCGCAGACTATACTCAGGCCATTGCCCTGGATCCCAAATATGCTGCGCCTTACAACAACCGTGGCGTTGCCCACAACTACTTGAAACAATACCCTGCCGCTGTGGAAGACTTTACCAAGGCCATCGAATTGGCCCCAACGACTGCTGCTTACTACATCAATCGGGCTGAAGTCTACCGGGCTTTGGGCCAGGAGGACAACGCAGAAGCCGACGAAGAGCGGGCCAAAAAATTGGGCGGGCAGAACTCATCCGCCCTGGGGTAGGGGCTATCCAATCCCGGCAGCCCTGCACCCCGGGAAGAATCCGGAGGAACAGACCATGGATTTTCCATTCCCCATTTGGGATCAGCTGACCCCCGGCCAGCAGCGCGCCCTTTCCGCCGGGGCGGTGCGCCGCCGGGCGGCCAAGGGCACGGTGCTCTCCGGCGGCGGCGATTCCTGCCTGGGCCTATTGGTGGTTCAGTCCGGCCAGCTGCGGGTGTACAGCCTCTCGGCGGAGGGAAAGGAAATCACCCTCTACCGCCTGCTGCCCCGAGATGTGTGCCTGTTTTCCGCTGCCTGCATCCTCAGCGGCATCTCCTTTGCCCTGACCATGGCCGCCGAAAAGGACACGGAATTTTGGCTTATCCCGGCGGAGGTGTACAAGGGGGTCATGGCCGAATCCGCCCCCCTGGCCAACTACACCAACGCCATCATGGCCAGCCGCTTCAGTGAGGTGATGTTCCTCCTGGAGCAGGTGATGTGGACCCGCCTGGACCGGCGGCTGGCCGCATTTTTGCTGGAGGAAGCCGCCCTGGAGGGCAGTCCCCGGCTAAGCCTCACCCATGAGGCCATCGGCAACCACCTGGGCACCGCCCGGGAGGTCATCACCCGGATGCTCCGCTACTTCCAGCAGGAGGGCATGGTGGCCCTGTCCCGGGGGACCGTGGAGCTCACCAACCGGGATAAACTGGCCCGGCTGGCCCAAGAAATCACCCCCACCGGCGGTTAAGCCGGATTTTTGTCCATGCCGCAGCCGGTGGCGGCTTCCACCAGGCGGCGGTCCTCCGTCACCCCGGCATAGAACCGGTAGCCGCCGGAGAAGTTATAGCAGAGATAGCCCTGCCCTGCCAGGATGCGGGCGGCGATGTAGCTGCGCACGCCGCTCTGGCAAATCACATACACCGGCTTACCCGGCGGCACCTCGTCCAGCCGCTGCCGCAGTTCATCCACGGGAATATTCACAAATCCGGGGATATGGCCCCGGCTGTACTCCCCCGGCGTCCGGACATCCAGCAGGGTAACGCTGCCATCTCTGGGCAGGGCTGCCACATCCTCTACGTGGAACTGGCGCACCAGGCCGTTGATTACATTTTCCGCCAGGAAGCCCGCCATGTTCACCGGGTCCTTGGCCGAGGAATAGGGCGGGGCATAGGCCAAATCCAAATCTTTCAGCTGGGTCACCGTCAGCCCGGCGTGAATGGCGGTGGCCAGCACGTCAATCCGCTTATCCACCCCCTGGTAGCCCACAATCTGGGCCCCCAGGAGCCGGTGGGTGTCCCGGGCGAAGATCACCTTCATGGTCATCACCCTGCCGCCGGGGTAATACCCGGCGTGATTCATGGGGGAGAGCACCACCTTATCCACCGGAATGCCGGCCTTCTTTGCCGTCCCCTCGTTGATGCCGGTGGTGGCGGCGGTCAGGTCAAACACCTGGACAATGGCGCTGCCCTGGCTCCCCAGGTACCGGCTGTTGCCGCCGCAGAGATTATCGGCGGCAATCCGCCCCTGCTTGTTGGCCGGACCGGCCAGGGAGATCAACGCGTCCGACCCGGTGACATAGTGCTTCACCTGCACTGCGTCTCCCACCGCATAGATATCCGGAAGGGAGGTTTCCATCCGGTCATTGACCAGGATGCTGCCCTTAATGCCCAGGGCCAAACCCGCATCCTTGGCCAGCTGGGTGTCCGGCGTAACCCCAATGGCCAACACTCCCATGTCGGCGTGGAGGGGCGGCTCCCCTTGGAGCAGTACATCCAGGCCCCCGTCCTTTTCCACAAAGCCTTCCACCGTGTGGCCCAGGGCCAGAGTTACCCCGTTTCGCCGCATTTCGCCGTGGATAAAGGCGGCCATGTCCGGGTCAAAGGGATTCATGAGCTGCTTTGGCCGCTGGACAATGGTCACCGCCATTCCCAGCTTCCGCAAGTTTTCCGCCAGCTCCAGGCCAATAAAGCCGCCGCCGGCCAAAATCACCGATTTTGGATGGTGTTCCTGGATATATGCTTTGATGCGGAAGGTATCTTCCACCGTGCGCAGAGTAAAGAGCCGGTCCAGTCCCACCCCAGGCAGATTTGGCCGGGTGGGCTTGGCGCCGGGGGAAAGCAGCAGTTTATCATAGGATTCTGCAAATTCCTCGCCGGTTTCCAAATTCTTCACCAGCACCGTCTTTTCCGCCGGGCGGATGGCGGTAACTTCATGGCGCACCTTCACCTGCACCCGGAACCGGGCGAAAAACCCCTCCGGGGTCTGGAGGGTAAGCTCCGCCGGGTCGTCAATGACCCCACCAATGTAATAGGGCAGGCCGCAGTTGGCATAGGACATGTACCCCGACCGTTCGAATATCACAATTTCCGCCTGCTCATCCAGCCGGCGGATCCGGGCGGCGGCAGTTGCGCCCCCGGCCACGCCGCCTACAATCACCACTTTCATGTTAACGTACCACCTTTCCCACATAGGCGGCAATGCCGCCGATATTCTTCACCTGGGTGTAGCCCATGGCTCCCAGCATGGCCGCCGCTTGGCGGCTCCGGCTGCCGCTGTGGCAATAGACAAAGATGGGGGTGTCTTTGGGGTAGCGGCCTGCTTCCTCCAGGGCTTGCAGGGGAATATTCTCGCTGCCGGGAATATGGCCCTGCCGGTATTCCTGGGGTGTGCGCACATCCAAGAGAACCGCCCCCGGGGCAGCGCCATAGGCCTGCACCCCTTGGTTGATATCCGGTTGTTGGCGGAAAAAGCCCACAATGTTTCCCTCCTTTACAGCATGGCCAGAATTTGGCCCTTGGGCCTGACCCCTACCGCCTGGCGGACAACCCGGCCCTCCTTCATCACCACCAGGGTGGGGATACTCATGACCTGGAACCGGGCGGCCAGCTCCGGCTCCTCGTCCACATTGATTTTGCCCACCAGGATATCCGGACGCTCCTGGGCGATCTCCTCCACGGTGGGGCTGAGCATCCGGCAGGGGCCGCACCAGCTGGCCCAGAAATCCAGCAGCACCGGCTTGCCGGACTGGACGGCGTTCCGTTGAAAATTTTCTTTCGTAATCTTAACCGTAGGCATATTCTAGCCCTCCTAATCGTTGACTTGTGGCTATAGCATACACCGGCCGCCAGGAAATTTCCGTGACTTCATCACCAAATCCCCTGGAAAATGTTTTCTCCCGGTTCCGGGGGAGTTTTTTTGCCCCCGGCGCATACTAAGCAAAAAGAACCATGGAGGAATGCGGCAATGGCAGCACAAAAACGGGGACGGCGGAGCTTCTGTTTCACCCGGCAGCCGGTGATCCGGGCCTGGGCCAGCGTGGCCGGGAAAAAGGAATCCGAAGGCCCGCTGCAACCCTACTTCGACTATACCAACCAAGATACCTATTTCGGCGAGGCCACCTGGGAAAAGGCGGAGTGCCGGATGCAGCAACTGGCCTTGGAAATCCTGCTGCAAAAGGCGGGACAGCGGGAGGCGGACATTGACCTGGTGTTTTCCGGGGATCTGCTCAACCAGTGCATCAGCTCCAGCTTCGCCCTGCGGAATACCGGCCTGCCTGCCCTGGGCCTGTACGGCGCATGCTCTACCATGGCAGAATCCCTGCTGCTGGGGTCACTGGCGGTTTCCGGGGAATTTGCCAATCAGGTGGTGGCCATGACCTCCTCCCATTTTGCCTCCTCGGAGCGGCAGTACCGCTATCCCCTGGGCTACGGCGGGCAGCGCACCCCCACCGCCCAGTGGACGGTAACCGGCTCCGGTGCGGTGCTGCTGGCCAGCTCCGGAACCGGCCCCCGGGTGGAGGCGGCCACCGTGGGGACCATTGTAGACATGGGCATTACCGATGCAAACAACATGGGCGCAGCCATGGCCCCCGCCGCCATGGACACCATCCAAGCCCATCTTCAGGACCTGGGGCGGACACCGGCTGACTACGACCTGATTGTCACCGGTGACCTGGGGGACCTGGGCCGGGAAATTCTTTTGGACCAGTTCCGGAAAGCAGGGGTCAACCTGTCCGGGCGGTATAACGACTGCGGGGTACTCATCTTCGATTTACAGGAGCAGGACGTCCACGCCGGCGGCTCCGGCTGCGGCTGCAGCGCCATTGTCCTGTGCGGATTTCTGCTGGAGCAGCTGCGCCGGGGGGTGTGGAAGCGGATATTGTTTTGCGGAACCGGTGCGCTGCTCTCCCCCACCTCCACCCAGCAGGGGGAGTCCATCCCCGGGGTATGCCACGCCGTGTCCATTTGCGGAGAAGGGAAGTGAAAACGATGGAGTATTTGCAGGCGTTTCTGGTTGGGGGCATATTGTGCCTCATCGGCCAGATTTTGGTGGATAAAACCAACCTCACCCCGGCGAGAATCCTGGTGTGCTATGTGGTTGCTGGGGTAATTCTGGGGGCTGTCGGGCTGTATGGGCCGTTGGTGGAGTTTGGCGGCGCTGGAGCTACGGTACCCCTTACCGGATTTGGCTATAGCCTGGCCAAAGGTGTCCGCCAGGCGGTGGCTCAGGAAGGGTTTATGGGCATATTCTTGGGGGGTATGCGGGCCACTGCCGGTGGCGTCACCGTAGCCATTGTAGCCGCCTTCCTGGCCAGCCTCATTTTCCGCCCCAAAGACAAAGCGTGAATGAAACCCCAGCCCTGGGGTAAACTACCTTCGCGGAAAAACCGCACATTGTAAACTGCAGGAGGAACTTACCATGAATAACCAGAATACCCGTCAGGCTCAGCAGAACAACCAGCAGAACACCCAGCAGAGCAATCAGCAGGGCCAGCAGCAGAGCCAGCAAAAGACTCAGCAGCAGGGCCAGCAGAACCAGAATCAGCGCTAACCAAACATGCAGCGAGGCCCTGCCTTAAGCACAACGCTTGAGACAGGGCCCCGCCCAATTTCCGGCCCTGCCTGGGCCGCCTTACTTTCCGGTTTCCAGGATGAACCGGCGCACATCACCCACCATGTACAGGCTGCCGAAAGCAAGCACCAGCCCCTCCGGCCCGGCCTGCGCTAGGGCGGTTTCCACCCCCTGGGCCACGGATTGGCAGGCGGTAACCGGTTTGCCAAAGGGCTGGAGTACTGTTTTCAGCGACTGAGCGTCCATGGCCCGGGGATTGTCTGGCGTTACCGTCACAAACCGGGACACCAGGGGTGCCATGGTGGCATACATATGGGTGTAATCCTTGTCCGCCATCACCCCGGTCAGGGCGGTGATATCCCGCCCCGGCAGATAGTCCCGGACATTCTGGGCCAGGGCCTCCAGGCATTGGGGGTTGTGACCGCCGTCCACAATGCAGTCCGGGTGGCGGCGGAGCACCTCAAACCGGCCGGGCCAGACCACCTTGGCCAGGCCCTGGCGCAGAGCTTCATCGGAGATGGCCCAGCCCCGGCTGCGGAGGCACTCCACTGCGGTAATGGCCACCGCCGCATTGTTCAGCTGGTGGCGGCCCAGCAGGGGCAGGGACAACCCCCGGTACCCGGCATAGTCAAACCGCTGGCCGGTAAAATCGTGGCTGATGGGGTGAATCTCGGCAAACTTGGCGGGATGGAGCTTCGCCCCTACCTCTTGGCAAGTTTTTTGGAACACCGCCTCCACTGGTGGAGTGCTACGGTACAGGGCCACCGGGCAGCCGGGTTTGATAATCCCGGCTTTGGCCTGGGCAATTTTCTCCAGAGTATCTCCCAGCACCTCCGTGTGATCCAGGCCAATGTTGCAAATCACCGCCACTTCCGGCGGATCGATCACGTTGGTAGAGTCCAACTCGCCCCCCATGCCCACCTCCAGCACCACAATCTGGCACTGGCTCCGGGCAAAATACACCATAGCAATGGCGGTAACCAGCTCAAACTCGGTGGGATGGTCAGCCATGGCCTCGGCATGGGGCTTTACCTCCTGGGTAATCTCCGCTAACAGTTCGTCGGAGATATCCTGCCCATCCACCTGCATCCGCTCGTTAAAGCGAAAGAGGTAGGGGGAGGTGTATAGGCCGGTATGGTAGCCAGCCTGGCGCAGCACAGAAGCCAACATGGCGGCGGTGGAGCCTTTGCCGTTGGTTCCGGCTACGTGAACAAATTTCAGGGATTTTTGCGGGTTACCCAAACGGGTCAGCAGCTCCCGGGTGCGAGACAGGCCGGGAATGGAGCCTTTCCAGCACACGGAGTGGATGTAGGCCAGGGCCTGTGCATAGGTCATGCTTTTCCCTCCGGTTTTTTACTCAGCACAGCGGCTGCCACAAATAGTGCGGCGGCAACCAAGGTGGGCAGCAGATACACTACACCGTTGACCACCCGGGCAGCGGTCTCCCATTCCCCGTTGAGGAAGCCCAGGCCTACCGTCATGTCTCCCACCACCAGAATGGCAACCTGGGCCAGCAGCAGGCAGCCGGAAATCAGCCGCAGCACATCCGTCATGGAGCGGCGCTGGGTTTTGGCCGGGGGAAACAGGCCGGCCCGGCGGAACAGCCCCGTGCGCAGCAGGAAGTAAACCACCACCGTGTCCAAAATCCACTCCAGGGAGGCTTCCGCTACTCTGGCGCCCATGAGTAGACCCAGGCCCTTTTTGCTGTAGCCAAGCCACACCAGGCACAAGCTGGTCCAAAATACGGAACCTAAGATTTTCCCTGGCAAAATGGTGAGGGCTACCCGCCAGATATCCCAGGGTTTTTGCACCCGGGCAGCCAGGGGCCGCAGCAGGCCGGCAAAGGCGCCCATGAGCATTGGCGACACGCTGATGATGGGATCCCAGCCGTAGGAAGAGAAGAGGCAACCTACGGTGTCTCCCACAAAACCAACCAACATGCCGGACACCGGGCCAAAGAAGTAGCCAGCCAGGATGATGGGCACAGCTTCAATGGAAAATCTGGCTACCGCGCTGGGCATAACGGTGAAAAAGCGGGCAAATACCACGTTCAGTGCGCACAGCAAGGCGCAGACGGTGATCTGCCGGGTACCCATCCCGGTTCGGGTGAGTGCAGGGGATTTGGACATAAAAAAGTCCTCCTTTCAAAAATGGAGGAGGTTAAGGGGAATATGCAAAACTCCAGCTGTCATGCCCCCGTGGACGCAGATTACATCAGCGCTTTCGAACTGGACCCGCCGGCGGGAAACGGCAGCGGGACAGTCAGGCATCCGGCTCAGGCGGTTGCGGAGAACCCATCGCGGGGCGCCTAGCCCCTTCGCCCGCCGGCAACCTCCCATCCGTGCGGTACTTAACGCGCGATCTCCTACTCCCTGCGACGCTGGATGGCTCTTATTGTAGCAGCAATTTCAAAAAATGCAACAGGTTTTTCTGGATTTTTGGCAAATTTTTCCCAGCCCCAGCCGGGCAGAAAACCGGGGCTGCTCTGGGTTTGTGAGACAGCCCCGGTTTGTGGGCTATACCTGAAAGCGGTCGTAGCTTCCGCAACAGTCCAGGCAGAGGGTTTGGCCCCCCACCAAGCGGATCCAGTTTGCTCCGGTGGTCTCGCCGCAGCAGTCACAGACGTAGGAATCAAACAGCCTAGCCTTTTCTGGCAGGGCGATGATAGCCGGCTTAACCACAAACATCTCTTCCGGGGAGAGGCTCTGGTAATGGGCGAAGGATTCCTGCTTCGTCATGCCTCGAGGGCCGGGCTTTAGCACCAGGCGCACCGACCCGCCGGTTTTCCGGTTGTAAAAGGAGAAGGCCTGCTTGCCCCGCAGATGGAACAGGAGGTTACCCTTGCCAATGCTGCATCCCAGCAGCACCTGGATGGCGTCCACGCCGCAGGCGTCGTTTTCCGCAATGCACACCACCTGCTCATCCGCCGAGAAGGTCAGCTCCAGCAGCGCCATGGCGTACAGCGCCGCTTTGTAGCCAATGGTGAGGCCGCCGCAGGCATGGCCGTGGAAGGCCACGGCCTTTTCCCACAGCACCTTGTTTTCATCCATGTGATCATTCCTTTCTATTCGTCCACCAGAACAATGGTTTGCCCATTCACCGCAACTACCTGAGCATCCACATGATAGACTTCCTGCAACGCTTGGCGGTCCAAAATCTCCCGGCCGCCACAGCGGTAGACCCGCCCCTGGCGCAGGAGCAAGAACCGGTCGCAAAACCGCAGGGCCAGGTTGAGGTCGTGGATTACCACAATGGCGGTGATGTGCTGGTTCCGGCAAATATCCCGGACAATCCGCAAAACCTGATACTGATTCTGAATGTCCAGGCTGCTGGTGGGTTCATCCAGCAGCAATACCTTGGGCTGCTGGGCCAGGGCCCTGGCCAACATCACTTTCTGCCGTTCCCCACCGGACAGCTGGCTGAGAAACCGGCCCCGCAAATGAGAGACCGAAAGTTGGTCCATCGCCTCATGGACAATTTTGTGGTCTTCCTCCGTAAAGCCCCAGGTCATGTAGGGCCGCCGGCCAAGCATCACAATGTCGTGGACGGTCATCTGGGTGCTGGGCACGGTCTGGGCCACAAAGGCCATGCGCTTGGCAATTTCCCGGCCAGGCAGTTGCAGCAAATCCTCCCCGTCCATGAGAATCCGGCCGGCGTCCGGGCGGAGAATTTTATTAAAGCACTTGAGCATGGTGCTCTTGCCCACGCCGTTATTCCCCAAAATCGCCATAAACTGGCCGTCCTCCACAGAAAAGCTGACCTGATCCAGCACGGCCGGTCCGCCTTTGTAGTGATAGCTGAGCCTTTCCACCGTCAGCATGCCTTTTTTCCCCCTTTGAACAGGAGATACAAGAACAGGGGCCCCCCCAGGAAAGAGGTGATGGCGCCGATGGGCAAAATCACCGGGCTGATCACCACCCTGGCCACCAGATCTCCCAGCAGCAGCAGCACCGCCCCGGCAATGGCGGAGCCGGGCAAGAGGTAAACGTGATTATTGCCCACCACCAACCGGACAATGTGGGGCGCCACCAGGCCGATGAAGTTAATGAGACCGATGTAGGACACAATCACTGCAGCGGCAAAGCAGCATAGCAGCATATTCACCATAGTCAGCCGCTTCACGTTGATGCCTAAGCTGATGGCAGTTTCCTCCCCGCTGAGCAGGGCGTTGAAATCCCAGCGGTGCAGCAGAAAATAGAGAGTGGCCGCCAGAAAGACCACCGCCATTTTCCCCACATCCCCCCAGCTGGTGTTTTCCAGGCTGCCAAAGGTCCAAAACACCAGGGTGCTCAACTGGATTTCGTCGGCAAAATACTGCATCAAGGTAGTGGCTCCGGTGAAGACGGAGCTGATGGCCACACCGGCCAGCACAATCCCCTCGGCGGATACCCGCCGGAACCGGCTCAGGCCCAGAATCACCAGGGCCACCGCCATGCTGCCGGCGAAGGCGCACAGGGGCACAGCCATGCCCCCAAGCCCCCCGGCCGCCCCCAAATTCAGCACAATGATGGCAAAGGCCGCCCCGAAGCTGGCCCCCTGGGAAACCCCCAGGGTGGAGGCGGAGGCCAGGGGATTGCGGAGGATCGCCTGGAACACACAGCCGGTGATCCCCAGCCCCGCCCCGGCAATGATGGCGGTACAAATCCGAGGCAGCCGGTTATTCCGCACCACCAGGTTAATTTTATCGTCGGCAGCCCGGCCGAAAATCCCCCGCACCAGATCTGTCACCGGGGTATTGTAGGAGCCTGCCCCCAGGGACAAGAGGAAGGCGGCAATCAGCAGCACCCCCAGGCCCACCAGGAAGGCAATGCTCCGCAGCCGGTTCCGGCGGTAGGCCGGGTCATAGCCGTTATTGGCCAATGGTAATCGGTGCAAACACATATCCGGCTTCCTTCAGGTCGGGGTAGGGGTTTGTCCCCAGGAGCATCTCAAAAATCTCCCCGGTTTTGGTCTCGATATCCACATCTGCAAACTGCTCTGGGTAGAGGATGGTAGCGGCATAGTAGGCGTCGGCTAGGGCAGTTTCCAGGTTGGAGGCACTGGAGCGAAAGGAAATCTGGGCATATACCCGCCCTTCGGCCACGGCGGTGAGACTGTGGTAAAAATCCGGATTGGCGGCATAATCTTCGTTAATCAAGCTCAACCCGTTATAATCCACGAAAATCACATCCGGATCCCAGACCAAAACCTGCTCCAGGTCAATGTCAAAGGCTCCGGTCTGGCCGGTGGTGTTGGCCAGATTATTGGCGCCAATCAGTTCAAGAGGGCCGTAAAACGCTTCCGTTCCCTCGAAGCCGTGGGCGCCTTTGAAGGACACGCCGCACACATAGACCGTGGGCTTGTCCGTCACCCCTGCGGTGCGCTGGGCTAGGTCCGCCTCCAGGGTTTGGAGGTACTGGGTCAGCTCTGCCGCCCGGTCTTCTTTGCCGCACAGCTCGCCCAGCAGGCGAATTGTCTCGTAGGCCTTGCCATCCAGGGTGGTGTCGCTGCCTGGCACCACCACTACGGGAATGCCGGTTCTGCTCTGCAGCTCGTCCGGGTCAACGGAAGCGTAGGCGGACAGGACAATCACCTGGGGATCTACGGCAATGATCTCTTCAACAAACGGTTCACCGTTGGTGCCAATCACCGGCAGGGTGGAAAACCGGTCAAAATTCACATAGTTGTACAGCCGGGACATGCCGGCCTGGGTTTCGTAGTCCTCTACGCCCACCACCAAGTCCTGGCCCTGCAGGTAGCAGGTGTAGCGCAGCGCGCCCACCCCCACGCAGACAATGCGCTCCACCGTGTCCGGGAGTTCCACCGTGCGGCCGTTTCCGTCCACCATGGTGCGGGTTTCCCCTTGGCTTTCCGGCAAGGTGTCTTCCGCCGCTCCCGGCCCGGCCTGCCGTTCCCCGCAGGCCCCCAGGCCCACAGTCAGCAGAGCCGCCAGGAGCAGCGCCAATGTTCGGGTTAATTTCATCGGTATTCCCCTTTCGGTTTGGGCAGGCCCAACGGGCCGCCTGTGTATCGCTGCCATCCTATCCCAATCTTCCCACCGGCGCAAGCCCCCCTGGGGGATGATTTTTCTTCACTTTTTTGCCCCGTGGATACGTTGCAAGTTTCCGCATGTCCTCGCGCCCCGTCCCTTGCCCCTGCGGACACGCTGCAAATTTCTGCACACCCTACGCGCCAAACGGCCTTGCACCCGCGCACACGTCCTTCCTTCAGCATGTCATTGCGAACCAGTGCCTTACACCCGCGCACACGTCCTTCCTTCTGCATGTCATTGCGAGCCAGTGCAGCGGGGCCCCGCAAAGGGGCACCCTTTGTGGGGAGAGGAGACCCAAGGGAGCGTTGCCCGGCTCTGGCCTTTGGCCGGAGCTGGGCATGGCGGACTTTGGGGCGACGAGGTGTGGCAATCCGCGTCCCCTGGGAGAAACGTGGCACATTGCACCTGTGCCCGGCTGCGCGCACACCTGCCAAGTTTGTCATTGCACACCAGTGCGCACACTGGTGTGGCAATCCGTTTCCCCGCAGAGGAACTTGGCAAGTTGGCAATACTTAGGGCGAATTCGCAACAGCTACGAATTCGCCCAAAGCACTGCGATTATTTGTTACGCTGCACTGCAAAGAGGAACGGATTACCTATCCCATCTCCCTGGCAGTGGATGCCCAGGCGCTCAGCCGGTTTCGCCCGGCCGGCGAAGGCTTTGGTAGACTTCTCCAGGGAATGCCACTGCTTCGCCATCGTCCTGCGCCAGGTTCCCGTAAATTCCCACAGGGAACTGCACCGCTTTGCCGTCTTGTCCGACAAGGTTCCCATAAATTTCCATGGGGAACGGTACTGCTTCGCCGCTCTGCCCGGCAAGGTTTTCATAAACCTCTATGGGGAAGGGCTGTGCCTCGCTGCCGGTCCCAACAAGCTTCTGGGCAGTTTCTCCGTCAAACGCTTGGGGCGCGCCGCTGCGGAGAAGTTCCTCATAGGTATCACCGTCAAACAGCTGGGTATCTCCAAAGCTGCGGAAATGCTCCAGATAGTTTGCATCAAAGGACACCATATTGCTGGTATAATCCGGAAGGGAAAAATCCAGTCCTTGGAAGGCAACTTCCGTGCAGCTTACCCGCACCAGTGGGGTATTCTCCCAGATAACGGAAAACTCTTCTTCAGTCATTTCCCGCTCGTAGATTTCAATGTAGTTTTCGGCGTAGGCGGTATGGGCCGTCTGGCGTACGTCATCGGGGAAATAATCCGCCGCCGTGGGGGATACCCATTGCCAAACCCCTTCGATTGGCGCTACCGTTTCCTGCGTAACGGTAAAATCTGGGGTATCGCCGACAGCCCCATCCAGAATTCGCTCCACCCTGGCCTCGGTGTAGGTATCCACGTATTCTCCGTATTCCGCCTCCATGGCCTGGCGGACGGCGTCCATGTCTGCATCTTCCGGGTAGACGATATCAATGCTGCGCAGCCAGTTTCTGCCGGATTCATCGGTGTGAAAGCGGAATGCAATGGACTGAGCGTTCACGCCAAAGCAATCCCAGTTCTCCACGCCCATGTTATAGCCGTCCTCATCCGAGCTGCTCTGCACCGCATCTTCGGGGAAGCCCATGGCCTGGATAACCTCCTCCGGGGTGGCCTCCCAGGATACCCCCGGGTATTCCAGCAGGGTATTTTCTTCCTCTTGGGTGCCCCTAGCGCAGGCGGCGAAGGAAAGGCACAACGCCGCTGCTACCACAATACACAAAATCTGTTTCTTCATGATTTATCCGCTTCCCCCAATCTTTAAACACATTAGTATAATAACGAATTACTTTATAGTCGCCAATAAAAATTTACCGAATTTCCAAGAAAAAGCCGCCGGATATGTTGTGCGGTTTTTGTGACCGGCGGCTTCCGGTCCAAGGGCTAGGGCGCCACGTACCCGTTGGCCGCGATCAAAGCGGTGGCGTTGAAGAACACGATATTGCTGGTATAGTCAGGCGTGTCTGTGCCAGACGTTGCTAGGTCCCACTCTGCAAAGGCGGTTTCCGTGCAATCCACCATGACCAAGGGCCGGTTTTCCCAATAGATGGAAAATTCTTCGTCTGTCCAGTCCCGGCCGTAGTTTTCCTGGGAGATTTGGTTGAGTCTCTCGTGAAGCGCCTGCCCTACCTCGTCGGCGTAGTACTCCGCCCCGGTGGGGGATAACCAGCGGCCGGCATTTTCAGGCAGTGATTCCGTTTGCTGCATCACCGTAAAATCCCGAACCTCCGGATCGTCGAAATCGGTGACCGACTGGGTCCATACGGTGGTATAACTGTCCACCGGCTGCCCGTACTCCGCCGTCATGGCCTGGCGGACGGCTGCCATATCCGCGTCCTCCGGATAAACAATCTCAACGTTCCATAGCCAGTTCCGGCCGGCGCTGTCGGTGTCAAAGCGGAATACGATGGATTGGGCGGGCACGCCAAAGCAGGTCCAGTCTTCTATGCCTACGTAGGCCGTCTCCCCGTCGCTTCCGGTTTGCACCCGGTCTTCGGGGAAGCCCATGGCCTGGATGACCTCTTCCGGGGTAGCTTCCCAGGATACCCCCGGGTATTCCAGCAGGGTATTTTCTTCCTCTTGGGTGCCCCTAGCGCAGGCGGCGAAGGAAAGGCACAACGCCGCTGCTACCACAATACACAAAATCTGTTTCTTCATGATTTACTCACCTCTTTTTCTGTGCCGCTGCCCGCCCCAGGGCAGCCTGGGCGGGAGGGATGGCGAAAAACTTAGCCTGTTTCATACGGGCGAAGATAGCATAGAAAGGCTGCGTCAAACCAGACCCGATTTCCTGCAGAGGAGCAGGCTACCAACACTGGATAATGGGTAGACCAATAGGTCGAACGCGCTTCCTCGGTTAGCTGAACCTCCGCCGGTTGGTTAGCAGCGTCCATTGCCTGCAATGCCTCCGGGGAACAGTATTCTTCCACGGAAGGGGATAACCAGTAGTGGTGGCCATCTTCCCCGGTCACTTCTTCGGTGGCGGCCACGTAGGTTTCCCCTTCACCGGCAGTTCCTTCGGCGCGCAGGATATGGGAGGTGGGGTATGTACCGACGCCCGGGCCGTACTCTGCCACCATGGCCTGCTGGACAGCCGCCATGTCCACATCCTCCGGGTAGAAGATCATAATCTGCTGTATCCAGTTTCGCCCGGCTGCATCTGGCGCAAAGTGGAAGACGATGCGCTGGGCCTCTTGGCCGAAGCAGTCCCAGTTTTCCACCCCCAGATTATAGCCGTCATCGATAGTTTCGGTTTGTACCCGGTCTTCGGGAAAGCCCATGGCCTGGATGACTTCCTCCGGGGTGGCCTCCCAGGATATCCCCGGGTATTCCAGCAGGGTATTTTCTTCCTCTTGGGTGCTTCCGGCGCAGGCGGCTAAGGAAAGGCAGAGCGCCGCCACGGCTATACAGAAAAATTTTTTCTTCATGCTTTATCCACCTCTTTTTATGTGTCTTTACCCGGTCCCGGAGCAGTCTGAGGCGGGAGGGATAACGAAAAACTCAGCCGGCTTCCCATTGCTGCAGGTACTGCAGCAAGTAAGCGTTAATGGAAATGCGCCTTGCCGATGGGGAAAAACGCGCAAAAACCGGATACTGGGCGGACCAATAGGCGGAAAGTTCCGCCTCCGGCAGCGTTGGCGTTCCCTGCTGGGCCTGTTGCTGATGGACATAATCCTCCGCGGCTTCCAGGGCCTCGGGAGAGCAGTATGCCGTGACCGAAGGGGACAGCCAGAAAAGATCCCCTTCGTTGGCGGCGACCGGCTCGGTCACCACAACGTTTTGCGCTTCCGTATCCGCATTTGCCGCTGCTGCCGGCAAGATATAGGAAGTGGCGTATGTGGTGACGCCCGGGCCGTATTCGGCCTCCATGGCCTGCCGGACGGCGTCCATGTCCCCATCCTCCGGGTAAGTGATTTCGATGGCGTGCAGCCGGTCCCTGCCGGCCTCATCCGCTTCAAAGTGGAAGACGATGCGCTGGGCCTCCTGCCCAAAGCAATCCCAGTTCTCCATTCCCAGGTTGTAGCCATCCTCCACGGTTTCGGTTAGCACTTCGCCGGCGGGAAAGCCCATGGCCTGGATAACCTCCTCCGGGGTGGCTTCCCAGGATACCCCCGGGTATTCCAACAGGGTGTTTTCTTCCTCCTGGGCGCCTCCGGCGCAGGCGGCTAGGAAAAAGCAAAACAAAATTACACATAATAGTTTTATTGATTTATTTGACATTTCTATGCACCTCCTGCGTCCGTTATCACATGTCGGCATACCAAGGGTTGGATGCTAATTCATTTATTACAGCGAGGCAAAATGTTGTCTCACCAATTTCGATAAAGGAATAGGAGCGAAAATTATACATGTTTCCAATTCGAAGCCATTGGCTATAAACAGAATTGCTATAGATACGATTGGGTTCTGGTGTGGACACTGCACCGAACACTTCAGATTCCAAAAGCTCAAAGGAAAGATGGTACGCTTCGAATTTGTGATGAAAGCGATTTGCACGTATTGCAGTTCCATAAAAAAATTCTGTTGTTATGGTGGTCACCCTGACGGCGTGTCCATACAACTCCCCAGTAGGCATTACTTCAAAATACGCCGTATGGACGGCAAATACAGAGTATTCGTTTATGCCGCCAGAATCACTCATGTCATGGGTCCACGTTGCCTCTGTGCCGTCCGGCTTCAGCACCAGCAGGGTTGAACAAGCCATATCGCTGGCGCCGGCGGCGGCGCCGCTGTGGGCGGCAATTTCATCCGCATTGTCCGGCGAGAGAATTTGAGTGATTTGCAAACGTCCATCGTCGAGAATTGTGGTGGTCATACCGTCAACGGTAATGTCTGCGTCAAGATGATCCAACGCCACCGACAGTACTTCGGCAGAGCTGGTGATCTGGGCGGACAGGATCTCGGATTTTACCCGTTCCACCGTGCTGTTGGTGAAATCACTGTCCTGGGCTTGCAACGCCCCCTCCGCCCTGGCGGCGGGCAGGGCCGCAAGCAGAGCAAAGCACAAAAAGAGACTTAGCCACTTTTTCATACAAAATCCTCCTCGTATAATAAGTTTCAAGTTAAGTTACAGATAACAACGTCCTCTTTTTGTGGCCGGAAGCCCGGTATGTCCGGGGGTCCGGCTGTACATTGGTGCTTGGTTTCGCAATGGATATGACATACCACTGGCCTCCTTCGATGCAATCAATCTGGGTTCCGTCTGACAAATTCCCATCGCTGCCTCCGGTATGTCGTTAGTTTAACATATATTTAACTACGCTGTCAAGGCAAATTTGTCGGATGTCCTGCTTGTTTTTGATTGAGCTTTGTGCATTTTGCTCAACACTGCTGTGCATTTTTTCAACTGGTTGGCGGTGCTTTCCTGGTAAATTTCCGGGAAATTTTCCACCTTTTCGCCGGGCGGACAAACCGGGCAGAGCAAGGTACCGCTTTATCCTGGTTTTTCGGCGTTTTTTTACTCATAAAATTTGGCGTTTTGCACAATGACATGACTGGATAATGCCACAAAAAAGAAACTGAGGCAAAATCCCAAATTTTGCCTCAGTTCCACCGGAATCTATTTTTGCGTGGGGCATTGCCGCACCGGCTGCCCGGCAAGGGGCCTCCCCTAGGGTTCCGCTTTGGGCAGCTGCAGGGCCAGGAGCTTATCCGTCACCAGTTTATATAAGGTGGCCGCCACAGCGGTAGACAGCACCAGCGAATCCACCTGATCCGGGCTTTCCTCCTGTGGGTCCAGCACCGGGGCAGCCAGCTGCTCCAGCTGCTCCACGCACCGCAGATAGGCCGCCCGATACCGCACGAGAAAGTTCTGATAATTCTGCTTTACCGCCGCCTCATCCATGTCCGCCGGGAACATCTGCTGGATGCTGGACAAGCTCATAGAGCCCTTCAGCAAGCAGATCACAATGAGGTATGCCAGGTGTACCCGGCTGTACCGCTTCTTCACCGGGGGCGGGATCAGCTTCAGCCGCACATAGTTGTTTACGGCGCTGGCGGTGAGTAGTGGCTCTTTTGGCCCGGAGTGGGGCTGCAGGTTCACATACCGCCCCACCAGGGCCACCACCTGGTCCATGTACAGCGCCAAATCCGGCAGTTCCTCCCAGGTTGGCAGATGAAACTGCTGCATAAATGCCTGCCAATACCGCAGCTTATCTGCTACCTCCTGCTTATCGTAAGCCAAGCCCGCCACCCCCGCGAAAAAATGTGGAAAAATTATACCACGATCTTCCCTCTGTCGCAAGAAAAAACAGAAAATACGCCTTTACATATTCACGGAAATCAGCTATACTAATATGCAATACTAGATAGGGAGGCGCGTTCAACCCATGGGCTTTGTGATTTTTGGCGACTCTGCCTGCAATCTCCCCCGGGCACAGCTGGAGCAGTTCCAGGTGCAGACCATATCGTTTTCCATTGAGATGGAGGGCAAACTGGTCCCCTGCCCCAAATATCCGGAAGCTTTCGACGGGAAGGCCTACTATGATTACCTGCGGAATAAGGGTGTGGTCAAGACTTCCCTCCTGCCGGCGGGCCAGATTATGGAGGCTTTCCGCCCCACCTTGGCGGCGGGGGAGGATATTTTGTATATCACCCTGTCCTCCGGCATCAGCGGTACGGTGAGTTCCGCCCTCCAGGCGGCCCAATTGCTGGCCGAGGAGTTTCCCCAGCGCACCGTGCGGGTGTTCGACTCCCTGGGGGCCGGCCTGGGTACCGGTCTGCTCATCGGCCGGGCGGCGGATTACCGGGCTGCCGGTCTCGATCTGACCGCCACCTGCCAAGCGCTGGAAAAGGACCGGGAGAATTTATGCGAATACTTCACCGTGGATGACCTGATGTTCCTGCGGCGCACCGGCCGGGTATCCGGCGTGGCAGCCACCTTGGGCACCATGCTCCATCTAAAGCCCATCTTGCGTGGAGATGAGCATGGCCATATTACGGTGTGCAATAAGGTGCGGGGACGGAAACGGGCCATGGAGGTTTTTGCCGAGCTGTACCGGAAGCGGGCTGCCGCGCCGGAAACCCAGCGGGTGTATATTTCCCACGGGGATTGTTTGGCCGATGCCCAAACTCTGGCCCAAATGGTGGAAGCCATCGCCAAACCTAAGGAATTGATTATCTCCATGCACGAGCCCCTCACCGGCGCCCATACCGGCCCGGGGATGCTGGCTCTGTTCTTCCTCAGCGGCGGCGGACGGTAAAATTTTTGCAGTATCGGGGAAGAACCGGATATTTTTTCTGGAAATTCCGGAAAAATATTGGATAAAGCCCTTGCAATATTGCTGCAGCAGTGGTATAATACCGTTAATCTAACGTAGACTTACGAAAGAGAGGGGTTCGCCCCTCTCTTTCTTGCTTGAGAAAGGCGTGTGTGCAGTGAAAATCACCGAGCTGGTGGAATCCCTGGCTAAACCCCTGGCAGACCGTCTGGGCCTGGAGCTGTGGGACGTGGAATATGTGCGGGAGGGAGCCGACTGGTTCCTGCGCATTTACATTGATAAGGAAGGCGGCGTGGACATCGCCGACTGCGAAGCGCTATCCCGTGCCATGGACCCTATCCTGGACGAGCGGGACCCCATCCCCGACAGCTACCATTTTGAGGTGTGCTCCGCCGGCCTGGAACGGGCGCTGAAGCGTCCCCAGGATTTCCAGCGGTTCATGGGCAGCCCGGTGCTGGTGAAACTGTACCGGCCCAAAAACGGGGCAAAAGAGTTTCCCGGCATTCTGGCAGGCTATACCGGCGGAGACGTCACTCTGGATACTGCCGCCGGGCCCATTACCTTTACAAAATCGGAGATCGCCCTGGTGCGCCTCCGGGTAGAATTCTGACAGGAGGGAGAAATCATGGCCAGAAATCGGAAAAAGCCGGCACAGGAGGTTCAGCTCTGCCAGCCGGATGTGATTTTCTCCGCGCTGAAAGCGCTGGAGGCAGAACGGGGTATCCCCGTAGACTACATGGTGGAGCGGATTAAGCAGGCGTTGGTCAACGCCTACCGCAAAGACCGGGAAGATCATAAGGAAACCCCGGCGGAAACCGTGGTGGTGGAACTGACCGAAAATAAAATGTCCATGGTACAGCAGAAAACCGTGGTGGAGGAAGTGGAAAATCCCGCCGCTGAAATTGCCCTGGACGCTGCCCGGAGTGTGGACGCCGGCGCTCAGGTGGGACAAGTGCTGAGTATTCCGGTGAAGGTGGAGGCCTTCGGCCGGATTGCCGCCCAAACCGCCAAACAGGTGATCATCCAGGGTATCCGGGAAGCAGAGCGTGGCGCAGTATACGATAGCTACTCCTCTAAGGCTCAGGAGCTGCTTACTGCCACCGTGCTGCGGATTGACCCGGTGTCCCGGGATGTATATGTCCAAGTGGGCGTGGGCAGCGAGCAGTCCGAGGCCATTCTCCGGGCCGGGGAGCAAATCCCCGGGGAAACCTACCAGGAGGGACAGATGCTCCGGGTGTACGTGGTGGACGTGCGCCGGGCCAATCGGGGCCCCCAGGTCTGCGTATCCCGCACCCATCCCAACTTGGTGCGCCGGCTGTTTGAGCTGGAGGTGCCGGAGATTGCCGAGGGATTGATCGAAGTGCGGAACATTGCCCGGGAGGCCGGCTCCCGGACAAAGATCGCCGTTCGGGCGGTGCAGCCGGATCTTGACCCGGTGGGCACCTGCGTAGGCCCCCGGGGCGGCCGGGTGGGTGCCATTGTGGAGGAGCTGAAGGGCGAAAAAATGGACATTATCGTCTGGTCTGAGGATCCCTGCCAGTATGTGGCGGCAGCCCTCAGCCCGGCAGACGTGATTTCCGTGGAATTGCTCCCTGGCCAAAAAGCCTGCCGGGTGATCGTGCCCGACAATCAGCTAAGCCTGGCCATTGGCAAGGAGGGGCAGAACGCCCGCTTGGCCGCCCGGCTGACCAGTTATAAAATCGACATCAAACCTGCCTCAAAGGCAGTGGAAGACAGTCCGGAGGAAGAAGCTGCCCAGTGAGGCAAAATATATTATAAAAATGTATATGACAGGGGGGGACCGCCGTGGAAAAAAGAATTCCCATGCGCCAGTGCATGGGCTGCCGGGAGCGCAAACCGAAGCGGGAGATGCTTCGAGTGGTGCGCTCACCGGAAGGGACAGTGAGCCTGGACTTCCGGGGCAAAGCGCCAGGCCGGGGGGCCTATGTATGCCCCAACCCGGAATGCCTGAAAAAAGCCGTGCGCTCCAAGGCGTTGGAGCGGAATTTAGAGGTTCCCATCCCACCGGAGGTGCTGGAGCGGCTGAGCCGGGAAATGGAGGCGGGCCATGAAACCTAATGCAGCCCAGTATCTCAGCCTGGCCAAGAAGGCTGGGCGGCTGGAAGCTGGAGAGGAACCGGTGGGCGCCGCCGCCCGGGCCGGGAAGGCCCGGCTGGTGATCTTGGCCGGCGACGCGCCGGACAACACCCGCCGGCGGGCTGCTGCCTTTGTGGCCGGCACCGGCCAGATTCTGGTTACCGTTCCCTTGACGAAAGCGGAACTAGGCTCCGCCCTGGGCAGGACGGTGGTGGCCATGGCGGCCTTTACCGACGCGGCCTTGGCACTGGCATTTTTACAAGCCCTGGAGGATCCCGCTCAATACGGCAGCGCCATGACAGAAATGGAAAACCAGGCTGCCCGGCTGCGCCAGCGGCAGAAAGAAGCCCGGGCTCACCGGCAGAACCTGCGCCGGGGCGGCAAACAGTCCGCCAAATCCGGACAAACCAGGCAGCGTAAGACGAATGATGGAGGTGCGAAATCATGAGTTTGATCAAGTATCGCGTCCGCGAAGTTGCGGCGGATCTAGGTATGGCCCCCAAAGAAGTGGCCGATATTGTGGGCAAGTATTCGGAACGGCCCAGAAGTTACAGCCAGGTGCTCACCGACGAGCAGCTGAACGCATTTTTTGACCATGTTACCCAGAACAACCAGATTGCTTCCCTGGAGCAGGTGTTTGCCGCCGCCCAAAAGACCAAGGCGGAACCGGCCCGGGACGCCGGCAAGACCGCCCGGCCCCAGAAGCCTGCCCCCCGGCAGGATAAGCCCGGCAAGCCCGAGGCCAAACCCAACGAGGGGAAGCCTGCCGAAACCAAGCCGGCAGAAGGCGCCCCCGCTGCCAAGCAGCCGGAGCGCCGCCGGGAGCGCCGGGTGGTGGATACCTCCGCCGTCCGGGTGAATGCCGAGCGGTTTGACGACCGGGTGGATACCCTGGTATCCGAGCGGGTGCAGAACTTCTCCGGCGGCAAGCAGAAAATCGGCGGTGGGAAGTCCAAGAGCAACAAAAAGGGCGGCAAGTTCCAGAGCAGCAAAGCCAAAAGCGAAGAGCAGGAGAAAATGCGCCGCCTGCGCCTGGAAGTGATTAAGAAAACGCCCCTGACGGTAAAAATCCCGGATGAGATCACGGTAGGCGAACTGGCCAGCCGGATGAAGAAGACGGCGGCGGAGGTCATCAAAACCCTGCTGAAAAATGGGGTAGTGGCCTCCATCAATCAGAACATTGACTTTGACACCGCAGAGTTTGTGGCCACGGAGATGGGCTGCCGGGTAGAACGGGAGGTCACCGTCACCATTGAAGAGCAGCTCATTGACGACCATGTGGACACCGCCCAGGAGCTGCAGCCCCGCAGCCCGGTGGTGGTGGTCATGGGCCACGTAGACCATGGCAAAACCAGCCTGCTGGACGCCATCCGGAAAACCAATGTGGTTTCCGGTGAGGCCGGCGGGATTACCCAGCACATTGGCGCATACACCGTGCGGGTGGGGGAGAATCTCATCACCTTCCTGGATACCCCCGGCCACGCCGCCTTTACCTCCATGCGGGCCCGGGGCGCCATGTGTACCGACATTGCCATTTTGGTGGTGGCTGCCGACGACGGCATCATGCCCCAGACGGTAGAAGCCATTAACCATGCCAAGGCGGCAAAGATTCCCATTATTGTGGCCATCAACAAGATGGATAAGCCTGGCGCCAATCCCGACCGGATCAAGCAGCAGCTCACCGAGTATGACCTGATCCCGGAGGAGTGGGGCGGCGAAACTGTGGTCTGCCCCATTTCGGCCAAGCAGGGCACCGGCATTGACGAGCTGCTGGAGATGGTGGTACTCACCGCCGAAGTGCAGGAGTTGAAGGCCAACCCCAACCGCCCGGCCAAGGGCACCGTGATCGAGGCCCGGCTGGATCGGAGCCGCGGCCCCATTGCTACCCTGCTGGTGCAAAACGGTACCTTGAAACAGGGCGATGTGATCATTGCCGGTACAGCGGTGGGCCGGGTCCGGGTGATGACCGACGACAAGGGCCGCACGGTAAAAACCGCCGGCCCCTCCATCCCGGTGGAAATCACCGGCCTGGCTGATGTGCCCGCCCCCGGCGACGAATTCAACGCCGTTTCCGATGAGCGCATGGCCCGGGAGCTGGTGGAGCAGCGCCGCCAGGCGGAGAAAGACGCCGCCGCTAAACTGAATACCAAGGTCACCCTGGATAACCTCTTTGCCAAGATGCAGGAGGGCGAGATGAAGGAACTGAACCTGATCGTCAAAGCAGACGTGCAGGGTTCTGCCGAAGCACTGAAGGCCAGCTTGCTGAAGCTGTCCAACGATGAGGTCCGGGTTAAGGTCATTCATGCCGGTGTCGGCGCGGTAAACGAGTCCGACATTTTGCTGGCCTCTACGGCCAATGCCATCGTCATCGGCTTCAACGTCCGGCCGGACGCCGCCGCCCAGGCCAGCGCCGCCCGGGCCAAGGTAGACGTTCGGATGTACCGGGTGATCTACGACGCCATTGATGAAATTGAAGCCGCCTTGAAGGGCATGCTGGCCCCCAAATACAAAGAGACGGTGATTGGCCACGCGGAAGTGCGGCAGACCTACAAGGTCTCTGCTGTTGGCACGGTAGCTGGCTGCTATGTAAAAGACGGGCGGGTTTCCCGAGATGCCCAGGTGCGCATTTTGCGGGATAACGTGGTTCTGCACCAGGGAACGGTTGGCTCCCTGCAGCGGTTCAAAGACTCGGTGAAAGAAGTGGCTGCCGGTTACGAGTGTGGCATGTCCATCGAGAAATTTAACGACATTAAAGAGGGCGACGTTTTCGAGTGCTTTGTCATGGAGGAAATTAAGCCCTGAAGCAACTATACAAAAGGAGGCGGGAGCGATGGCGTCCAATCGAATGGGACGGATCAACGAAGAAATTCAGCGGGAGCTGGCCGCCCTGCTCCGTGGGGTAAAAGATCCCCGGGTGCAGGCAACCATGGTGTCGGTCACCAGGGTGGAGACGACCCCCGATCTCCGGTATGCCAAGGTGTATGTCAGCTTCCTGGACAGCCCCCGGGCCGCAGAGGCCATGCAGGGCCTAAAGTCGGCCAGCGGTTATCTCCGCCGTGCCTTAGGCGCAGCGCTGCAGCTGCGCCACACGCCGGAACTGCAATGGCAGCAGGATGACTCCATTTTGCGGGGCGCTCATATGCTTGAGCTGCTAAACCGCCTGGAAACGACAGAGGATGACGGCAATGCAGAAGTTGACCATTGAGGAGACCGCCCGTTTCTTTCTGGCGAGAGACGGATTTCTCATTTTAACCCACCGCCGCCCGGATGGGGATACCGCCGGGTGCGCTGCTGCCCTCTGCCGGGGCCTGCGGAGCTTGGGGAAGGAGGCGTATATCCTGCGCAATCCTCAGCTCACCGCCCGGTACCAGCCCTATCACCGGGGCCTGACAGTGGCGGCGCCGCCGGAGGACAGCGTTATCGTCAGCGTGGACGTGGCCAGCCCGGGAATGCTCTGCCCTGGGGCGGAAAAACTGCCGGTGGAGCTGCTGCTGGATCATCACGGCTCCAATCTTGGCTTTGCTTACCGGGGCATTGTGGATTCTGGCGCGGCAGCCTGTGGAGAGATTGTTTTGCGGGTATTGCTGGCCATGGGGGTCCGGCTGGATAAGGCCATGGCGGAAGCGCTATATGTGGCGCTGTCCACAGATACCGGCTGTTTCCGCTATGCCAACACCACCGCCCGCACCCTGCGGGCGGCGGCGGCCTGTCTGGAAGCAGGGGCCAATGCCTACGCCATCAACCGGGCACTGTTCGAAACGGTACGGCCAGCCCGGATGCGGCTGAACGCCTACCTCAGCCAACACATGGAGCTATTGCGCAACGGGAAGGTTGCCTTGTGCCTCATTCCCCTGCTGGCAGAGCGGGAGGCTGGGGTGACCGAAGACGATATGGAGGATATCTCCAACTTCCCCCGGAATTTGGAAGGCGTGGAGTTGGCCGTGACCTTCCGTACCACGGAAAACGGGGACACCAAGCTGTCCATTCGCGCCACGCCGGCCTACGACGCGGCGGCCATTGCCCTGGCCTTAGGGGGCGGCGGCCACCGGGGAGCGGCAGGCGCTACCCTTTCCTGCGACCAAGCCCAGGCCAGGAAAATGGTGCTGGCGGTTTTGGAAAAGCAGGGCATTTTATAACCCGGCAGAAAGGACAGCAGCCATGGCATCGGGTATCATCATCATTGACAAACCCCAGGGGTGGACCAGCCAGGATGTGGCGGCCCGCCTGCGCCGGGTATTCGGCACCCGCCGGGTGGGTCACGGCGGCACCTTGGATCCCATGGCCACCGGCGTACTGCCGGTGATGGTGGGCCGGGCTACCCGGGGGGCAGCGTTTTTGGAAAACGCCAGAAAGCAGTACATGGCCACCCTGCGTCTGGGCCTGCTCACCGATACGGAGGACACCACCGGAACGGTGCTGGAAACCCGGCCGGTCACCGTGGGCCGGGAAGACGTAGAGGCAATGTTCCGCCGGTTTCTGGGCCGGCAGATGCAAGTTCCCCCCATGTATTCCGCCGTAAAGGTGGACGGAAAAAAACTCTACACCTTGGCCCGGCAGGGCCGGCACATAGAGCGGGCTCCCCGCCCCATTGAAATTTACCGGTTGGAATTGGTACAAGTTCAGGACAGGGACTACACATTTCTGGTGGACTGTTCCAAGGGAACCTATATTCGCACCCTGTGCAAAGACATTGGCCTGGCATTGGGCTGCGGTGGAACCATGGCGGCGCTGCGCCGGACACAAGCCGGGGCCTACAGCCTTGACGATGCGATATCGCTGGAGTGCCTACTGGACATGGCAGAAGCCGGCGATCCGGTGGAACGGCTGCTTCGGCCGGTGGACTCCTTATTTCCCCACTGTCCAAAGGTAGAGCTGTCGCCTAAGCAAGAGCGGATCTGCCGCAATGGTGGCGTATTTTCTACCGCTCTGCCCTCTGGCGATTACCGCCTTTACGGCGGCGGAGAGTTTCTGGCGCTGGCCCGGTGCGCCGGCGGAGAGATGAAAACCATCAAAAGCTTTTTCGAGGTGAATTGAGTTGGAACGAGTGATTGCCCTGGGCTTTTTTGACGGTGTACACCTGGGCCACGGGCAGCTGCTGTCCCGGTGCCGCCAAGAGGCTGACCGCCTTGGCTGCCAGGCAGCTGCCCTGACCTTTGACCGGCACCCGGACACCCTGGTGTTGGGCACGCCGGTGCGGCTGTTGAGCAGCTTGCCGGACCGGAAAAAGCTGATGTCGCAGCTGTATGGGGTGGAGGAAGTGCTTACCCTGCAGTTTGATGAGGCCATGCGGGATATGGCCTGGACGGATTTTCTGCAGGATATTTTGGTGAACCGGTACCACGCGGTGGGACTGATTTGCGGCCACGATTTCCGATTTGGCGCCGGCGGCCAGGGGACGGCCGCACGGCTACAGGAAATGGCGGCCCGGATGGGCTTGAGCTGCGCTGTTGCACCGGAGTACCGCTTGGACGGCATTCCCGTTTCCTCCACGTACATTCGTCAACTCTTGGCCGAGGGAGATCTGGACCGGGCCAGGCGGTTTTTGGGCCATCCCCATTTGCTGTCTGGCAAAGTGGTGCAGGGTCAACATCTGGGCCGGACAATGGGCATTCCCACCGCCAATCTGGTGCCAGATCCAGAGCTGCTACTGCCCCCCCGGGGCGTATACGCCTGCCGGGTACGCACGGCCACCGGCGTATACATGGCTGTGACCAATATCGGCGTCCGGCCCACCGTAGGCGGCAGCACACTCACGGTGGAGCCGTGGCTTCTGGATTATCACGGCGACCTATACGGCCAGGAGGTGACCCTGGAATTGTGGCATTATCTCCGGCCAGAGCGGAAGTTCCCCACCTTGGAGGCTTTACAAGGGGAAATCCGGGCCAATGCTGTGCAAACCCGGGAGTTTTTTGCTGACCGGACCAAAAAGTAAGCCGGTAGGCAGATCAACACAGATTATCCCTCAGGCGAGGGATTTCCCTTGCTTTTTTCGCTGCCGCCGGATATACTGGCCGGAGCCTGGGAGGCGATGTGGTTGAAAGAGGAAGAAATTTTGGAGCTGGCGGTTGACCTGGCCTTTCAGCTTCAGCGCTGCGGCGCTGAAACTTACCGGGTAGAGGAATCCATCCTCCGGCTGATGGACGCCTACGGCGTTCAGGGGGAGGCCTTTGCCATCCCCAACTGTATCATTGCCAGCTTGGAAACGCCGGATGAGCGGCACCTGACCAGAATGCGCCGGAGTAACGACGGTACAACGGATTTAGACGGCGTAGAGCGCTACAGCGCCCTGTGCCGCAGAATCTGCCAGGAAACACCACCGGTACAGGAGGCAATGGCCATGCTCCGCCGGGAAATGGCCGGGGTCAGGCGCTACCGGATGCCGGCCCAGTTGCTGGCGTCTTTTTTGACTGCTTCCGGATTCTCCCTGTTTTTCCGGGGAACGCTATGGGACGCTTTGTGCGCCGGCATTTGCGGCGTTGCCGTGGGCCTGTGCCTGCGATTCATGAGCCGCCTGCATGCGAACCTGTTTTTTAAAACGGTATTCGCCGGATTTGTCTCGGCGCTGCTGGCCCATGGGTTGGCGCTTCCGGGATTTGCCCAAAATGTGGATGCGGTAATCATCGGCGCACTGATGCTGTTGGTGCCAGGGTTGTTGTTTACCAACAGCGTTCGGGACGTCATTTATGGGGACACCATGTCAGGCGTGAACCGGTTGGTGCAAGTGTTAATCACTGCCATCGCCTTGGCGGTTGGTACCGGCGCTGCGGTCTCCCTGGCCCGGAGCCTCTGGGGCGAGTTGGCTGGAAGTACCGGCTTGGTGGATTACAGCCTGGCGGTACAGTGCCTTGCCAGTTGTGTCGGTAGCTTGGGGGTCTGCCTGCTGTTCAACGTCCATGGGCCGGGGACTGTCCTGTGTATCCTGGGCGGCGTGCTCAGCTGGCTGACTTACCGGCTGGGCAGCCATTTGGGCCTGTCGGATGTGACCGCGTTTCTGGTTTCTGCCGCACTGGCTTCGGCCTATGCCGAAGTCATGGCCCGGGTGCGGAAATATCCTGCTACCTCTTACTTACTGGCCGCTCTGTTCCCTCTGGTGCCCGGCGCGGATATCTACTATACCATGGACTATGTGGTTCGCGGCGATATTGACAACTTCCTGCGCCACGGTTTGCATACTGGCGCGCTGGCCGGCGCGCTAGCAGTAGGTGTTTTGCTCAGTTCTACGATTTTCCGCATGTGGGGTGTGTGGCGGCGGCAGCGGCATGCCCGGCAAAACCGGTGACGGTTTTTCTCTCTTCAATGGAAAGTGTCTTAACAGCTTCCATAAGTTCCTCATAAATTTTAATATTATACTCCCCATAGTGTAGTTTCGAAATTTTTGTTATTTCGTGTGTCTACTCTATGGGGAGTATGTTGCAAAATGAGACAGCCATTTGTACCGGCGCGAGGCAGAACCCGTTGACAGAACCTGCCGGTTTCGGCTATACTGAAGAAAAAACTGGCTCGTATATTCGGGCTGTGGAGAAGGGATACGCATGAATTTATTGACGCGGTTTGCAGAAACGGCAAGCCGGTTTCCCCAGCGCCGGGCAGTGGCGGATGAAGTGTGCTGCTTTACTTTTGCTGCCTTGAACCGCCGTGCCAGGCAATTGGGCTGCTGCCTGGCGGCAATGGGCCTGGCTGGCCGGCCGGTGGCGGTGTTGGCCCGCCATGAGGCCTGGACCGTGGCGTTGTTTTTTGGCGCCATGTATGCCGGCTGTCCCTATGTTCCCCTGGACCCTGACGCGCCGGAGGAGAAGCGCAGCCGCATTCTGGATGACTGTGGCGCGGCAGTGGTAATCAGCCATGGCCCCGGCGGAGATTTTGTGGTGGATGAGGCGGTCTTGGATGCCGCCCCATGCCGAACTTTGCCGGGGCTGAACTGTGGGCCGGGGGATACAGCCTACCTCATCTACACCTCCGGCTCTACCGGCGTGCCCAAAGGGGTGGCAAAGACCCATGGCGCTGTCCTCAGCTTCCTGGAGGCTTACCAGACTACTTTCGGTTTTAGCCAGGAGAATGTGCTGGGCAATCAAACCCCGTTTTTTTTCGACGCTTCGGCTAAGGATATCTATGTCATGGCGGCCTTCGGTGCGGCCATGGAGGTGCTTCCGGCGGAGCTGTTTACCTTCCCGGTGCGGCTGATTCAGTACCTCAACTCCCGGCGGGTGGACTTCATCTGCTGGGTACCCTCTGCCCTGTCGTTGGTGAGCCAGCTCAATACGTTTTCGGAGGTTCTGCCTACCACGTTAAAGCGGGTGTTTTTTGTGGGGGAATCCTTCCCGGTGAAGCAGCTGAAGCGATGGCGGGCGGCATTGCCCTATATCGCATATGTGAATCTGTATGGCTCCACGGAGATTGCCGGTGTTGCCTGCTACTGGCAGGTAAGCGGCCCCCTGGGCCAGGCGCTGCCCATTGGCTGCCCGATGCCAAACTGTGTGGTTCACCTGGTGGATGAGACGGGAAACCCGATTCAAGCGCCGGGCCAGGTGGGGGAGCTGTACATTGCCAGCCCTGCCCTGGCCCAGGGATATGTTGGCGGCAGGGATAAGGATGCCTTTCCCATCCTGGATCTGGGGGATGGGGTGACCCGGCGGTATTTCCGCACCGGTGATATGGCCCGGTATGACGAAAAGGGGAATCTGGTTTTTGCCGCCCGGCGGGACAATCAGATTAAACATATGGGCCGGCGCATTGAGCTGGGGGAAATTGAGGCGGCAGCCAATAGCCTGCCTCCGGTGCAGCTCAGCTGCTGCCTGTACGATGGCAAGCGCATTGTGCTGTATTGTGAACTTGTCCCCGGGGTGGACGTTACAGCCAAAGAGATCCGGGTCATGCTCCGGGAGAAGCTGTCGGATTATATGGTACCCGGCCGGGTACAGATTTTAGAACGCCTGCCGCTGAACCAGAACGGGAAAATCGACCGGCAGGCATTGCAAGCAGCGCACTAGGAGGAACGATGCAAGGGATACTTTTTGACTTGGACGGCACCCTGCTGCCCATGGACAATGACGAATTTACCAGGCAGTATTTCCGCCTGCTGGCGGAAACCACCGGATACCCGGTAGATCAGCTGGTACCTGCCCTGTGGAAAGGGGTGGCGGCCATGGTGAAAAACGACGGCACCCGGCCCAATGCCCAGGCCTTCTGGCAGACCTTCGGGGAACGGATGGGCCAGGGAGTTTACCGGGATATCCCTATGTTTAACCGGTTTTACTCCACAGAATTTCACCAAGCTGCCGCCTACACCCAGCCAAATCCGTTGGCCCGGCAGGCAGTTGCTTTGGCCCGGCAGAAAGCGGAGGTGGTGGTGTTGGCCACCAACCCGCTGTTTCCCCCCAGTGGGGTGGCCACCCGGTTGAGTTGGGTGGGCCTGCGGCCCCAGGATTTTGATCTGGTGACGGATTATGAAAATTCCAGCTTCTGCAAGCCCAATCCCCGGTATTACCAAGAAATCCAAGAGAAGCTGGGACTTACCGGCCCCTGCCTTATGGTGGGCAACGATGTGCAGGAGGATGTGCAGGCGGCAAGTCAAGCGGGAATGTCTGCCTTCCTGGTAGCCGATTGCCTCATTAGCCGGGGAGAGATGCCGGACTGCCCCCAAGGCAGTTTCAGGGATATGCTGGCATTTTTGGAGGAATTGCCATGAGACAACCGCAGACCCCGGCGGAAAAGGCCGGGGGACACACCATGGGGCAGGTATGCCTGCGTCCCGGAGAGGAAAAGGATATTTTCCGGGGCAAACGGTGGATTTACGACAACGAGATTGCCTGGGCCGGGGAGGATTGCCAAAACGGCGGCGTAGCGGCGGTCATTGATGCCCGGGGCAGGTTTGTGGCCAAAGGCTTTTTCAACGGGGATTCAAAAATTGTGGTGCGGGTGCTCACCCGGACAAAGGATGAGGCGGTAGATCGGGAATTCTTCCGCCGCCGCCTTGCTGCCAGCTGGGCTTACCGTCAGAGTCTGGGCCTGAGTCAGGCCTGCCGGGTGGTGTTTGGGGACTCCGACGGCTTGCCCGGCTTGACGGTGGACAAATTTGGCGATTACCTCACGGTGCAGGTGGTGAGCCTGGGCATGGAGGCCTGGCTGGATACCATTGTGGAGATCCTGGTGGAGCTGATCCATCCCCTGGGGATTTACGCCAGAAACGACCTTTCGGTGCGGGAGAAGGAAGGGCTGCCTCTGTATACCCGGTGCCTGTACGGCCAGGTGCCGGGGAAGGTGCAGTTCCGGGAACATGACGCGCTTATGCTGGCGGATTTGCAGGGTGGCCAGAAAACCGGCCATTTTCTGGACCAGCAGGAAAACCGGGGGCGGATCCGGCCCTACTGCCCGGGGGCAAGGGTGCTGGATTTGTGCTGCCACACCGGAGGCTTTGCCATACACGCGGCCCTGTACGGGGCAAAGTCGGTGGAGGCGGTGGACGTTTCCCAGGAAGCCCTGAACCTGCTGCAGCGGAACGCGGCGCTGAACGGGGTGCAGGTAAACACGGTGTGCGCCAATGTGTTTGACCTGGTGAAAGCCTATGCCGGGCGGCAGTATGACCTGGTGATCTGCGATCCACCGGCCTTTGCCAAGAGCCGGAAGGCGCTGGACAATGCCTACCGGGGCTACAAAGAACTGAACCTGCGGTGTATGCAGCTGGTGGCGCCTGGAGGCTACCTGGCCACCTGGTCCTGTAGCCAGTTCATGACCCCGCCGCTGTTTTTGCAGATGCTCCGGGAGGCCGCCGGGGACCTGGGCCGTCCGGCCCGCTTGGTGGAAACGATGATGCAGAGCCGGGACCACCCGGCGGAGCTGGCGGCGGAAAGCGCGTGGTATTTAAAAGGATATATTCTACAGATCAATTAAGCTGCCCGGTGGGGCGGCTGGACAGGAGAAAATGCCATGAACAAGGCGGTTATCTTTGACTTAGACGGCACGCTGTTGTACACTCTGGAGGATCTGTGGCAGGCCACCAACGCTACCTTGCGGGCTTTCGGCCTGCCGGAGCGCACTCTGGAAGAGGTGCGGCAGTTTGTGGGTAACGGAGCGGTGAATCAGATGCGCATGGCAGTGGGCGGCGAGCCGGAGAATTTTGGGGAGATCATGGCCTACTACCGGGACTACTATCCCCGGCATTGCAATGAAACCACCCGGCCTTACCCAGGCATTGTGGCTGCGGCAGAAGTCCTGAAATCGGCAGGGTTTTCCCTGGCCATTGTGTCCAACAAGCCGGATGGTGCCACGAAAACCCTGTGGAAAACCTATTTTCCCACCTTTGACTATGCCCTGGGGGAATCCCCGGAGACACCCCGGAAGCCAGCCCCGGACATGGTGCGCAAGGCCATGGCTGCCCTGGGGGCGGACAGGGCGGTATACGTAGGGGATTCGGAGGTGGATGTGGCCACCGCCCGGGCGGCGGGCTTGCCTTGTATCAGTGCGCTTTGGGGCTACCGGGATAGGCAGACGCTGGTGGAGTCCGGCGCTGCCTGCCTTTGCCGGACGCCGGAGGAGCTGCCAGCGCTGGTGGAGGAAATGGGCCATGGCCAATGAGTTTTACGCGCTCCTGTCCCGGATGCGGTATATTACCCGATGGGGGCTGATGCGCAACAGCTTCACGGAAAATGTTCAGGAGCACAGCCACATGGTAGCGGTGCTGGCCCACGGGCTGGCGCTGATCCGCCGTCAGGTGCTGGGCTTGCCTGGCCCGGCCCCGGACCGGTGCGCCGTGGCGGCGCTGTACCACGACGCGTCGGAGATTCTCACGGGAGACTTGCCTACGCCGGTGAAGTATTTTAACCCGGAAATCAAAAATGCCTACAAGCAGGTGGAGCGGGTCAGCGGGGAAAAGCTCTTGAGTATGCTGCCGGACGCGCTTCGGGATAGTTATCGCACATTGGTGCTGGAAGAGGAGGATGAGGTAAGGTCCATTGTGAAGGCGGCAGACAAGCTGTCGGCCTATATTAAATGTGTGGAGGAGCTGAAGGCGGGCAACCAGGAGTTTGAATCCGCTGCCCGGCAGACCCACGCAGCGCTGACGGCCATGGCCTTGCCGGAATTGGAGTACTTTATGGCAGAGTTCCTTCCGGCATTCAGCTTGAACCTGGATCAGCTGCGGTGAAATGGATTGGGGCTGTTTCTGCATGATTTTCCGAAATCATGCAGAAACAGCCCCAAATGGTTTGCCCCAAGTCTCCGTGCCGGGGACTTGGGGCAATGAGCGTTATTCCTCCGGCAGGCTGCTCCACCACTGGGGCATCAGTTGCCCCAAGGAGATATAGGTCTCCGGCGCCAGGTTGGTGAGAATTTGAATGTCCTTGCCATCCAGCTGCATCATCAATTCCCGGCAGGCTCCGCAGGGTAGTCCCAAAGCCCCGTCTGGCATAATCACTGCCAGGCGGTCAATGCGGCTGTCGCCGCCGGTAATCATGGCAGCAATGGCGCTACGCTCGGCGCACATGCCCAAAGCGCAAGCAGTGTCGATGCACACACCGGTGTAAATCCTGCCGCTGCCGGACTGGATGGCAGCGGCGACGCTTCCCGCCTCGACAAAGGGAGACAGGGTCCGGCTCCCCCAAACCTGCTTGGCCGCCTGATATAATGGGTTCATGGCTCCCGCCTTCTGCCGGCTAGCACAGCGCTGCCTGAAAATAGCCAGCCAGGGCTTCCACCCGGCCGCTGGCAAAGGGACTGCCTAACCCCTGCTCCTCCAGGAAAGTCAGGGGTGAGGTACTCTCCCACAGGTAGAGCATGTCCGTGTACAGGGCCAAGCCGCTGCCGGCCTCCTCCTGCTCCATTTGGTAGATCTGCATAGCTGCGTCGTTGGACACCACGTAGCTCAGGATGTAAAATGGCTGGGTGAAAAAGTGGGGCACCGTGGCCCACTCGCCTGGGGCCCACCCTACGGTGTCAAAGCCAAAGGCCTGGGCCACTTCGGCATAAGCGGCGTTCAGATCTTCCAGGGTGGGGTTGTCCATGGCGTACATTTCCCGTTCAAAACTGTAGTAAGCGGCCTGCTCTACATAGGTAGACAGGCTGTCGGCCAGCTTGGCCTGCCGGACCAGCGCCAAGGTATCCTCGTCCGGCGCGGTGGCATAGTCCAGGGACAGGTATTCCATGGCTTGGGACATGATCTCTGCCACATCGGCGGACAGATAAGCGCCCTCTGCTGCGTAGTCGTTGGCAAAATGGCCGAATTCGTGGGCAAAGGCCGTCAAATCCGTAATGTCTCCCCCGGGGTTCAGGAACACAAAGGGCACATCGAAGCTGATGAGGTAGACTTCAAAGGAACCGGGGTATTTGTTGGGGCTGGCGGAAAGATCATACAGCCCGTCCCCGGCCATGAGGGCATAGGCGTCTTCAATGATGCCTCCCATGTTTTCTGCGGCGGAAGAGACATAGGCCAGGCATTGGCTGGCGTCGTAACTGCCGTCGAAGATATCGTAAATGTCATCCTGCCCCCATAACTGGGTGTACACCGGCACCAGATACTGCCGGATGTCCTCCAGGTAGCTGTCCACTTGCTCTGTGGTATAGTCCCGGTAGTAGTAGAAGTCCCAGGCGAACGCCTCGTAGCTTTCGTACCCCCACAGGTCGGCCATCTCCTGGCGTACGCTGATCAGGTCAAGCATCACCGGCCCCAGGGTTTGGGCTGCCTGGTCGAAGTAGTCCGGGGCATAAGGGTCCAGGCCGGCCATGACATCGGACTGGTCGTAGTACTCGGTGAGCAACTGAGCCTCTTCCTCCAGCAGGCGGGTGAATTCCTCCGGCCAGGCGCTGCCGGGCTGGTCATAGCCATCGAAAAACCCATCGCCAAAGAGCTGGCCTTCCAACTCATCCAAGATTGGGGACTGGGCCAAGCTGGCGTAGAGCAGCTCTATGCTCTCGTCCACCTGGGTGCTGGCCGACATACAGAAGTCGTATTCCGCTTGCCAGCTGGTATCAGAGAGATCCATGCTGTAGCTGATGTCTGCCAGGTAGAGCATGGTGTAAAACTCGTCATAGGCGTCATAGAGCTGATTGACTTTCCGGACGACGGCGCTGAGGCTGCTGCTGGTTTCTCCCAGAGTGTAGGCCTCCTCCGCCAGGGCCAGGTATTCGTCCAGGTCGGGCCGGGTGTACTGGGCTTGGAGGCGGGCCAGCCCGCCGGGAGAAGCGTCATCCGCCGGGACATCGGTGGTTTCGCCGCCGCTGGTGGTTGGGGTGGTGGCGGCCGGTTGGGTGGTCTCCAGGGCGGCCAGAACTTCATCCAGGTTCTGCCCCACCCAGGTGCAGCCGGAGAGCAGCAGGGCGGCGGATAACGCCAGGGTCAGGATTTTTTTGTACATGCAGTTCACACCCTTCTCTATTGTATATGGTTTGCGTGAATGTGGGATTCGCCTAGACAAACGTGACGTCTATCCCCTTCAAATCCAGGGGATTGACCTGCACAATCACCGGATCATGGAGCTTACAGGCCACGCCGGTGACGTCGGCCACCAGGTTCACCATCCCCACGTGGCCCAGCACCGGGCACTGCTGCCCGGCAATGGTCACGGTCAACCGGCGGCGGTGGAGCATATACTTGAGGTAGCGGCCCATGGAGCGCAGGCAATCCCTGGGGCGAAATACGTCGTAGCCCCGCTCCACGGCAAAGCCGTGGAAGTATCCTACCCCCACGATGGCAATTACCGTGTTTCGCTTCAACTTGCAGTCCCCGCCGTAGCCCACGTTGTGGCCCTTGGGCAGGCGGCGCAGCTCTTCTACCTCTGCTTGAACATAGCCCAGCCGGGTCAGGCCCGCCTGCTGGGCATAGCCCACCCGGCCCAGAAGGGCGGAACCCAGGCGCACTGCGTCGCAGTGCATCTGGGGGTAGTGCCAGAAGGCCAGGGAGTTGCAGCAGTGCACCATGCCGGTTTCACACCCCTGCGCCCGGAGGTAGGTGAGCACCTGCTGGAAAGCGGCGTACTGCTGCTGGGTGACCTGCCGGTTGCCGGCGGTGTGGAAATGGGTGTACACCCCGGTGACAGCGATGTGGGGGAAAGTGGCATATACTGCCGCTGCCCGGTCCGCCTCCTCTGGTAGGAAGCCGTACCGGCCCATGCCGGTGTCGATTTTCAGGTGCGCTTTTGCCACGGCGCCCCGCCGGGCAGCCACCCGGTCTATGGCCTGGGCATCTGCCCAGGAACCGATGGTGCAGATTACTTCCATGTCCATCAGCTCGTCCAGTTCGGCCTCGTCGTTGGTGCCCCGGAGCATCAGGATGGGGGATAGCCCTACGCCGTAGAGGGCCCGAGCCTCCGCCAAGGCGGTAACGGCAAAGTGGTTTATCCCGTAGGCGGCCAACAATTGGGCAAACGCCCCGGCGCCCAGGCCGTAGCCGTTGCCCTTTACCACGCCCCAGACGGTTTTGCCCGCCGCTTTCCGCAGCAGAATCTGCACATTTTTCTCCAGCGCGGCTTTCTCTATGATGTATGCCTGCATGGCCAATTCTCCCTTACCCCTTGGGGGCCTTGTCCCGGTTCTCCCGGCGGTATTTCAGCACGTTCCGGTGCTGGTAAATCTTTGTGGCTTTGTCGATCATGACATATAAAGGCTTATTGAGGATCAGATCAAATTCTCCCACGAACTCGGTAAATTCCCCGTTGAACCCTTTTTTGAACTTATACAGGCCATACAGCGGGTTGGACTCGTCCAAATCCCCGGAAATGCCCCGGAAATCGTAAATCCGGCAGCCTTTTTCCACGGCCCACTGGATCATGTTCCATTGCAGCAAATAGTTGGGCATCAGGTTCCGGTGCTCGTTGGAGGAGGCGCCGTAGAGGTACCATACTTTATCGCCGAACCAGATGGCCAGGGTGCCTGCAATGGGTTTTCCCTCGTAGAAAGCCATGTACAGCCGGGCATGCTCCCCAAGGTTGTCCAGCAGGTGAGCAAAATAGGCTTCATTCCGGGTGACAAAATTGTCTCGCATACCGGTTTCAATCATGATCTGGGTGAAGTCATGTACCATTTCCTGGCCGCAGACCCGAACCTCCACCCCTTTCCGGCCGGCCAAGCGGATATTGTACCGGTGCTTTTGGGTGAAGGAGGCCAGGAGCTCCTCCTCGGTTTTCCCGGCGATATCCAGACGGAAGACAAATTTGGGCTGAATACCCTCAAAATTTTTCCCCTCCTGCATTACCCGGAAGCCGAAGGACTCCAGCATCGCCCGGAATTCCTGGTTCTGGCAGGGGACGTCCGGATCAATTTTAATCACATAGCCCCGGTACTGCTTAGCCAGGGCTTTGGCTCCGTCCACCAGCTGGGCGAAGGTCTCCCGGTCATCCAGGTCGCACACCGGACCCCGGCAGGCATAGAGCATGCTCACGCCGAACCCGGGCATCTTCCGGATGAGAAAGGCCATGGCCCCGCAGATCCGGCCATCTTTGTCCCGCACGGCCACAGCCCGCCAGGTCCAGGCGGATTTTTGTTTGCCCCACAGGCTGGATTGGGCGAAATGCCCCTTGGGATGACCGGCAATAAAGGCCTCATATTCGGCCAGGGTCTTTTCGTTGATCAGTTCATACATGATAGAATGCTTCCTTTACCAATGCCGCCGTCTGGCAGCGGCGCAATATTCTGCTTATATCCTATCATGTTTTCCGGCGGGGCGCAATGGAAAATGCGCAACAGCGCCGCTCTTTCTTGTCACCGGGCAAAAATTTCATTTTGGGCAGTTTTCCCAGAAAAAAGCGGAGAATGAACATGTCCGCTTGAGGGAGCCATTTGCTTTTGCACAGGCGGATAGGCTGGATAATTTATCATTTTCGCTGAAAAAAATTACCATGTCCGGAGAGAAACGCATTTTTCTGCGGCATTTTGCCCAGAGTGCAATTTACATGCCTCGCGAATTGCCAGATAAAGGTGTTATTATCTGAAAAATATGGAGAGTATGCAAAAAGAAAATCCAAATCAAGGGGGATAAAACTGTGCATTTTCGATAATTTTAGCGAGAATTGGACTGGCGGCATAGAAAATACTTGATTTTTGGAAAACGATGTGGTATAGTGAAGCGCAAGCTAAGGAATGAAGAAACCGTGCAACGCAGGCGGCAAGTTTGCCTGCCGCCCAAGGTTTTCTCTGGTAATCCTGGTTCCTGGTTGGGGTAATTTGCACAAAAGATCCGGATGGTTTCCGGCGGGCTTTGCACCGCATGGAGAAAATGACGAAATGCATAAAATCCACGGAAAGATGGATGCTACCGCTTGCATTTTTACCCGGCGGGTAGTATACTATTCCATGTTAATACCTTGCCGGCCTCTCTGGGCGGCGAGTATTATGACAGCTGAAGTTCAGCTGAAAAATTAATCAAGGAGGAAAAGAAATGAAAAAACTGTTGGCCCTGTTGTTGGTCATCGTTATGGTTGCCGCGCTGATGAGCGGCTGTAACGAGAGCGGCAACGACAGCACCGAGCCCTCCGGCACCTCTGATACTACCGAGGGAACGGACGGCACTGAGGATGCCACGGATCCGGTGGAGACTGAGCCGGAGCGGGGCGCCATCGAGGACTACGAGTACGGCACTGACTATATCTCTCTGTACGAGCAGTTCGGCGATGATGTGACCATCGACATGGTTGAGGAGTACGACGGCCTGGCTTACATCACTATGGATGGCGAGCAATACGAGCTGGGTATGGATTTCCTGTCCATGGCTATGGTGTACAACACCACTCCTATCGAAGGCAATGAGGACTTCGACACTGCCGAGAAGATCTACAACGAGTGGTGGAAGCTGTACATCCAGAGATGGAACTACATGCTGCCGGAGCTGCCTCTGTACTCCAACCAGTACTACCATGTGTACAACAGCAAGATCCAGAACTACGAAGTGAACCCCTACTGGGGCGCCTCTCAGGCTATCGTTGAGGTGACCATTGACACCAGCAAGGGTGAGAACTCTGTGGTCATGGGCAACGCCACCGACTTGTCCGGCTGCTTCCGGTATGCTAATTTTGGCAAGACCAATCCGATTGCTTCCGACCTGGACATCACCAACATGACCGGCGGCCTGATGCTGTCGACGACGGTTGCCACCAAGGAAGGCACCTATGCGTGGAACCCCACCGTGGTGGAGAACTACGAGGTCACCAATAACGAGGACGGCTCCGAGACCTTCACCATTAAGATCTACGAGGATATGCAGTTCAGCGACGGTTCCCCCATCACCGCCAAGAACTACCTGGCCTGGACCATGGTCTTCTCCACCCCCGTGGCGGCAGAGGCTGCGCAAAACGACCACCGCGGCGGTATGAACTTCGTGGGCTATGCAGATTTCGCCGCTTACACCGGCCCGGATGACGGCGTGGGCAACAAGGTCTTTACCGGCCTGCGGCTGATTGACGATTACACCTTCTCTGTTACCGTGGATGCGGCTTACCTGCCCTACTACTATGACATTGCCTATGCTTCCTTTGGCCCGGATTATCTGCCTTTGTGGCTGGGCGACTGCGACATTCTGGACGACGGCGAGGGCTGCTACCTGAGCGATGAGTTCTACGCGAAGGACGGCGACAGCTACACCATGGCGGCCCATATCGTGGCTTCCCGGGATGATATCTCCTATCCCTTTGCCGGCCCCTACGTGGTGGACAGCTACAATGACTCTGAGCTGACGGCCACCCTGACCCTCAACCCCTACTTCAAGGGCAACTATGAGGGCAAGAAGCCTTCCGTGGAAGTGGTTTCCTACGTGAAGGTTGTTGACGAAACCCAGAACGAATGGCTGACCACCGGCAGAATCGACCTGCTCCAGGACATCACCGGCGGCGCCGCCACGGCTGAGGCTCTGAAGCTGGTGGAGGAGAACCCGGATCAGTTCTCTTCTACTTACTACGACCGGGCCGGCTACGGCAAGCTGCACTTCCGCAATGACTTTGGCCCTCTGAGCTTCAGAGAAGTGCGTGAGGCCGTTGCTTACTCCATCGACCGGAACGCCTTTGCCCAGGAATTCACCGGCGGCTACGGCACTGTGGTGAATGGCCCCTACTACACCGGTTCCGCTGCTTACGTGGCCAATGCCGACACCATCCTGTTGGATCAGTATGCTGTGTCTGAGGCTTCCGCCATCGCTGCCCTGGAAGAGGGCGGCTGGGTCTACAATGCCGAGGGCGGCGAGTACACCGAGGGTGTGCGCTACAAGAAGCTGTCCGCTGCCGACCTGAGTGACGCCAACCTGAACTATACCAGCCAGAACGGCGCCTACAAGACCGTGGAAGTGAACGGCGAGTACTACATGCCCCTGGTGATCAACTGGTTCAGCACCGAGGATAATGAATTCTCCGAGCAGCTGAAGACCGCTTGGTCCGGCAGCGAAATCACTGCCAACATCGGCATGGAAGTGCAGTGGACTGCAGGCCCCTTTGAAGCGATGACTGCTGAGCTGGATCAGAATCCTGGCGCCGGCTATCAGGGTCCTCCCATGTACTCGGCCTTTAACTTCGCCACCGGCTACACCTCTGCGATCTTTGACTACTCCTGGAACTGGACCATTGATCCCAGTATGTACGACGCTTATTCCGTCGCCTACATGAAGGATGCGGCTGATTTCTACTGGCTGGACGCGTAATCCTGCGTTGCTGACGGTAGTGTAAGTAACCCCTGGGGGGCAATAGCAAGCTATTGCCCCCCTTTCCCCTCTCTAGCCACGAAACAGCTAAAAAAATGGCGATTTCAGTCCTGGAAGCTGTGATAAATCACCATTTTTTTGGCTGTTTCGTGAATCCGCCGGCCGGAACCGGCGGTGCGAAACAAAGAAGAAAGACAACGGAGGCTTGGCGCTATGGTAAAATATGTCTTAAAACGTCTTGGCTATATGCTTCTGGTGGTTCTGATCCTGAGCTTCCTCATGTATATGGTGTACAACATGATCCCCACAGACCGGGCCGCTGCCCAAGCCCGGGCAGAGATTCAGAATAACCGGCAGGCCAACTTGGACTATGATGAGTTGTACGCTAAGTATCAACGGCAGTATGGTACGGATGGCAACCTCTTTATCCGCTATCTGCGTTGGATGGGCGTGTATCCCTTCTCTCCCGTAAATGAATGGGATGAGCCCGAACTGCGCGGCTTGTTGACTGGGTATCTTGGCCGCTCCTATGTCCAGAACAAGGATGTGGTGGATGTAGTCATGCCCCCCATGGGGAACACGGTGTTCATCAATATCTTTGCCACCATCGCGGGCCTGGCCATTTGTATCCCCCTGGGCATTGTCTGCGCCGTGAAAAAGGGATCAAAATTGGATACAGGCGTGCAGGTGTTTACCGTAATTGGATACAGCTTACCGGTGTTTATTATCGCGATTTTGTTTATCTGGATATTCGTGTCGCTTTTGGGTTGGTTCCCGGCCGGCGGCATGTCCTCCATCGGTAAGATTTTTGACAACCCCGTGGACGCCTTCTGGGATAAAATGTATCACCTGGCCCTGCCGCTCATTGTCATGACCTTCTGCTCCCTGGGCGGCCTGACCCGGTACGTCCGGGCCTCCATGATTGAGGCTCTGTCCCTGGACTGCATCCGGACGGCCCGGGCCAAGGGCGTGCGGGAAAAGACGGTTATCTACTCCCATGCCTTCCGGAACGCATTGATTCCCATTGTTACCCTGGTGATTGGTTGGTTCCTGAGTATTTTCTCCGGTTCCATCATGATTGAAAATATTTTTGGCTTGAATGGCGTGGGCCGCCTGTACATAGACAGCCTGAATAAAAGCGACTTTGAAGTGGTGCTGGCATTGCAGATGTTCTATGTGCTCATCAGCCTGTTGGGCAACCTGGTGACGGATATTATCTATGGCCTGGTTGACCCCAGAATCCGCGTCAACGCGTAAGGAGGAGCAAAGATGAAACAGAAAAAATCCGGTGTTTTCTCTACACTCTTCCGCTGGGGGAAGCGGGGCGTGATGGGCCCGGCCAAGGAAGTGGACGCCATGGCGGTGGAGGAGATTGTCAGCCCCGGCCGGCAGATTCTCCGGGATTTTAAGTCCCGAAAACTGGCTATGTTCTGCGTCTTTGTGATGATTTTCATGTTTGCCCTGGCCTTTATCGGACCGCTTTTTGTGCCCCTGGACTTGAATTACACGGAAACCCGGCAGCAAAATGTCGCGCCCGGCTTTGATATGCTCAACGTGCCTAAGGCATTGGCCAATGATGTGAAAACCATCAGCAGCTACGCCAGCTTCTCCTTGGGCCTGTCCAATTCCGGCGACGTGTACGTGTGGGGCAACACCAGTCTCGGCACCACCGGTATCGACGTGGCGGATATTCCCCAGGCTGTGCAGGATGCTAATATCCTGTTTGCCGCCGCCGGCTATGACCACTGCATCGCCATTGACGATCAGGGCAATGTTTACGGCTGGGGCGACAATAAGCTGGGCCAATATCCTGGCTCTGCTTATACCGACCGCGACGCGCCGGTGGCGGAAATCCTGCCGGATGCGAAGGTGGACATTGACAATGTGAAGGATGTCAAGTGCGGCTACCAGTCTACGGCCATTTTGTTCAAGGACGGCACGGCAAAGGTGTTTGGCAACTCCAACACCTGCCTGAACATGCGGGCAATTATGGCCCTGGACAATATTGCCGACGTTTCCTACACCAACGCTTATCTGTTGGCCGTGACCACGGAGGGGAAGTTTACCGCCGGTAACCTGAAGGGTCTTTATGATACCGTGAACGGCGATCCCAACCTCAGCCTTGCCCGGTATGTGGGCCAGCGGAAGGTGGAGGCCATCGCTGCCACCTCCGGTACGGCTTGCCTGATGCTGGTGGATCCGGAAGCCGATGCTGCGGCCACCAATGACACCGAGCGGGCCGCCGCCCGGGAAGTGATTTTTACCGGCTCCTTTAACTACGGGGAAAAGAACCTGCCCGCCCTGGCGGCGGATGAGTATTTCATCCAAATTGGCGGCGGCACCAACCATTACACCGGCCTGACCAATAAGGGCAATGTCTATGGCTGGGGCTCCAACCACTTAAAGCAGCTGAATATCCCCGGCAGCGCCAAGAACGGCGACAAGCTGATTGTCACCTCTTTCCAGAACTACATGCTGAAGGAGGACAGCAGCATCCAGGCCAAATGGGGCCTGAGCGGCTATCTCTTTGGCACCGACGGCCACGGGGCGGATGTGTTTGCCCGGTGCGTCCACGGCGGGAAAATGACCATGACGGTCGGCGCGGTGGCGGTTATCGTTTCCTCCATCATCGCCATCATTGTGGGCTGTATTTCCGGCTATGCCGGCGGCAAGGTGGACCTGCTGCTGATGCGGGTGACGGAAGTTTTTGGCTCCATCCCCTTCCTGCCCTTTGCGCTGATTCTTTCCTGCGTGCTGCAGCGCTCGCCGCTGACGGAAAACACCAAGATTTTCATCATCATGCTGATTTTGGGCGCACTGTCCTGGACCAGCCTGGCGAAGCTGATCCGCGCTCAGATTCTGGCCGAGCGGGAGAAGGAGTTCGTCACGGCGGCCAAGGCCATGGGCGTTCGGGAGAGCCGGATTGCATTTAAGCACATTTTGCCCAACGTGTTTTCCGTGATCCTGGTGGACCTGTCCCTGAACTTCGCCACCTGCATGCTGACGGAGTCCTCTCTGTCCTACTTAGGCTTCGGCGTGCAGTACCCCAGACCCACCTGGGGCAACATGCTCAACGGCGCCAATAACTCAACGGTAATTCGTAACTTCTGGTGGCAATGGTTCTTCCCGGCGCTGTTGCTGGCCGTCTGTACCATTTCCATCAACCTCATTGGCGATACCATCCGGGACGTGATGGACCCCAAGTCGGACCGGGATAAGTAAGGAGGTAGAAGACAATGGCATTATTGGAACTGCAAGACCTGCATACGTTCTTCCGCACGAAGAAAGGTATTGTTAAGGCGGTCAACGGCGTCTCCTACTCCGTAGAAGAAGGGAAAACCCTGGGCATTGTGGGCGAATCCGGTTCCGGAAAATCCGTCTCCGCCATGAGCATCTTGCAGCTGCTGGACGGCAACGGCTATATTGACAGCGGTAAGATTTTGTTCGACGGCAAGGATTTGACCCAGATTTCCAAGCGGGAGCTGTATCACATTCGGGGCAATGACATCTCCGTCATTTTCCAGGAGCCCATGACCAGCCTGAACCCGGTGTTTTCTGTGCAACGGCAGGTAAGCGAGCCGTTTATGATCCACCAGCACATGAGCAAAAAGCAGGCAGCCAGCGAAGTGGTGAAAATGCTGGCGGATGTGAAGATTCCCAACCCCCACATCGTGGCCAAGCAATATCCCCACCAGCTGTCCGGCGGTATGCGCCAGCGTGTCATGATCGCCATGGCGCTGGCCTGTGAGCCAAAGCTGCTGATTGCGGACGAACCCACCACTGCCCTGGACGTCACCATCCAGGCCCAGATCCTCCACCTGATGAACCAGCTGAAGGAGGAGCACGGCACTTCCATCATGTTCATCACCCATGACCTGGGCGTAATTAACCAGATGGCCGACGATGTGGCGGTGATGTACTGCGGCCAGGTTGTGGAGCATGTGCCGGCCCGGCGGCTGTTCGCTAAGCAGGTGAAATACTCCCACCCCTATACCGAGGGCCTGCTGGCCTCCGTGCCCAGGCTGGATACCAAGAGCGAGCGGCTGGATGCGATTCCCGGCGCCGTTCCCCACCCCCTGGCCTTGCCCAAGGGCTGCAAATTTGCGCCCCGGTGCAAGTACTGCACCAAGCGCTGCCAGGAGGAAGAGCCTGAATTGACGAAGGTCGCCGACGGTCAGGAAATCCGCTGTTTCTACCCGGATAAGGAGGCGCGCAATGGAAAATAAAGATCGCAAGGTGCTGTTGCAAATTACCAATTTGAAGCAGTATTTTCCGGTGGGAAAAAGAGGCCTGGCCGTAAAAGCCAACGACGGCATTACCATCGACATCTATGAGGGCGAAACCTTTGGCCTGGTGGGCGAGTCCGGCTGCGGCAAGTCCACCCTGGGCCGCTCCCTGCTTCAGCTGTACAAGCAGACCGACGGCCGCACCATGTATTTCGGCCGGAGCATTGACGAGATTGCGCCCCAGTACGCCTACGATACCTTCCGCCACATGGCGAAGCGGAAAGAGCATATGCTCGCTTCCCGGAAGAAATTCGAGGAGTTCATGAAGGAGTACGAGGCCCTCCCGGAGAAGGAGCAATATGCCCGCCACGGGGAGATGACCCGCCTGCGGAAAGAGGCCAACGACGCCATGCTGGACCTGGCTACCCTGGTGGGCGGCCTGGTGGTGGCGGAGGACATCCAGCCGGTGGCCGACATTTACCTGGAAGAGTATAAGATCTCCCGGGAGCTGCGGGACGCCATGGAAAAGCGGGCGGATCTGCAGCTGGATGTGGATGAGATTGCCTTTAAAGTGAATAAGGCCAAGGAAAATGGGAAAAAAGCCAATGACGCAGCCCTGTCCAAAGCCCAGGAGAAGCTGAAGGCCTGCGATGCAGAAATTGCAGAAATCAACAAGCGAATTGACGAGGTTCATGCACGAATTGCAAAAATGCGGGCAAACTATGAGGGCCATCCCGACTATGCCACCTATGAGGCATACCACAGCAACGGCATCGACCTGGCCCGGCTCAATTACAATGAAATGCGTCACCTGCGCAGCGACCTGCAGCTGATTTTCCAGGACCCATATTCCTCCCTGAATCCCAGAATGACGGTGGGCCAGATCATTGGCGAGGGCATGATCGCCCATAAGTTCTACCGCACCAACAACGAGCGGATGCAGGAAGAGGTTATCCGGGTCATGGACGAGTGCGGCTTGGCCGGCTATTTCCTCCATCGTTATCCCCACCAGTTCTCCGGCGGCCAGCGGCAGAGAATTGGCATTGCCCGGGCCCTGGCTCTGCGGCCCAAGTTTGTGGTCTGCGACGAAGCGGTTTCCGCCCTGGACGTTTCCATCCAGGCTCAGATCATTAACCTGCTGCTGGAGTTGAAGGAGAAGCAGAACCTCACCTATATGTTTATCACCCACGACCTGTCGGTGGTTAAGTACATTTCTGACCGGATCGGCGTAATGTACCTGGGCAATATGGTGGAGCTGGCACCGGCGGATGACATTTTCGCCCATCCGCTGCATCCTTACACCGAGGCCTTGCTGAACGCCATCCCCACCACGGACGAAGACGCCAGCCGGAATCCCGAGATTCTGGAGGGCGATATTCCCAGCCCGGTGAATCCCCCCAAAGGTTGCAAATTCCACACCCGTTGCAAGTATTGCACGGAAATTTGCAAGCAGGTGGTGCCGGAGCTGCAGGAGCTGCGTCCCAATCACTTTGTGGCTTGCCACCACGCATTGGAGAATTCCCCTAAGGAGGGTTGAGCTTGCTGTTACAGCGTAAGATTGACCGGGCGATGAAATGGGCCAGGGAGCGGCGGAAGGGCGCACAAGAGGCACCGGAAGTGGATCCCAACCAGCCCGAGAAACCAGAGGACTTACCTCCCATTGAGGATCTGGTAGAAAAGGATGAACATCTTACGCTGGAGAAAGGCGACCTGAAGGCCATGATGCTGGCCGGGCTGCTGACCATTCTACCGGTGTGCCTGCTGGCTTTATTGCTGATCTGCCTGCTGGGCTACCTGCTGATGGGCGGTTTCCGGGGTTAATCCATGTTGTATACCAGGGGTTGTCTCAACATTTGTACTGAGACAACCCCTGACTTTTTTATTTTTGCATGGGGTGCTGCTTCTGGCGCAAAGCAGCCGGGCACAAAATTCTGCCCAGGTTTTTTCAGTTGGCCTGATACCGCGTTGACACGAACCGCTTTTTTGGCTATACTGTGGGTAAATCTTCCAGCACGCAGAAGGAGGGCTTTTCTTTGGCGGATTCCAACCAGACAAAACGGATTTTGGCCAACGCCATGAAAGAGCTGATGTCTACCACGCCCTTCGCCAAAATCAGTGTGGGGGATATCTGCCAGGCCTGCCAGATGAACCGGAAGAGCTTTTACTACCACTTCCGGGACAAGTATGACCTGGTCAACTGGGTATTTCAAGGGGAGTTTCTGGCGACTGTGCAGCAGCGGGGCATGGGCGGCAGTTGGAGTCTTGTCCAGGCGCTATGCCAGTATTTTTATGAAAATCGGGCTTTCTACCGCAACGCGCTGTCGGTCCAGGGGCAAAACTCCTTTCAGGACTATTTCCGGGAGATATTGGATCCGGTGATGCGGGTCTATGCCCAGGATCTGTTTGCCGGGCAGGGAGAGGATACGGATTTCTTTGTCAACTTTTTCAGCGACGCACTGATTGCCGCTATCCTCCGCTGGCTGTCCAGCCGGAACTGTATGCCTCCAGAACGATTTACTTATCTGCTGCGGCAGAGCGTCCAAGGGGCAGCTCAGATTTTGGCCAAGCCCGGCACAATTTAAGGGCTGATTATCCTTGTTCAGGAGGCTTATTTTATGGAAAAAATTATTTTGACCGGTGACCGGCCAACTGGCCGGCTGCACTTGGGTCACTACGTGGGCTCTCTGAAACGCCGGGTGGAGCTGCAGAATTCCGGCGAGTACAGTAAGGTCTATATCATGATTGCTGACGCCCAGGCGCTGACGGACAATGCCGACCATCCCGACAAAATTCGGGAAAATCTGATCGAGGTGGCCCTGGACTACTTAGCCTGCGGACTGGATCCAGCCAAGTCTACCCTGTTTATTCAGTCCATGGTGTCTGAGTTGACGGAACTGACTTTTTACTATATGAATTTGGTTACCGTGTCCCGTCTCCAGCGGAACCCAACGGTGAAGGCTGAGATTCAGCTGCGGAATTTTGAAGCCAGCATTCCGGTTGGCTTTTTCACCTACCCCATCAGTCAGGCAGCGGATATCACCGCCTTCCAGGCCACCACGGTGCCGGTGGGTGAGGATCAGCTGCCAATGCTGGAGCAGGCCCGGGAAATTGTCCGCCGGTTTAACCTCACCTATGGGGAGACGCTGGTGGAGCCGGAGGCGCTGCTGCCCGCCAATCAGATCTGCTGCCGGTTGCCCGGCACCGACGGCAAGGCGAAAATGAGCAAATCCCTGGGCAACTGCATTTATTTGGCGGATACGGAAAAGGCGGTGAAGGATAAGGTGATGAGCATGTTCACCGATCCCAACCACCTGAAGGTCTCCGACCCTGGCTGCCTGGAAGGCAACGCGGTATTTACGTATTTGGACGCCTTCTGCCGGGATGAGCATTTTGCTGCCTTCTTGCCGGAATATGGCAACTTGGATGAACTGAAGGCCCACTACCAGCGGGGTGGGCTTGGGGATGTTAAAGTGAAGAAATTCCTCAATGCCATTTTGCAGGCAGAATTGGCGCCGATCCGGCAGCGCCGGGCCCAGTGGGAAAAAGACATTCCCCAGGTCTACGAAATCCTTCGCCATGGCAGCACGGTGGCCCAGGCCCACGCGGCCCAGACGCTGGCCGCAGTGAAAAAGGCCATGCGCATTGACTATTTTGGCGACGCCGGATTGATGGCTGCTCACGTGGCTCGATACCAGGGATAAATCCGTGGCACTGTTGGTCATCATCTGTCTGGCCTTTATCAGTCTTGGCCTTCCGGACTCCATGTTTGGCGCGGCCTGGACGGTAATGGGCCGGGACGTAGGGGCGGCAGTGGGAGCCGGGGGAATTGTCACCAGCTTGATTTCTGGCTTTTCCATTGTCTCCAGCCTAATGACTGGGCGAATTTTCCGCCGGTTTTCTGTGGGAACGGTGACAGCAGTCAGCGTAGGCATGACCGGGTTGGCCCTGCTGGGCTTTTCCCAGGCAACGGCCTTTTGGCAGCTGTGCCTGCTGGCGGTTCCCCTGGGTCTGGGGGCTGGCTGCGTGGATGCAGGGTTAAATGCCTATGTGGCCCTGCATTACGGCCCGGGGCAGATGAGTATGCTCCATTGCTTTTATGGCATTGGCGTCACTCTTAGCCCTTATATGATGGCTGCGGCCTTGGCCAAGACCACCTGGCGTGGGGGCTACCTGGCCACGGCGGGTATGCAGGGAGTGATCTGCCTGATCCTGGTGGCCAGCCTCCCTCTGTGGCGGCGGGGCCACACTCCGGCGGAGGAAACAGAGGAACGCCAGCCGCTGAGCCGGTTATTGCGGTTGCCTGGGGCGGCACGTACCTTGTTTGCTTTTGTGGGTTCCTGCGGCATGGAGTACGCGGCGGGTATCTGGGCGAGTACCTACCTGGTGGAAGCCAGGGCGCTTGACCCGGGGGCTTCTGCGCAATGCCTGGGGGTATACTATGCCGGGATGACCCTGGGCCGGTTTGCCTCCGGCCTGACGGCCAGGCGGCTGGGTAGCCGGCGGATTTTGTTGTGGGGGCAGCTGCTGGCCGGCGCCGGGGTGGTCCTGCTGCTGATTCCTCTGCCGGCCTGGGGCGGCGCTGCCGCATTGTTTCTCATTGGCTTTGGCAATGGACCGGTGTTTCCCAACCTCCTACACCTGACGCCGGTCCGGTTTGCCCGGGGAGTTGCCCAGGGGATGATGGGGCTGCAAATGGCTGTGTCCTATCTGGCCATTACCTTGCTGCCGCCGGTGGCGGGTTTGCTGCTACAAAATTTCCCGGCCTGGACATATCCGGTATATCTGCTGGCATTGTTTTTTCTGATGTTTCTGTGTACGCCGAAAAAGGCGTAGCGTTCCTTGCGGAGCGTTTTTTCCCCCGGCGTTCGTTTGCGGTGGGGGAAAAGTTTTCTTCTGCATGTAGGTAAAATTTTCTTTTTTTATTTTAAGAAAATTTTATTTCCACTTTACCCAATCCTGGTGGAAGGCCAGGTGGGCGCTTGGTAAACTGTATTCAGGTAGTCACAGCGCTGGGATTCGGGAAAAGCGGCTGGATACCAGCGGCATAAGCGCTGCCCAGGAATACGAAACAGATTGCAGGAGGAAATGATTGTGGAGATGACGAAAACACAGAGCGCGACACAGTCCCAAAAGCTGATGGTCTTTGTACTGACCATGGCGTTGTACGGACTGGCGACATTATTCACCGAGCTGATCCCCCAGTTTCAGGCAGGGATTGTGGAGTTTTCCGTGGAATACTTCCTCTTTATTCCCCTGACCTTGGCCATGCTGTTTGATCCCATGTCCGCTGCCTTGGGGGCGGCTACTGGCGAACTGGTGTTCAGTGAGATTATGCTGGGCCAGTTTGGCGGCCTGGGTGAGCTGGAAAAGTTTATCACCGTCACCATTGGCGTGTACATTGCCGGACGGATGGTGAAGAATCCCCAAAACCGGAAAATGGTGGCGGTGGCTGCCATCACCGGCACGGCATTGCAGCTGCTGATGGGCACGGTAATCGACATTTTCAAGGTACAGTTTGCCGTGTCCGACTTTGAGGCTGTGGCAGGCCTGCCGGAAAGTGTCTTTGCCACCGAGGGATTTGCCTTCCTCAACGACTTGCTGTTTTCTGGCATCCTGTTCTGCCTGCTGCCCACCATGTTCCTGGTCCCTAAGCTCTACGGCAAGATGGAGCCGCTGCTGGGCATGCGGCCCCGGGACGGCAAAACCGGTTTGGGCCGGATTAACGTTAAGGTACTGTTGGGCGCAGCCATTGCTTTTGCCGCTGCCGCCGGGGCGGAGCTCCTGGCCGAAAGCGGAACGGCGCTGGTGGATTGGGAAGCCAGCTGGGCAGAGAGCCAGACGGCCATTGCCGTGGCCATGGTGGCTGCCGGTGTAGTGGCGGTGCTTGCCCTGATTGTCCTGAAGGCAAAGGCTGGCAAACGGGAAAAGGCTGCCTAACCATGAGCGTGATCGAGATAGAGAATTTAACCTATTCCTATCCCGCTGCTGACCGCCCCATCCTGAAGAACATTTGTGTGCAGGTGGAGAAAGGGGACTTCCTGGCAATCGTTGGCAACAACGGTTGCGGGAAGTCCACCTTTTGCAAAACCCTCAACGGGTTGATCCCCCACTTTATTACCGGGGACTTCCAAGGCAAAGTGACGGTAGACGGCTTGGATACTCTGGCTGCCGACGTGGGTACCCTGGCCAGCAAAGCGGGATATGTATACCAGGATTTTGAAAATCAAATTGTCCGGCCCACGGTGTTGGATGACGCTGCCTATGCTTGCCTCAACTATGCCATGCCGGACCATCTGGCCAGAGGCCGGGAGGCTTTGAAGATGTGCGGCCTGTCCGGCCGGGAGGAGGATTATATCTGGCAGCTGTCCGGGGGACAGACCCACCTGCTGGCCTTGGCCGGGGCGGTATCCCTTCGGCCGGAGGTGCTGATTCTGGATGAGCCGATTGCGCAGCTGGACCCCGGCCATGCCGACCGGATCTATCGGGTGCTCAAAACCCTGAACGAAAAGCACGGCAAAACCATCATTGTGATTGAGCACCACACGGAGTACATTGCCGATTACTGCAAGCATGTTATGTTGATGAAGGACGGCGGTATCGCCTGGAAGCTGCCGGTGGCGGAAGCGTTACGCCGGGTGGAGGAGCTGCGGGCCTGCAACATCTTCCCGCCTCAGGTGACCATTGCCGCCCATGCCCTGCGGGAAGCCGGCCGCCTGCCGGCAGGCGGCGCCTTGCCCACTACCGTGGAGGAGGGGAAGACGGCTTTTGGCCATTTGCGGTGGCAGGAACCGGTCCGGCCAGCGGCGGAGCCGGTTTCCGCCGGGCCGGCAGTGGAGTTCCGCCAGGTTTCTCTGGCCTATGCCACGGTGACCGGCGAGCCTAGGCGGGTGTTTGACGGCTTGAACCTGGACATCCGGCGGGGAGAAAAGGTTGCCCTCATCGGCTCCAACGGCGCAGGCAAGTCCACCATGATGAAACTGATGGTGGGTCTGCTGAAGCCCAGCGACGGGGAAATTTTTCTGTCCGGGGAGAGTATCCGGAAGAAAAAGCCCCAGGCCCTATCCCGGAAAATTTCGCTGGTGTATCAAAATCCCGAGGAAATGTTTATCAAAGACACCCTACAGGCAGATATCGCCTATGCGATGCAGGTACGGCGGGTGCCGGACTATCCCGCCAGGACTCAGGCATTGCTGGAGCGGTTCCGCCTCACCGGGTTAAAAGACCGGGATGGGCGGCTACTGTCCGGCGGGCAGATGCGCCGGGCCAGTTTGGCCATTGGCATTGCCCTGAATCCGGAGGTATTGCTGCTGGACGAGCCTACCGCCAACCTGGACATTGCCACCCGGCGGGAGATTATGGACATGCTCACGGACATCAAGGCAGTCACGCAAACCGTAATCATTGCCACCCACGACATGCAGCTGGTGAGCCAGTGGGCCCAGCGGATTGTGGTGCTCTATCAGGGCAAGGTAGTGGCTGACGGTAACCGGGATGAAATTTTTGGCAACCGGCAGCTGGCAGAAATGGTGGGCATTCGCCCGCCGGAGATATTTACCATGGGTCAGGCCCTGGACAGCCGGGCGCGGTGCTATACGGTGGAGGACTTTTTGCAGTCGTTTGTGGAGGTAAGCCGATGAATAAAAAGCTGTCGGAAAACGTCTTGGACAAGTTTTCCATGGATTTCCTCCGGAATCAAGTACTCAAAAACGCTTACGGCAACAATAACACAGTGATTGCCCAATTGGATCCCCGGATTTTGCTGTTGTGGTATCTGTTTTTTGGCCTTGCCCCCTGGTTTGTCCACCAGCTGTGGTTTCTCCTGGCCAGCTTTTTGCTGGTGCTGGTCACCACGAAACTGGCCCGGGTGGCCGGGCTGGTCTTGTTCCTGTTTGCCGTGGGCGTCTTTTCCCAGACCGGCTACCTGCTGGTGGTGTCGCTGCTGTTTGGCGGCGATGCCTCTACCGTGACGCCGCTGTTGGTGTTGACCTTAAAAGTGGCTACCTGTTCCCTGGCCTCGGTTACCGTGTTTTCCGGTCTGGATCCGGACCGGCTGTCTAACGGCCTGATGTGGTACGGTTGCCCGGAGCGGCTATCCTTTTCCATTGCCTATGCCTATCGAGTGCTGCCTATGCTGATGGAGGAGTTTCAGAATATTTTGCTGTCCTACCGGATGCGGGGCAATCCACCGGACAGCGATACCCTGTGGGGGAAGGTGAAGTATCTGTGCTACCAGGTGAAGGTGATTATCCATGCCTTTTACCCCCTGATGCTCAACACCGCAAAACGGGCGCGCACCACAGTGGAGGCCTTGGAGATCAAGGGCTACCGGTATGCGGCAGTGAATAAAGCGGTGAAAAAAATGAAGCTGTCCACCTTGAAGGTGGGCTACAATGACTTCTTGTTTTTGGCCCTGTCTTTCCTGTGGATGGCGGTGGCCATGCTGGTATCCACCATGCTGTAGAAAAGAGGTATTTCGTTGAATCTGGACTTTCACACCCACGGAAAGTTGGCGAAAAAACTACCGTTTTCCACCCAGTATACCGACTGGCTGTTTGATGCAGCCAAGGCCGCCGGATTGGATGCGCTTTGCCTGACGGAGCATTTTAACACCCTGGAGTTTGACCGGCTGTACCGCTATCTCCTGGAGAAAAGCTGCCGGGCGGGGGATACCCTGGTCCTGCCCAATGGATTGCGGATTTTTCCCGGCATGGAGACAGACGTTGCTGAGGGCGGCCATGTCCTGTGTTTAGGCAGGGCAGAGGATATTCTGGCGCTGAACCGGCAGCTGGAGTCCCACAAAACCCCAGGTTCGTTTCTGCCCTTTGCCCAGCTCATGGATCTGTTCCGCCGGTATCCGGTGCTGGTGGGCGCGGGGCATCCCTACCGGACAGGGGGGCATATTCCGGAGCTGCCGGAAGTACAGCTCCGGCGCTTGGATTTTCTGGATCTGAACGGAAAAGATGTGGCGGAGGGGTTAGAGCGCACCAGGAACCTGACCTTTGCCCTGGGTAGCCGCCTGGGTCTGCCGGTGGTGGCCGGGAGCGATACCCACCAGGCGGTACAATACGGCTGTATTTACACCCAGTTCAGCGGGGAAACGGCCACTTTGGCGGGCCTGGCCAGCCAAATGGCAGCCGGGCGCTACCGCATCACGGTGGCGGCCCAGGCAGCCTTCCAGGTGAGCACCGCCGGGGTACTGAAGCGAGCCTTAAAGGAAATCCATGCCCTGGGCGGAGACTATGTGCAGGTGCTCACCGGCAGTCCGCCGGTGGAGCGGACAAACCATGGCGATGTGGTGATTTCCCCCACCGGAGCGGTGTTTGCTCCGGTGGCTTAGCAGAAAGGACGGGAAGACGGATGTTGGCGGAAATCAGCCGACTGGTGCGCCAGGCGGGAGAACTGTTTTTTGACGAAACCCTGTCCGGCCAACGGCAGGAAAAAGGCCTTAGGGATTATGTTACCCAGACAGATGCCACTGTGCAAGGGTTTCTCCGCCAGGCCTTGACTAAGCAATTTCCCAAGGTAGACTTTCTTGGGGAGGAGCAGCCGTCTCACTGCTGGGATTTTCAGGGTCCGGTGTGGGTGCTGGATCCGGTGGATGGCACAGCCAATCTGATCCATCATCTGGGCTACAGCGCCATTTCCCTGGCCCTGGTGGAGGCAGGACGGCCGGTGCTGGGGGTAGTGTATAACCCCTATACCAGAGAGCTGTTCTCCGCCCGAGAGGGGAATGGAGCGTTCCTGAACGGCAGGCCCATTCGGGTGAGCCAGACCGCCGCCCTGGCGGAGGCTTTGGTGGCGGTGGGCACCGCCCCCGGGGCTAGGCAGGAGGCGCCTGAGACCTTCCGCCGGATGGCTAGGGTGTATGCTGCCTGCCAGGATATCCGGCGGATGGGGGCGGCTTCCCTGGAGTTGTGCGCTGTGGCCTGCGGCCGGTTGGAGGGCTTTTATGAGGATCATCTTAAGCCCTGGGACTATGCCGCCGGAATGCTCCTGGTGCAGGAGGCCGGGGGAACGGTCAGCACCCGTCAGGGGAAAGCCCTGACCTTCCGGCCGGACGGAGATATCTTTGCCGCCAACGGCTGTCTTGCCCAGGCGCTATTGGCACTGCTGTAGGAGGGAGGACCATGGAACTGACGGTTTCCTGCCTGACCCAGGCGGATAGAAAAATTCTGGACTATATCCGCAGCAATCCGGAGGGGTTCCTCTTTTCCTCCATCGGGCAGTTGGCCCGGCAGCTGGGGGTATGTGAGGCCACGGTCTCCCGCTTTGTCCGCCATGTGGGATGCAAGGATTTTAAAGAACTGAAGCAACTGGTGCTGCGCCAATCCGCCGGGGAGGGACCTGCCGCCAAAATGGCCCGCACCCTCAGCGATGCCGGGGAATTTACCTTGGCCGGTTGGATGGCCCAGCAGCAACAATATTTGGAGAAAACTTTGACTGGGCTGGATGAGGCGGCGTTTTCTGCGGCGGTGCAGGAAATCGTCTCTGCCCGCCGGGTGTTTATCCACGCCAAAAGCGCCTCGGCGGCCTTGGGGCAGCTGCTCTTTTTCCGGTTGCGCCGGTTGGGAATCGATACAATCCTGCTGCCCTCCGGCGGTTCGGAGGTGGCTGAGGGGTTGGCCCAGGCGGGGCGGGGGGATCTGGTGATCCTGTTTAGCTTTTCTAAAGTCTCCCAGGAAGGCAGGTTGATTTTGGAATACCGGCATCAGGCCGGTTACCGCACCTTGGCCTTCACCAGCCGCAGGGCGGCGCCGGAGGAGGACCAGGGGGAAATAAATCTGTATGTCTACCGGGGGGACCCCCGGGCCTACCACACCATGACTGCGCCGGCCGCTGTGGTGGATGCGCTGGCGGTAGCCCTGTCTCAGCAGATGGGGGCGGAGTCCGCCCGGCGGCTGTCCCGGCTGCACCAGCTAAAGGGACTGTACCGGTAGCTCCCTTCGGGTATATGGGTGTGTTCGGCCGGCGTTGCGCGTCTTTTCCGCACAACGCCGGCTGACGTTTAACAGAAATGGCGTTTTCCTCAGGCGGTTGCCCAGGAAAATGCATTTTTTACTGTCTTTTTCCAGCGGCCTATGGTATAATGTCCACCGACAGCCCCTTGATGGGCGAACCATTTGCCGCCGTACCGGCGGTTTACCCCAGGGCGGCGCCGGCGGCGCAATCGGCTCTGTGGGCAAAGAAAGGGAAAATCACATGGGAATTATCACGAAAATTTTCGGTACCCGCTCCCAGCGGGAGGTTAAGCGGCTTCAGCCGCTGGTGGATCAGATTGAGGCCCTGGGGCCGGAGATGGAAAAGCTTTCCGATGGACAGCTCAGGGAGAAAACCCAGGCATTCCGCGGGCGCTTGGAAAGCGGGGAGACCTTGGACGACCTGCTGCCGGAGGCCTTTGCCGTGTGCCGGGAGGCGGCCTGGCGGGTGCTGGGTATGCGGCCTTACACCGTGCAGCTGGTGGGCGGCATTATTTTGCACCAGGGCCGGATTGCGGAAATGAAAACCGGCGAGGGAAAAACCCTGGTGGCCATTCTCCCGGCTTACCTCAACGCCCTGGCCGGGAAGGGCGTGCATATTGTCACCGTCAATGAATACCTGGCCAAGCGGGACTCGGAGTGGATGGGCAAAGTCTACCGGTTCCTGGGTCTCACCGTGGGGTTGGTGATTCCCGGCATGACGCCGGTCCAGCGCCGTCAGGCCTATGCTGCAGACGTGACCTACTGCACCAACAACGAGCTGGGCTTTGACTATCTCCGGGACAATATGGCCATTTACAAAGAGGAGCTGGTGCAGCGGGGCCACAGCTTTGCCATTGTGGACGAGGTGGACTCCATCCTCATCGACGAGGCCCGGACGCCCCTGATCATCTCCGGCCAGGGGGAGGTGTCCACCAAGCTGTATGAAATGGCAGACTTTTTCGTCTCCGGCCTGCGCAAGCAGGTGTTTGCCAAAACCGATGAGAAAGAAGTGCAGGACGATTACGACTGCGATTACATTGTAGACGAAAAGAGCCGCAGTGTCTCCCTCACCGCCGCCGGCATTGCCAAGGCGGAGAAGTTCTTCGGCGTAGAAAATTTGGCCGATGCGGAGAATACCACCCTGAACCACCACATCAACCAGGCCATGAAAGCCCGGGGCCTGATGAAAAAGGATATCGACTATGTGGTGAAGGACGGCCAGATCATCATCGTGGATGAGTTTACCGGCCGGCTGATGTACGGCCGCCGGTACAATGAGGGCCTGCATCAGGCCATTGAGGCCAAGGAAGGGGTGACGGTGGCCAACGAATCCAAAACCCTGGCCACCATCACCTTCCAGAATTTTTTCCGGCTGTATGACAAGCTCTCTGGCATGACCGGCACAGCCCTGACCGAGGAGGAGGAGTTCTCCGCCATTTACAAACTGGACGTGGTGGAGATCCCCACCAACCGGCCGGTGGTGCGGATTGATCACCCGGATGTGGTGTATAAAACCGAAGCCGGAAAGCTCCGGGCCATTGTGGGGCAGATTAAGCAGTGCCATGAGAAGGGACAGCCGGTGCTGGTGGGCACCATTTCCATTGAAAAAAGCGAGCTGGTCTCCAAGCTCCTGAAGCGGGAGAACATCCCCCACACTGTTCTGAACGCCAAGTACCACGAAAAGGAAGCCCAAATTGTGGCCCAGGCCGGCAAACTGGGAGCGGTGACCATCGCCACCAATATGGCCGGCCGTGGTACGGACATTATGTTGGGCGGCAATGCCGAATACCTGGCCCTCAGCGACCTGCGCCGCCAGGGGGCGCCGGAGGAGCTGATTGCCGAGGCCAACGCCTATGGCGAAACAGACAACCCGGAGATTTTGGATATCCGGAAACAGTATGAGACGCTGCTGGCCCAATACCGGCAGCAGACCGGCGCCGAGGCGGAAAAGGTGCGGGCTGCCGGCGGCCTGTTCATCATCGGCACGGAGCGCCATGAGTCCCGGCGGATCGACAATCAGCTCCGGGGCCGCTCCGGCCGCCAGGGGGATCCCGGCGAAAGCCGGTTCTACCTGAGCCTGGAGGATGATGTAATGCGTCTGTTCGGCTCCAGCCGGATTATGGGCTTGATGGACACCCTGGGCATTGATGAGGATACCCCGATCGACCAGAAAATCCTGTCCAATGCAGTGGAAACTGCCCAGAAAAACGTGGAAAGCCGGAACTTCCGGGCCAGAAAGAATGTGCTGGAATACGATGATGTGATGAACACCCAGCGTGAGGTGATCTATGCCCAGCGGCGGAAGGTGCTGGACGGGGAAAACCTCCGGGAGAATGTGCTGTCCATGCTCCGCCAGCTGGTGGAGAGCCAGGTGGCCACAGAGATGGCCCAGTCCGGGGATTTGGGCCAGCCGGCCATGGAGGCTTTGCTGGGTCACTTTGCCCCCATTTACTTTCCCAAGGACGCCCTGTCCGCCGGAGACCTGATTGGCCTTTCCCAAGGGCAGCTCTGCGACAAGCTCTATGAAACTGCCCTGGCCCAATATGAGAAGAAGGAACAGTTCTACGGTGAGAAGCTCATGCGGGAGCTGGAGCGGGTGGTGATGCTCCGGGTGGTGGACGAATACTGGATGGATCAAATCGATGCCATGGACGACCTGAAACAGGGCATTGGCTTGCGGGCTTATGCCCAGACCGATCCTGTGGTGGCCTACAAAAAGGAAGGCTATGAAATGTTTGAGGCCATGATCCAGGCCATTCGGGAGGAGACGGTGCGCCGGATTTTCCTGGCCCGGATTAAGACGGACGAGGAACTGAAGCGGGAGAAGGTGGCCAAGGAATCCGCCGCCAGTGCCAGCACCAGCGACAAGACGGTGAAAAAGCAACCGGTACGGAAAACCAACAAGGTGGGCCCCAACGATCCCTGCCCCTGTGGCAGCGGGAAGAAGTACAAGAAATGCTGCCGGGATAAGGACATTGCCCAAGGCCGGGCATAAGGGAAAGGAGCGAGCCGTGCCGTTTTACACCAAAACCCAGGGCAGTTTGGAGTACCTGGGCAGCCAGGTCCTGACTGTGCCCCACGCTTTTACCACCCGCCGGGGCGGATGCAGTACCGGCTACCTGGAAAGTTTGAATTTGGGCACAAACCGGGGAGATTCTCCGGAAAATGTCCTGCGGAATTATGAAATTCTGGGGTCAGCCCTGGGCTTTTCTCCGGCGGATACCGTGTTCACCCGGCAGACCCATTCGGCCATCGTGGCCCGGGTGGGCCGGGCCGACCGGGGCCAAGGGTTGTTTGCCCCGGTGCCCGGGGAGCGGGACGGCCTGATTACCAACGAGCCTGGGGTGGTGCTTACGGTGTTTTCCGCAGACTGTACGCCGGTGCTGCTCCACGATCCGGTGCACCGGGCAGTGGGGGCGGTACACGCCGGCTGGCGGGGAACTGCCGGGGGAATTGCGGCCAAGGCGGTGGAGGCCATGACTTCCGCCTTCGGCACCCGTCCGGAAGATATTCAGGCGGCAATCGGTCCCTGCATCGGCCCCTGCTGCTTTGAGACCGGGGAGGATGTACCGGCGGCCATGGTCAAGGCCTTGGGGGAGGAAGCCCTGCCGGCCATCGCCGGGAATGGTCCAAAGTATCATGTGAACCTCAAACAGCTAAATGAAATTTGGCTGCGCAGAGCAGGGGTAGTCACCCTGGAGATTTGTCCGGACTGCACCGCCTGTCAAAATCGCCGCTTCTGGTCCCACCGGGTGGTAGGCGACCACCGGGGTTCTTTGGCGGCGGTAATCTGGCTGCCGGAAGGAGACCGGCCATGAAGCGCTTGGTCTTGCTTGTCCTGGCGCTGGCCATGCTGGCCGGATGTGCCCAGACCCCGGTGGAGACTACCCAACCGGGAGAGATATCGGAGGAGACCGCCACGGTTCCGGCCCAGGCCAGTTTTGGCCTGTCCTGCCGGATGGAGGCCGGGTTTAATCCCTACACTTGTACTGCCCTGATTAACCGGCCGGTAATGGCCCTATTGTACCAGGGCCTGTTCACCGTGACGGCCCAATACCAGGCCGAGCCGGTGCTGTGCCAGCAGTATTCCAGCGCCCCGGATGGAAAAACCTATACCTTTATCCTGGCGGAGGCCACCTTTTCCGACGGTTCTGCTCTCACGGCCCAGGATGTGGTGGCCAGCTTGCAGGTGGCCATGGACAGCCCTGTGTACGGCGGCCGGCTGAGCCATGTCACTGGTTTGACGGCCCAGGACAGCCGCACGGTGCGCATCACCCTGGACACCGCCTACGGCAATCTGCCGGTACTGTTGGATATTCCCATTGTCCGGGCTGCCGACGTCGCCGCAAATGAACCCCTGGGCACCGGGCCATACGCCTTGTCCGGCAGCAGCCTGACCCGGCGGCAGAATTGGTGGAGCGACTATACCCCGGCAGTGACGGTGAGCAGCATTGTCCTGTCCCAGGCGGACACTTCCGGCGCCCTGCGGGATCAGTTTGAATTCGGTAAAACGGATCTGGTCTGTGCCGATCCCGGCGCTGCGGACTATGTGGCCTACCGGTGCGACTATGAGCTGTGGGACTGTCCCACCGGAATACTGCTTTACCTGGGCTGCAACGCTTCCGGTAGTAGCCCCTTTGCCAACGGAACCGTCCGGGCTGCCCTGACTCATGGGGTGAACCGGCGGGCCTTGGCGGAAATTTACCATGGTTTTGCTCAGGAGGCCTACTTACCAGCTTCCCCGGAGGCGGCTTGCTATGACAGCGCCCTGGCGGCCCAGTATGGCTATGACGCCGCCGCTTTTACCGCAGCCCTGTCTCAGGCGGGCCTGCGGAATACCCAGGCCACCCTGCTGGCGGACGGCAGCAATCCCCTCCGGGTGACCGTGGCCCAGACCATTGCCCAGCAGCTCACCGATTGTGGCTTAACCGTGACGGTGAATGCGCCGGAGAGCCAGGAGGATTATCTTCAAGCCCTGGCGGTGGGCAACTTTGATTTCTACCTGGCAGAGGTGCGGCTGTCGCCAACCTTTGACCTATCTGTCTTTTTCCAGGAAGATGGCGCCCTGGGCTATGGTGGTATGGCGGATGGCGAACTCTATCAGCTGTGCCTGAAGGCCTTGGAAAACAGCGGCAATTACTACGACCTGTTTTCCGCCGTGATGGAAGACGGCCAACTGTGCCCGCTGCTATTCCGGACCTATGCGGTGTATACCACCCGGGGCAGCGTTTCCGGCCTTTTGCCTGGACTGGACAACGTATTCCACACGGCCAACAGCCGCCAGCTGGCGGACGCATGGACGGATTGGACAGGATCAACGGAACCGCCAACAGAAACCACAGAACCAACAGAACCTTAAACAAAATGAAACGCCCCATCGGAAAGAAGTGGCTTTCCGATGGGGCATTTTTTATGTGCGTCAGCGGACGGACAGCTGCGCAATGGGCTTGGAGCCCTGATGGGCAATGGGCTTCCACACCCGAGCCTTTCTGAACACCGACAGGATGTGCAGGGGATACCAGGAGGCGGTGAACAGGGGATAGAGCAAAATCGTCTTCCACATTTTGGCCACTGGGCGCTTGCCCACCACGGCCAAGAACAGGGCGGTGGCCATCATGCCCACCCAGAAGGAGACTACACTGATCCCCAGGGCCAGCCAGTTGCCGGCGGCGATGGTCTGCCAGAGGACGTACACGCCGGGAATCAGGCCCAGGACCTGCATGGCAGGGCCGGCAATGAGCATGGTGATGTCAAAGCACAGCAGGGGCCGGCCGCCGGTGAAGATAGCTTTCAGCAGCCGGGGCAAGTATACTTGAAAGGTCTGCATAACGCCGCTGGACCACCGGCGGCGCTGCACCATGGATACACGGAAGCTCAGGGGTTCTTCATCATAGGTGACGGCCTCCGGCACCCACCACACCTTCTCTCCCAGCAGGGCGCATTGGACCGCAAACTCCGTATCCTCGGTGAGGGTGACGGTGGTGAAGCCGCCGGCCTCGTTTAGCAGGCTGCGGCTGACGGCAAAGCCGGTGCCAATGAGCTTGGCGGACAAGCCCAGCCGTCCCCGGGGACGGCTATAGAGGAGATTAAAGTTTTCCACATACAGGTCATAGCAGCCGGTAATCCAGGTTTCGTCTGGATTAGAGGCCTTTTGCAGGCCTTTGGCCAGTCTGGCACCGGCACAAAAGGCGTCGTTCATCCGGGCCAGGAAATTCGGATCCACCAGGTTATCCGCATCAAAGATGCAGTAGGCATCGTAGGCCATAGGTTCCAGCTGCTGGAAGGCCCATTTGAGCACCTGGCCCTTGGTGCGCACGGGAACGGTGCAAACCATCACCTTGGCCCCGGCCCGGCGGGCCGCCTCGGCAGTGCCGTCGGTACAGTTATTGGGGATGATGTACAGGTCGTACAGGGATTCGGGGTATGTCTGTTTCAGAAACTGCGCCACGGTGTGGCCGATAACCGCTTCCTCATTGCGGGCGGGGATGAGCACGGCAAAGCGGGTCTTGGGATCGCACCGCCGGTAGGACTTCTGGGGTAGTAGAAAAAATAAACCGGTGACCGCAGTATATAAGGTGAATAGCTTCAACACCAGACTTAACACATCAATCCAGCGTTCCATGGTGGCCTCCTGTCAGCGCGTCCGTAGACGGCGGAAGATTCGTCTTTCCCTGACATAATACCGGAAAAACCACGAAGTTGCAATATGCATACCGCTTAATTTTTTCTTAATCTTTGCAAGGAAAGCCAGACATTTTGGCGCCGGAGGTCAAAAAATTTCGCAGAGTTAGCCACTCTGCGAAAGGCACCGCTCTGCCAGCCTTGCGGCAGCGCCCATCTCCCGCGGACACCTCCCAATTTTCTCCCTGGCAGTACATCCCGCAAACGCCCACCAGCCTTTTGCACGTCATTGCGAACCAGTGACCGGTGTCACTGGTGTGGCAATCCGCTTCCCCGCAGGAGAGCCTAGCAAGTTGGCTGCTGCTTGGGCGAATTCGGAAAAGTTGCGGATTTGCCTTAGGTGCTGCTTTCCATTTTGCATTACTGCGAGGAGAACGGATTGCCACGTCGCTGCGCTCCTCGCAATGACAGGCTAAAAACAGGAAGGCTTCTGCGGTTGCAAGGACACATTTCCAGGCAACCGGAAGCTTTCCACATGCCGTTGCGCCTCAATGCCTGTGAACGGCGGCCAGTTTTCTGCACAGGATTGCAGGGCTGCCCCACCATGAGGCAGCCCCGCCTTGGGAGTTCGCCGGCCGGGGTTGACACCTCCGGCTGACGGCGGAAAAATTACAGGCCCACTGCCGCCAGCTTGCGCATGTTGTCCCGCTTTAGGTCCAGAGAAGCATGGACATACCGGTTCATGGTCACCGCAACAGTGGAATGGCCCAAAATCTCGCTGAGGGATTTCAGCTCAAAGCCAGCCTCCACGCACCGGGTGGCAAAGGTGTGGCGCAGGGTGTGGAAATGTACCCCCTCCAGGCCGCAGTCCTGGGTATAGCGCTTCAGCCGGTATTGCAGCGTCCGGGGCTCCATATACTGTTCTCCACCGGTAAGGACATACCCGGTGGCCGCCATCCGGCTGCACAGCGCTGCGGTCTGCTCCGTGATGGGGATTACCCGGACGGCTGCCTCGCTCTTGGGCGGCCCGGTAATCACCCGGGTTTTCCCGCCGGTTTCCCCCAGATTGCGGATGCGCTGCATGGTACTTCGGATATAGACGGTATTGTCCGTCAGGGAAATGTCCGCCCAGGTCAGGGCGCACAGCTCGCCAATGCGCATACCGGTGCGCAGGGCCAGCAGCACGCCAAATTTACAGCAATCCATCTCCTGGGATAGGTAATTGACCAGTTTAGCTTGCTCTTCCGGGGAGAGTACCCGTATCTGCCCCCGGGTCTGCCGGGGGGCGGGGATATCTACCGCCGGAAATATGCCGGGGAACTGTTTGGCGGTATATTGGACGATTGCCCGGAGAACCGCCAGAATATCTTTCACTGTCTTGGGAGAAAGGGTATCGGCCAGCCCAGCGGAAAACTTCCCCACTGCGGCAGAGGTGATGGCCAGGGGATACAGGCTCCCCAGCCGGGGGCGAATATACTTATCCACCACGGAAATATATTTGATATAGGTGGATTCCTTCACCGTCCCGCGTTTGCTCTCCAACCACTGCCCGCAGTACCAGGAGAACCGGTTCCGGCCATTGGCCGGTGGCGGGCATCCGGCGGCCAGCGCCGCCTTGCACCGGTTCACCTTCTCCTTTGCTTCCGCGTAGGTTTTGCCGTAGCAGTAGCCGTAGCGGATTTTGCCGGCCGGGGTGTAGCCCTTGCGGTATCGTGCCTCCCAGCGGCCATCCTTGCGTCGAAAAATGTTTTCTCCTTTCGCCATTGTCGCGCCTCCCTATATTTTTTTGTGATGGAATATGGCAGGAGCATCCCCCCTGCTGACTGCGCCGGCGACTGCGCAGCCAGGAAAAGTATCGCCGGAAATGCGGGAATTGGCAGCATTTACCAGCGCTTCTCCAAAAACAATCCAGATTCTTTTCAAAAATTTCTGGAAAACCCTTGCAAAAATTTTGGGATTGCGGTAATATAAACCCTGTAACGGTATATTCAACCTTCGCAGAGTGGCTAACTCTGCGAAAGGCCTGGTTGGGGTGGAATTAGTATGCCACCGCGGGCGGAAAAGCATACCCTTGCGGGAGACAACCAAGGCCCCAAAGGAGGCGAGCGCAGGAGGGAGGCGGACAGGATTCACGGGAACAAACGGCACGGGAATAAACCGTACACAGCGCCGGTTCTTACGGTGCACCCGGCCGGTTCGGCGCGGCATCGGGAGATTGCCGCCAAACTGGCAAGCGCGTCTGCCGGCGCGCAACCCCAAATCGACACACGGCAAGGAGGTAAACAATCATGAAACAAGCAAAACGCATCATCGCGCTGCTGCTGGCCCTGGTCATGGTGGCGGGGTTGGCGCCAGCGGTTTTCGCAGCGGAGGAGAACGTCACCGTGGAAATCCGGTATGTGTTCCAAGACGGCGAAATTGCGGCCAATTCCTGGACCGCGTCCATTGGCCAAGGGACCGATCTGAGCCAGACAGTGCCCAACCCGGCGGTGACGGGCTACGCGGCCAGTTTTATAACCCCGGAGACGCCGGGGGTAAACTTTACTGCTGAGGCGGTTGAGCTGAATCTGACCAATGTCCAGAGCGACGTCACCCTCACCGTGACCTACGTCCCGGCGCTGGTGAATGTCACCGTGAACCACTTCTGGCAGAATGCGGAGAACGATTACTATACTTTACATGAACCGGAATCCCACCAGGCCTTGACGGGCAGCCAGGTGGGCGGCAATCTGGCAAAGGCGTACGAAGGCTTCTACGCCCTGCCCTATGACCAAACCCTGACGGTTGCCGCCGACGGCAGCACCCAGGTGGACATTTACTATGACCGGAACTACTACCTGATGACCTTCGACCTGGGCGGCGGCTACGGCGTGGAGCCGGTCTATGCCCGGTACGGCGCGGCCATCGGGGAGGTGGGAACCCCCACCCGCCCGGGCTATACCTTCCTCGGCTGGACGCCGGATGCCATTCCCGAAACCATGCCGGCGGAGAATACCAGCTATACCGCCCGGTGGCAAGCGCCGGAGTCGGCCAAGGTAACCCTGGTGTTCTGGGGCGAAAATGCCAATGACAAGGACTATTCCTACCTGACCAGCCGGGAAACCGTCGGCATCCCCGGCCAGGAGATGACCTACAACCCGCTGACCTGCGGCAAAGAGGAGCACACCCACACCGATACATGCATCCGGTGCACCCATACCCATACCCTGGACTGCTATTCGGTGGAGAGCAGCTGGTTCACCAACTACGAACTGCAGAAAACCGCAGAGCCAGACCAGCTGGAAACGCCCAGCGCCGACGGGATTTATACCTATACGACAGACAGCTGGGGGCGGCAGGAAATCCACTACTACCTCTACCTGGGCGGAACCTGGTACTGCGCATATGAGGAGGACTGGAGGGGAAACTGGGAGAAAGCGGACACCCAGGAGATTTCCCTGGAATGCAACCACACCCATGATGCTTCCTGCTATGCCTGCGGCAAGGTGGAGCACACCCACAACGAATCCTGCTATAGCGGGGATGTGGATGCCAACCTTTGGACTTTTGTCCGGGCTGATAACATTACCGTGGCGGCGGACGGCACCTCCATCCTGAACGTCTACTATGACCGCACGGCATTTACCCTGACCTTCAGTGAGGCAGGTTATTGGGACAGTGAGCTGCTGGGCACCATCACCGCCAAGTGGGGCGCAAATATCGTCCAGGAATTCCAGGACATCAGCAATGCCAACACCTTCCTGTGGAGCCGTTCTACTGACGGAGACAGTCCTTGGACATCCTATTTAAGCGCCATGCCGGCGGAAAACAGAACGTACTATGCATCGAGCAGCAGCTCCTCAGAGTGGGTAAGTGCAGAATATATCGGTCAAGACCTAGATGAAGACTATACGGTTAACCTGTTCACCACTAATTTTCGATATAGTGGAGATGGAGGCCTTCAAGTCTCCGAAGAAGAATTTGTGGATATTGAAGGCTTCACCGTTAATCGCGGGATGAGTACGCCAATAGGCGAGAATTACAATGGCGCAACATTCTACTACGACCGGAACAGCTACACCCTCCGTTTCTACAACTACGATGGTGAGTTGACGGATGCAGCCAAGACCCTGAAATACGAGGAATCCTTCCAGGGCTATGACTTTATACCGGAATACCCGGCTAATCTGGAACCCAACGCCTACCGGTTTGAAGGCTGGTACGACGCCCCCTTCTTTACCGAGGACAGCTGGGTGGATTTCGCCACCGAGACCATGCCCGCCAATGATGTTATGCTCTATGCCAACTGGGTGCCGGTGGATCACACCGTGCGGGTGTTTACCGACAACACCATGGCCGAGCAAATTGTTGAAGCCCAGACCGTTGCCCACGGCAGGTTTGCCACGGCGCCGGACGAGCCCATCAATGGTGATTATGAATTTGTGGGCTGGTTCTACCTGGACAACGGCGTGGAGAAGGCCTTCTCCTTTGAAAACATGCCTGTCCGCCAGGATTTGGATATCTACGCCAAGTGGAGCTCCCATGTGCCGGTGGCGTACACCGTCCGTTTCCAGCTGGCGGACGACACGCCCATTGCCGACCCGCTGGAGGGCTACGCCCTGGCCGGTACCAACAGAACCTTTACGGCCAAGGGTGGCGAGGAGCTGTACGAGGATTACCAGGAGGGCTACTTCCCCCAGACCGCCAGCCACACTATGACCATGGACATTGAAGGCGAAAACGAGTTTATCTTTGTCTACGAGGAAAAAGGGGCGGTTCCCTACACCGTCCGGTACCTGGACGCCGTTACCAACGAGGAACGCAGTGAGGAAAAAACCGTTTCGGACAACCGCCACGCGGTAGTCACCGAGTACGCCGAAACCATTGCCGGCTACCTCCCCGACGCCTACCAGAAGCGGCTGGTGGTGACGGCTGGGGGGGAGAATGTGCTGACTTTCTGGTACACCAAGGATGACACCCACGCCCTGGTGTACACCGCCCACATCCTGGTGCGGGGCGGAACCGAAACGACCACCCAGGAGAGCACCGTCACCGGAACCATTGGGCAAACCTATGACGCCGCTCCTCTGGACCCGATTCCCGATGGCTATGTGCTGGACCGCATCACCGTCAACGACCAGCCTTGGGAAGGGGAGGGCAACCCCAGCGGCGAGCTGACCCAAGATGGTCTCCAGTTCCGGTTCTACTACCGGTATAACCGGTTCCATGTCTATCATCAGTCCACCGGGTGGACCACGGACTACGACGTGGTGGAGAACTTCGACGTCACCGATACGGTGAATGACGGTTACCTCTACGGCGGCCTGTACACCGACCAGACGTTTGAGACACCCCTGAGTGGCGATACCTGCGGCCTGGAGCTCCATCCCCAGGCAGACGAGACTTACTATGTCAAGGAAGTGGACGACGCTTACCTGCAGCCCAAGACCTACTCCATCTACAACACCTATTATGGCGACCAGGTGAAGAAGGTGTACATGGCCACCGCCATCGACGATACCAACTACCAGTACGTCGGCTTCGTGGTGGGCGAAACCGACCAGGAGGAAGCGGTCAGCGCGGAGAACGCGGTGTATCAGCAGGTCGAGGTGACAAGAGACGGGCAGCCTTATCAAACGCTGACGCCGGAAAGCTTCTTTAAGGGCACGGCGGCGGCAGAGGGGTGGCTGCACCTCCAGGCCTATACCGGGGAGATTGCAGCCGGCGAGGAGTTTGTCTTCACCCCCTTCTTTGTCACGCCCGACGGGGTGAAGGTCACAGGCACCACCCAGCGGACCATGTGCTTTGGTAACGGCACATATACCGACGGGAATGATGATGGCCTGCACCCGGAGGATGCGCCAGTGGAGAGCACGGTTGAGCGCTATGCCCAGCCTGCCGCCCAGACCCTGACCCTGCTGCCCAGTTACGCCATGTCCTGGGACAATACCCGGGAGTACACCGTCACCAAGGTGGACGGCGGCAGCACCGTGACCCAAACCGTGGAGCCCGGCGACCAGACCGGCCGGATTACCTACGCCGGCCAAAGCGGGAAAGTCTTTGCCGGATGGTTTGCCGACAGCGCCTGCACCCTGCCCGCCGGCTTTTCCGACGTTCAGGGGGACATGACCGTCTACGCCAAGTATGTGGACGCGCCCCAGGTGAGCGTCAGCCGGTCCGGCGGCAAGCTGAAAACCACGGTGACCCTGGACACCGACCGGTTTGCCCAGGTGGGCTTTGCCTACGACTGCAACGGCGAAACCGGCACGGTGGTTGCCGGGGAGAAAACCGAGAAACGCTCCCTGCTGGGCTGGTTCTTCAGCCAGGGGAACGTCAGTTACCAGTTCAGCGGCAGCTGGAGCGCCGGCAATCTGGGCTTTATGGACAGCTTCACCGTCACCCCCTACTGGGTGACCCTGGACGGCACCCGGGTGGAGGGCGAAGCGGAGTCCTTTGTCAGCCTTGGGATTTTGATTTTGTGAAAGTGAGGGATGCGTATGTACCCGACGGGAACGAACATCGGCGAATACCTGGATCCGGCCATGATTGACAGCGCCGTATTGAACGGCGTGGTTGACCCGATTCGTCCTTCGGAAGAAGGAGTCATCCAAGGCCTGGTGGACGTCCCTCTGGCGGACGGCCGGGTGGCCATTGTGGACGGCAACGGCATCATCGTAGGCTATAGGTAAAACACACTGCGGCGTGGAGGATGGGGGAGCCCATCATCCACGCCGCTTTTTTTGAGGACGACAGATGGAACAACACGCCTTTACCGCCTGCCTGGCGGGACTCCTGGTGGACTACCATGCCAGGGAGGCCCAGACCGCCCGGTATTTCCGGGCCTTTGCCGCCCAGGGCCGGAGCCAGCTGCCCCCGGTGGCCCTGACAGAGGAGGACCTAAACCAGGCCCGGCAGGCCTATCCCCCCATGTCCAGCCCCGCCCTGGTGGAGTTTCACGCCCTGGCCCCCGCCACTGCTGATACCCTGCTGCCCTACCGGCGGTGCGTCTTCCACGGCACCGCCTTTATCTGGCGGGGCCGGGCCTGGATCTTCACCGCCCCCAGCGGCACCGGGAAAACCACCCAGTACATCCTGTGGAAGAGCCTCTACGGGGAGCAAATCCAGATGCTCAACGGGGATAAGCCCATCCTGGCCTGGGCCGAAGACGGCCAAATCTGGGTGTACCCCTCCCCCTGGACCGGGAAGGAGGGGATGGGCCGGGGAGAAGCCGCCCCCCTGGGGGGCGTGATCTACCTGGCCCAGGGCCGGGAGAATACCATTGCCCCCCTGGCCCCGGCCCAGGCGGCGGCCCCCCTGTTTTGTCAATTTCTTTTTTCCGCAGCCACGGCGGCGGCAGTGGAGCAGGCCTGCGCCCTGGAGGAGCAGCTGCTGGCCACCGTGCCGGTTTGGCTGCTGGCCAACCGGGGGGACGAGGCTTCCGCCCGGCTGACCCACGATACCATTTTGCAATGGGAGGGGGAGCGCAATGACCCATAATATCCAGCCCGGGGTGATCCTGGTCCAGGTCTGCGGGGAGCATCTGCTGGTGGCCACCCGGGAAGCCAGGGGCAAATGCCCCTATGTCAAGCAGCTTAACGCCACCGGCGCTTATTTCTGGACCCTGCTGGCCCAAAATATGACCCTGGCGGAGATGACCCAAGCCGCCGCCCAGCGCTACGGCGCACCGCCGGAGCGGATCCGCCCGGGTTTGGAAAAATTTTTGGCCGACCTGGAAAAAAGCGGATATCTGCGTCCGGCGGAACCGGCCCAGGGCAACAATTAGCCCCAAGGGCCAGGAAAGGAGGATACCATGGCCATTTCCAACATTCAGGGCCAGCGGTTTGGCCGTTTGGTGGCCCTGGAATTCAGCCACGTCAACCAGCGGCACAAGGCCTTCTGGCGCTTTCAATGCGACTGCGGCAACACCGTGGTGCTGCCTGCGGACAAGGTGAAACTGGGCCACACCAAAAGCTGCGGCTGCCTGCGCCGGGAGCGGGCAGGTAAACTGAAGGCGCTGGACATCACCGGCCAGCGGTTTGGCCGCCTGGTGGCCCAGGCCCCCACGGACCGGCGGGACGCCGGAGGTTCGGTGGTGTGGCAGTGCCGGTGCGACTGCGGCAACACGGCGCTGTACTCGGTGAATGAGCTGCGCCGGAGTGGGGTGCAGAGCTGCGGCTGCCTGTACCGGGAGAGCCGCCCGAACTGTGTTTCCGCCCGCCGGGACATGGTGGACAGTACCTCCCTCAGCGCCCTGGTGGCCACCAAGGGCCTGCGGGCCAACAACACCAGCGGCTGTACCGGCGTGTATCACCATAAGCAGACGGGGAAGTGGTGGGCCTATATCGACTTCCGGCGGAAGCGGTACTTCCTGGGGGTGTTCGACGACATGGAGGCGGCGGTGCAAGCCAGAAAGCAGGCCGAGCAGCGGCTCCATGACCCCGCCATCGGGGAGAACTGGCCCCGGCTCACCCCGGCCAGTCAGGCCCGGTTCCGGGCCTATCTGGCCGGGGAAGGATAAGCCTGCCTTTTTGGGACAGCCGGCGGAATTTGTCCCTATGCGCTGCCGCCGAACCGGGGTATGATAGGCGGAGAAACGCCGGAAATCAGGAGGGCATGGCCTTGCGCAAACTGGATCTTAACCGCACCATTCTGGAAAATACCGTCTACCGGGCCTTGCGGGACATGGAGCGGGACTCCCACCGCACCGCCCGCAATGCGGTGGATTTGGCCCTGCTGTTTGCCCGGGGAACCTTTGAGCGGCAGTTCCTCACCCTCTGCCGGCAAGTCCTGGAGGATGAGACCAGCCCCTACTATGAGGTGATCAATCGGGCGCTGACCCGGTGTAACCGGCAGAGCTTGGTGACCTTCGGCCTGAATGTGGGCCTGGAGGGGTGCAGCCGGGGCGCCCGGCGGATTCGGGAAGTGGAGGAACAGCGGGGATTTAACGTCCCCTGGGCTTTGGAAATTTATGCCGGGAATGGGGGTTTGGGCCGGGTGTACGTCCAGCGGGTGGTGAGCGAGGCCGCCGGGCTGGGGGTGCATGTGTTTTTCCTGTGGGACTGCCGCTTGGCGCAAGGAGAGCTGGAAATGCTCCTCCGGGAAAACCCGGATTGCGCCTTTGTCCTGTTTACCACCGGCGGCCGGGGGCCGGACCTTGACCTGGCCCGGCTGGCGGAACTGCCGAACCTGTTGATTTCCGTCCAGGGGTTGGAACCACTGTCCTTGGAGCTGTGCCAGGCACTGGAGGAACAGCGAATGCTGTACGGGGTGCATCTGCCCTACGGCCCGGATCTGTCCGTCCTGCCCCAACAGGTGGATCAGGCGGCGGCGCTGGAGCCGCTGGTGGTCTTTTTGTACCCCCAGAACGCCGGGGAACCGGAAAAAAATCAGGTTGCCCAGGCAGCGGCTGCTGCACGGACAGAGCATCAGTTCCCCTTTGCCCTGATGGCGCTGCCTGGAGATATTCTGGCCATTGATGAGATCATTTCCCACAGCCCATGCAGCTTGACCTTTTTGCCGGACGGCCAGGCGGTGACCAACCAGGGTCCGGTGCCGTCCAACATTCGCACGGAAAAGCTCACGGAAATTTTGCAGCAACACCTGCCCCGGTAATGGCGCATAAATCTGCCGCCGTTTCACACAATACCCCAGAGGTGGTTTTGTGTGAAACGGCGGCTTTTTTCTGGTATTTTGGCGGTGATTCTCCTGGCCGGACCGGTGGCGGCGGCCGGGCCAATCCAGTGGGTGGATTTTCAGGTTTCCTATGAAGCCATGGACCGGGCCTTGGCCCTGGATATCCGGTCCCAGGAGATAGACTGCCCGGTGAGCTGGATCCAGCTGCTGGCCCTGGCGGCCTGCCGAACCGGCGGAAAGGTAACCAAAGCCGCCGTGGACACGGCGTGGCAGGACTTCTCCACCGGAAAAAGTCCGGAGGAGCTGCTGGGGGCGCTGTATAAATACTATGACTACTATCTGGAGGCCTATGACGCGGCCCTGGGGGGCCTGGTGGGCAACTTCGCCATCCTGGTGGAGGAAAACGGGCAGCAGGTGTGGAAGGCCAGCTATGGCCTGAAGGCCTTTTCCCCCATTGCCGCCGGGTATGGCTATAGCCACTGCGACGATTTCGGCGTGGGCCGGAGCTACGGCTTTGCCCGGAAGCACCTGGGCAACGATTTAATGGGCAGCCTGGGCACCCCCATCGTGGCAGTGGAAGGGGGCGTGGTAGAGGCCATGGGCTGGAACCAGTACGGCGGCTGGCGGGTGGGTATCCGTTCCAATGACCGGCGGCGGTACTATTATTATGCCCACCTGCAAAAGGACCAACCCTTTGCCCCGGGCTTGCAGGAGGGGGATCAGGTTCAAGCGGGGCAGGTCATCGGCTTCATGGGCCGGACAGGCTACTCCACCCGGGAAAACGTCAACAACATTGAGACGGTGCACCTGCATTTCGGCTTGCAACTGATTTTTGACGAGAGCCAAAAGGAGTGCAACAGCGAAATTTGGATTGACGTGTACAACATTGTCCGGCTATTAAACCGCCACCGCAGCTCCGTTGTCCGGGGGGAGGACGGCGGCTGGCAGCGGATTTACGCCTACCGGGATTTGGATACGCCGTAAAATCTCGTTGCCTTTTGGGGAATTTTCCGGTATCATAGCGGCAGAAAGGGGCTGAGCAATATGCAATACTGTTTTGATGAGCCAATCTGCCGGAAAGGCACGGACAGCGTAAAGTGGGATCACATCCCCGGAAATCCCCAGGCCATCCCCATGTGGGTGGCGGATATGGACTTCCGGTGCCCCAAGCCGGTAATCGATGCGGTGATGGAAAAGGCGGCTTTTGGCCTGTATGCCTACACGGCGGTGCCCGAAACCTTCCGCCAGTCCACTGCCGCCTGGCAACTGCGCCGCCACGGCTGGGACATTGGCCAGGCGGAGGTGATCCCGGTGACCAGCGTGGTGCCGGCATTGTACACGGCGGTAGCCGCCTTCACCCAGCCGGGGGACCAGGTGATTCTCCAGCGGCCGGTGTACGGCCCCTTTACCGGGGCGGTGGAGGACCAGGGTAGGGTGGTATCCAACAATGCCCTGGTGCTGGAAAATGGCCGCTATGCCATGGATTTTGCGGATTTGGAGCGCCGGGCCGCCGATCCCAAGGCGAAGCTCATGCTCTTGTGCAATCCTCACAACCCGGTGGGCCGGGTATTTACCCGAGAAGAGCTGGAGCAGGTGGCCCAGATTTGCCAGCGGCACCAGGTGGTGCTGTTTGCCGATGAAATTCACGGGGACTTTGTCTATCCTGGGGCCTGTCACATCCCGGCGGGGTCGGTGACCCAAAACTGCCTGGTGGCAGTGGCCCCCAGCAAAACCTTCAACCTGGCGGGGATGAAGGCCGCCTCGGTGATTTCTCCGGATCCGGCCTTGGCAGCCCGGTTCAAGGAAGCGTTGGCGGTGAATCACGGGGGCAGCATGAACCTGCTGGGCATGTACGCCTATATTGCCGCCTATACCCACGGGGACGAATATTTGACCCAGCTGCTGGCCTATTTGGCGGGGAATATCCGGTATTTGGCGGATTTTTTGAGGGAAAATACCCCGGATATCCGGCTGGTGCAGCCGGAAGGTACATATCTCATGTGGCTGGACTGCCGGGCCATGGGCATGGATCAGGAGGCCCTCACCCACTTTTTCACCTGGCAGGCGGGGGTGGCCATGAATGCCGGGGACTGGTTCGGGCCGGAGGGAACCGGCTTTGTGCGGATGAACCTGGCTTGTCCCCGGCAAACCCTGGCGGCAGCCCTGCAGGCCATTGCCAAGGCCTACGCCGCCCGGCGGTGAAGAAAACAAAAACGTACAGCAGCAGGCGAATTTCGCCTGCTGCTGTATTGTGCAGTTTCCGATGGGTTACAATCCCAGGCCCTTGCTAATGTTGACCACAAAGTCCTGGACATTGGTGACAACGCCTTTGGCGGATAGGCTGCCCCGGTCGGCCAGCTTGTTGACCACAAACTCGGCAATGTCCACGCAGTAGAAGTAAACCTGCCGCACGGTGCCGTCCGGCATCACCCGGAAGGAGGGGGTCATATTCCCGGTGGCGATGGTATGGAGCATGGTGGCCATGCAGATGACGGTGGTGGCTCCCCGGATCTGGTTGCGCATGGCGTCCTGGGCGGCGTACACATCGGCGTACACCGGGGGCAGCGGCCCGTCGTCCCGGATGGAGCCACCCAGGACGTAGGGGATATGATGCTTCTCCAAGGCATAGATAATGCCGTTGTCAATGTGCTCCTCGGCGATAAATTTGGCAATGGAGCCGTGGTACCGTACCCGGTTCAGCAAATCCAGGTGATTATAGTGGCCGTTGGGCTGATTTTCCGTGGTATAGATGTTCTGACCCAGGGCGGTGTGGAGATAAGCGCCCTCCAAATCGTGGGTGGCCAAGGCGTTGCCGGCCAGCACCGCGTGAACGTAGCCCCCCTCTACCAGCTTGGCAAAGGCGCAGCGGGCGTCATAGTCGAAGGCAAAAGCCGGGCCCATGACCCAGACGATTTTGCCGTGCTCCCGCTCATGGCGGAGCAAACCGTAGATCTCATCGTAATCTTTGGAGAAGGCCGTCTCCCGGGAACGGTTCTGCCGGAAAGCGAATACCTCCTGCTGGGCGGCGGCTTCCTGGAAGCCGTTGGCGTGGACATAAATGCCGTCCTGGGCATTTTCTGTCCGGCCGGTGAAGACCATCTCCCCGGCCTTCAGCAGGCGGAATTCTTTCACGGCGATGGCGCCGCCGGCATATACCGGTACGCAGTCCATCCGGCTCTCCTCTGCCAGGAGCCACTGGCCGTCCACTTTGAAATACTCGGGGAAAATGCTCATGGCGTGGTAGCCCATGGGAGCCACGCCGTCCTTGGGGCAAGGGGCGAGGGTGGCGTTGGGGGCGCTGCGGAATTTTTCCTGGCTGAAGTCAGGGGGGCTGTAGGGTCGCAGGGCAAAAGGCATAACTATCGCTCCTTATGTTCATCTGTGGCCGGTATGGCCGATAAAGCTATTTTACCATAGCCCCAAGCGGTTGTAAACCACCGGCCGGGGGCAAAAAATTTTCGCCCACCCCGGTTTTCCCCATCCGGCTGCGTAGTCTATCTATGCAGGCAGCGGAAAGGCCGGCAGTAAAAAAATTTCCCGGCAACCCCGGTTTTTCCCATCCTGCCCCGTAACCTACTTATGTAACCAGCGGGGAGAAAAAATTTCCCCGGCAACCCCGGTTTCTCCGGGCAGAGCACGTATCCTATGAATGTAACCAAACCAGAAAATATTGAAGAGGAGAATGAATGATGAAAACCACATTTTGGAAGAAAACCGCGGTTTTGGCTACCGCCGCCGCCCTGGGCCTGAGCCTTTTGGGCTGCAACGCCGGCAACCAGCCCGGCAGCGCCGCACTCAGTGAACAAGCGGGCACTTTGCTGGTCCGGGTAAACCCGGAAATTGAAATGCACTATGACGGCAGAGGCCGGGTGCTGGAACTGGTGGGCGTGAATGAAGACGGCCAGCAGGTGGTAAACGGTCTCAGCGGCTACGAAGGCCGGGAATGCGAAGATGTGATCCGGGACGTGATTGTGGAGATCAACGAAGGCGGCTACTTTGCCCCCGGGGAAAATGGGGAAGCCAAGAACATCGTGATTACCCTGGAGTCCGGCTCGGCTTACCCGGACGATGACTTTCTGGAAGACGTATCGGAAGAGGCCCGGGAAGCGGTTGCCGCCTGCGGTCTGAGTACCGATCCGGTGACCCTGGCTCAGGGCGATGTGGACGAAACCGGCGCGATTACCCTGGAGAAGGCCAAGGAATTGGCCCTGGCCCACTTTGGCGTCACCGAGGCAGAGTTCGTGGAAAACGAGTGCCGGTTGGACGATGGGGAATATGACATCGAATTCATTTCCGGCGGTGTGGAGTATGAGTGTGAGGTGGACATTTACACCGGACGGGTGAAGGAGGCGGAGGCCGAGGTTAAGGAAGATGCCAGCTACATCGGCATGGAGAAGGCCAAGGAACTGGCCCTGGCCCACTTCGGTCTCACCGAAGCGGAGTTCGTTGACAAGGAGTGCCAGCTGGATGACGGAGAATATGACATTGAGTTTGTCTCCGGCGGCGTGAAATACGAGTGCGAGGTGGATGCCCGCACCGGCGCAGTGACCGAGGTGGAGCGGGAGAACTTGCCGGGGAGCGGCAGCTACATCGGCATGGAGAAGGCCAAGGAACTGGCATTGGCCCACTTTGGATTGACGGAAGCCGAATTCATGGAGAGCAGCCTGGACGACGGGGAGTATGACTTGGAATTTGTCGCCGGGGGCGTGAAGTATGAGTGCGAAGTCCACGCCATTTCCGGCGCAGTGACCGAGGTAGACCGGGAGACTCTATCGGGGAGCGGCAGCTACATCGGCATGGAGCGTGCCAAGGAATTGGCCCTGGCCCACTTTGGATTGACGGAAGCCGAATTCATGGAGAGCAGCCTGGACGACGGGGAATATGACCTGGAGTTTGTTTCCGGCAACGTGAAGTATGAGTGCGAAGTCCATGCGATTTCCGGCGCGGTCACAGAAGTGGATCGGGAGCAGTTGGGCCAGAATACCGGCGGACAGTATGACGATGACTGGGACGACCGGTACGACGATGACTGGGACGACCGGCACGACGATGACTGGGATGACCGGTACGACGATGACTGGGATGACCGGTACGACGATGACTGGGATGACCGGTACGACGATGACTGGGATG
>DVHJ01000026.1 GCA_018712145.1 Candidatus Faecousia faecigallinarum | reverse complement strand
CTTTCTGTCCGGCTTGGGGGTGGGCGGCGGCTCCCTGCTGATTTTGTGGCTTACGGCAGTGCTGGGGACGGAGCAGCGGGCGGCCCAGGGCATCAACCTCTTGTTTTTTCTGCCGGCGGCGGTGATTGCCTGCCTGTTCCACGGAAAAAACCGCCGCCTGGACTGGGCGGCGGCGTTGCCGGCCATGGCGGCGGGGGCGGCCTCTGCGGCGCTGTGCGCCTGGATGGCGGTTCGGGTGGATACCGGGCTTCTGCGGAAGCTGTTTGGCGGATTGTTGGTGGCCACCGGCCTGTGGGAGCTGTTTGGCGCTCACCGCCGGCAGAAGGCCAGGTAACCTTCCAGAATCAGTGCTGCGGCCACAGCATCCACCGTATTTTTTCTCTTCTTGCCATGGTAATTGTGGGCAGAGAGAATGTTGTGGGCCTCTACCGTGGTGCGCCGCTCGTCCCACAGGGCCACCGGCAGGCCGGTGGCCTCCTCCAACAGCCGGGCCATGGCCCGGCATTTTTCTGCCCGGGGACCTTCTGTGCCGTTCATGTTTTTGGGCAGGCCCAACACCAGCTGCCCGGCCTGATGCTGCCGGGCCAGGCGGCCAATTTCCTCCGCCGTTGCCTGGGGGCTGCGGCTGTGGATCACCGTGGTGAAACCAACTAAGCTGCACAATAAATCCGACACGGCAATGCCCGTCCGGGCATCGCCATAATCGATGGCCATGATGCGCTCCATGACGCGCCTCCTTTCCTTCGGGGTACGAGAAGATTATAAGAAAAAATTTAGCAAAAGGGAAGAAAAAGTTGTTGACCTGGGGTTTTGCCTGTGCTAGAATGGTTCTACCTGGGAAAAGGGCTTTTTTTCTGCGCCTTTTTCACCCCCGGGCGGCAAGATACATGGGCTTGCCGCAGCTAAATTTTTGTTCTTAGCTGGGGCCATACAGGGAGGCAAATGTTAAGGAGGTGCCGTTATGCGCGTGAAAGTCACCATGAGATGTTCTGAGTGCAAGCAGCGAAATTACAACACCATGAAGAACAAGAAGAATGACCCTGACCGTCTCGAGATGAAGAAGTATTGCAGATTCTGCAAGAAGCACACCATCCACAACGAGACCAAGTAGAAAGGGTGAGTACAATGGCTGAAACCAAGAAGGAAAACTGGTTCAAGAGAACCGGTAAGCGCATCAGCAAGTGGTTCCGCGAGATGAAAAGCGAACTGCATAAGGTTGTCTGGCCTACCTGGAGTCAGGTATTGAAAAACACCCTGACCGTGGCGGTTTGCGTGGTCATCGTCGGCGCCTTCATCTGGGTGTTTGACGTGGTGGCCAAGTTTGGCGTCAACTTGCTCATTGGCCTAAAGGGATAGGCCATGGCGGAAGCGGCTAAGTGGTACGTGGTGCAGACCTATTCCGGCTATGAGAATACGGTCAAGGCCACCATTGAGAAAACCGTGGAGTCCCGCCATCTGCAGGAGATTATCCATGCCGTCTCCATTCCCCTGGAGACCGTGACGGAAATTTCCGACTCCGGCGTTGCCAAAACCGTGGAGCGGAAAGTCTTCCCCGGCTATGTGCTGGTGAAAATGGTCATGAGCGATGAGTCCTGGTATATTGTCCGGAATGTGCGGGGCGTTACCGGGTTTGTCGGCTCCGGCACGAAACCTACGCCCTTAAGCGAGGACGAGGTGTACAAGCTGGGCATGGAAAAGAAAGAAATTGTCGTTGGCTATGGGGTGGGGGATACCGTCCGCATTGCCGACGGTCCGTTAACCTCGTTTACCGGCGTGGTGGACGCCTTGGATCTGGAAAAGAACAAGGTCCGGGTAGTGGTGTCCATGTTTGGCCGGGAAACCCCGGTGGAGCTGGAGCTCGACCAGGTAGAGGTGATTTCCCAATAAAGGCCGGGAACCGGCCATAGCGTGGGAGGGGCCGCATGCCCCGATCAGCGTGTGCTTTTGCACATGAACCACATCTATTCAGGAGGTGCTATTATGGCACAGAAAGTAACTGGTATTATTAAATTGCAAATCCCGGCGGCAAAGGCGACCGCCTCTCCTCCGGTGGGTCCCGCTCTGGGCCAGCACGGCGTGAACATTGCCGCCTTTATTAAGGAATTCAATGCCCGCACCCAGGATCAGGCCGGTTTTAAGATCCCCGTGGTTATCACGGTATATGCCGACCGTTCCTTCACCTTCATTACCAAGACGCCTCCCACTCCTATGCTGATCATGAAGGCCATCGGCGTGGAAAGCGGCTCCGGTGTGCCCAACAAGACCAAGGTGGGCACCATTACCCGGGCCCAGATTCGGGAGATCGCTGAGAAGAAGATGCCCGACCTGAACGCCGCCACCCTGGAGGCTGCCGAGAGCCAGGTGGCCGGCACCTGCCGGTCCATGGGCGTAACGGTTGTGGACTGAGATTTCCGAGGTTTAACGGCGGAAGGCCAAACCTCAAAACTGTGGGAGGAGTATTCCGCATTACCACTTTAAGGAGGATAATACATTGTTTAGAGGTAAAAAATATAAGGACAGCGCAAAGCAGATTGACCGCGCTGTGCAATATGATCCCGCTGACGCCCTGGGCCTGGTGGTGAAGACTGCCCCGGCTAAATTTGACGAGACGGTGGAAATCCACATCAAGCTGGGCGTGGATTCCCGCCACGCCGATCAGCAGGTTCGTGGCGCCGTGGTTCTGCCCAACGGCACCGGTAAGACCCGCCGGGTGCTGGTGTTCGCCAAGGACGCCAAGGTGGACGAGGCCAAGGAGGCTGGCGCCGATTATGTGGGCGGCATGGACCTGGTGGAGAAGATCACCAAGGAAAACTGGTTCGATTTTGACGTGGTTGTGGCTTCTCCGGATATGATGGGCATGGTTGGCCGTCTGGGTAAGCTTCTGGGTCCCAAGGGCTTGATGCCCTCTCCCAAGGCCGGCACCGTTACGCCAAATGTAGGCGCTGCGGTGAAGGAAATCAAAGCCGGTAAGGTGGAGTACCGCCTGGATAAGACCAATATTATCCACTGCCCCATCGGCAAGGTTTCCTTTGGCGTGGAAAAGTTGCAGGAGAATATGGATACCCTGGTGTCCGCTGTGGTGAAAGCCAAGCCTGCTGCGGCCAAGGGCCAGTATATCCGCTCTTGCGTGGTGGCTTCCACCATGGGCCCCGGCGTGAAAGTTAACACAGCGAAATATTGAGTTTTGCAAAGGCCGCCCTGTTGCTCGGGGCGGCCTTTACAAATGTAAAAAAAATGAAAAACATGTGTTGATTTTTTCCCATATTTGTGATAAAAAGTAAGGTACAGTGTCCTTTTCCGGCCACTGCATAGGTCCAATGGTATTATACATAATTGGAGGTAGAAAACATGAAGAAACTCATCGCACTGCTGCTGGCCCTGGCCATGGTCAGCTGCCTGTTTGCTGGCTGCGCCGCTGGCGGCGAAGGCTCCGGCACAACAGAAGGTAACGAAGGCACCACTGGTGCCAACAGCGAGTACAAGATTGCCATGATCACTGACTACGGCGACATCACCGACCAGTCCTTCAACCAGACCACCTATGAGGCCTGCAAGGAATTCGCCGATGCCAACAGCGTGGATTTCAAGTACTTCAAGCCCACCGATAACTCCACCGCCAGCCGTGTGGCTTCCGTGGAGATGGCCGTGTCCGAGGGGTATAACGTAATTGTGATGCCGGGCTATGCCTTCGGCGCTACCATCGTGGAGGTTGCCCCCGAGTATCCCAACGTGAAGTTCTTTGCCCTGGACGTGGCTGCCGGCGACCTGCTGGAAACTGCCGTGGCCAACGCCGGTGAGACCTACGACTATGTCCCCGAAAACTGGAACCTGGAGGACTATGTGGACATGAGCAATGTCTACTGCGCCATTTACCAGGAAGAACTGTGCGGCTATATGGCCGGCTATGCTGCGGTGAAGCTGGGCTATACCAAGCTGGGCTTCCTGGGCGGCATGGCGGTGCCGGCGGTGCAGCGCTACGGCCACGGCTATGTGCAGGGCATTGACGCCGCTGCTCAGGAGCTGGGCGTGAACGTGGAAGTGAAGTACACCTACGGCGGCGTATTCTCCGGCGATGCGGATATCACTGCGGTGATGGATACCTGGTACAGCGGTGGCACAGAGATCGTGTTTGCCTGCGGCGGTGGCATCTATACCTCTGCTGCTGAGGCGGCCAAGAAGGTGAACGGTAAGATCATCGGTGTGGACGTTGACCAGTCTGCCATCATTGATGGCGCTTACGGCGAAGGCATGACGGTGACTTCCGCTATGAAGGGCTTGGCTCCCACCACCATTGACACTCTCACTGATGTGGTTCTCAATGACAACTGGGGCGAGTACGTGGGCAAGATCGAGAACCTGGGCCTGGTGTCCGGCGACGATCCCACGGTGAACTACGTGCAGCTGCCCATGGAAACCACCCAGTGGGGCGAGGGCTTCACCCAGGATGACTACAAGGCTCTGGTGAAGGCCATGTTTGACGGCACCATCACCGTGTCTAACGACGTCACCGCCCTGCCCACGGTGAGCGAGTTTGTGGATCTCCAGGATCTGGGCAGCATTAAGTAATCAGCGGCTTTTCCCACGGCGGACAGGGCTTTCCTGTCCGCCGTATTTTTTGCCGGGGGGGGGGTTCGTGACGGCCAGGTCCTGCCCCATCGGCAGCGGCATTATCCCAGGACTTTCGTGTATATCAGTTCGGCGGCTTCCTGCTCCGGTGGGTAGAAACTGCCTGCCAAACGGTAGCCCAGCTTTTCATAAAAATGCTTTGCCGCTTCATCGGCCTGGGTGGAAAGCATCCCATGACGGAAGCCTTGGGCTGCCATGGCGGCTTCCCAATGGCCCATTAGTTTCCGGCCCCAGCCTAGCCCCCGGTACCTTTGGTCAATGTACAGCAGATCCAGGAAGGGGATAGTTTCCCAAAATAGACTGTACCGCAACACACCGGCCCAGCTCCGTTCCACCCGCAGCAGGTAGACCTGCCCACCGGCGATACAGTGCCGCAGCCGGTGGGGTGGGATGTGGCGGTCAAACTGGCGGACGGCGGAAAACAGGGCCGGGGTGGCCAACACGATCTCCATCATGTTGCCTCCGCTTGCCACTGCGCTTCCCGATCCTGGCAGGAAAAGAGGATAACCTGCCGGACTTCTGCGGTTTTGGCCAGCAAGGCCATGGCCCTGCTCAGCCGCTGGCCGTCGAACCGGGTCAGGGCATCATCCAGGACCAAAGGCGCCTGAGGGGTCAGGGCCTGGCTCACGGCCAGCCGCAGGGCCAGGTACATCTGATCGGCTGTGCCGTCGCTCCGCCAGGCAACCGGCATGATTCCCGCCTCGTCTTCTGCCTTGGCCGCCAGGGCAAAGTCCGGGTCTAAGAGGAGCTGGGTATACCGCCCACCGGTGATTTCCGCCAGCAGCTGCCGGGCCTGGCCGGTGATCTGGGGAGCGAACCGGCTCTGCAGCTCTCCCTTGGCCTGGGCCAGGGTGGATAGGGCGGCGTCTAATGCTGCCTGCCACTGTTCTAGCTCTGCCACCCGGGCCTCCAGGGCTTCCCCCTGGGCCTCCAGGGCTTGCCGGTCCGGCAGGGCTGCGGCCTGCCCGGCTTCCCGGGCCATATCCCCCCGAAGGAAATCTAACTGCTCCTGGGTTTTCCGCAGCTGGAGCCGGGTTTCCTCCGGCGTCAGGGTCAGTTCGTCCGCCTCTGGCTCCGGCACCTGGGGAGCCAGGGCAGCCAGATCTTCATACTGCCGTTGGCAGGTTAGGACCGTCCGCCGGGCATCTGCCAGCTCTGTCCACTGCCGGGCCATATCCTCCAGGTTTCCCAGCCGGTCCAGCTGGGCTTGGAGCTGGTTCCGCCGCTGTGCCATGGCCAGGGCGGCTTGCCGCCGGGCGTCATGTTTGGCCTGCTGCTGGGCCATGGCCCGGGCATAATCTGCCGCCGTCCGGGCAATCTCCTCCGGATTTTCCGTGCCGAAGCGGGTGCGAAGCTCCCGCCGGGTGTTTTCCAGGGCCGCTGCCGCCTGAGCGGCTTGCCGCCGGGCTTTCCAGTCCAGGCAGCACAGCGCCAGCCCTGCAACCAGGGGCAGAAGACTTGCCGCCTTGGCCCACCCCGTGAGGACCAAGGCCAGGATCAGAGCCACCGCCAGGGCAGCGGCTCCGGCAATCCACAGGGGCCGGGGCTTCTCAATCTGCCTGGCCAGGGCTTGCCCGGCCTGGGCGGCCAGGGTTTGGGCCGCTTCGCCGCTGCATCCGGCGAAGCCCAAAGGCGCCTCCACCGGCTCCTGTTCCGGCAGGGCCATGGCGGCTTCCAGCTCCACAGCCTGTATTTCCGCCTGCAAACGGCGGTATGCCTGGCGCTGTTGGTTTAGCTCATCCTCTGGGGGCAGGGCTTGGCACTGGGCGGTCAAGGTGTCCAACCGCTGGTTGGCTGCATCCAGGCGGGCTTTGGCTGCTTCCACCTTGGCTGCTTTTTCCAGAGCCTCCTGCCTGGCCAGGGCCCGGCTGTGGCGCTGCAATGCCGCCAGCTGGCCTTCCAGGGCTTCCGCCCGATCCGCCTGAGCTTGTCGCCGGACAGCCAGGCTCTCGTGGTTCTGCAGCTGGCTCCGGCACTGGGCCAGCGCCTGCCGGGCCTGAGGCAGGGCTCCGGATTTGTTGTACTGGCATTTGTTCTTCAATTCCCGGAGCCGGTTCTCCAGTCCGGTGATGGCGGGGCTGTCGTCCCCGGTGGTTACCAGCTGATTCAGCCGCTGGTTCAAGGCCTCATCCCGGCTCACCGGCAGGTCCCCGCCCCGGAGAAAGCCCCCCCGGAGATACACGCTTCGCTCCACCCCCAGTAAGCGCTGGCCGCAGTTGTCTGCTGTTAGCGCCTCCACCGGCAGGCCGGTGTCTGTTTCAAAGGCGGAAAACTGGCCCATGGGCGTCCGGCCCCGGCTGAGGCGCTGGATGGTGATGGCCCTGCCCTGCCAGAGAATGTCCATGGAGCCGGACATGGGTTTGCCTGACCAGGGGCGGTACCGCTCTTTGTCCGGCAGCTGGCCCTGGCGGCTGCGCTGCCGGGTGTCGATGCCGTAGAGCATGGCTAAGAGAAAGGCGCACCAGGTGCTTTTGCCCCACTCGTTGGGGGCAGTGATCACATTCAACCCCGGCGTGAGGGTGAGCGTTTGCCCCTCCAGCTTGCCGAAGGTGGCGGTCATGGAACGGATGATCACGGCAGATTCACCTCCTGTCCCTCCAGGATGCGGCGGCTGATCCGGGCGGCCAGAATGTAGCTCTGAGCTGCCTCTTCCGTTGCGGCAGCTTCCGCCGCTTTTTGCAGGCGGCGGAAATAGACCCCTTCTAGGCTGTCCTCTCCGGCGGTTTTCCAGATATCCGGGGGTAGGTTGGTTTTGTCCCGGAGCGCTAAGTGGAAAAACCGGTCCGCCAGCTGGGCCTGGATGGCTTGCAGGTCCACCGGCTCGGCCGGACCGGTGAGGGTGATGCGGGCCACATCCTGCCGGGTATCCGGAGGCAGGGCGGCCAGAATGGCGGCCAGGGGATTATCTCCGGCCTCCACCTGCAGGTCTAAGTATTCGCCCAAGCCCAGGGGGCAGAAGGCGGGCCTGCCGTCCTCCACCAGGAGCACCCCCTTTGGCCCGGTTTCGTCAAAGCCGGTGGCCATGGGGCAGCCGGGCCAGGCGGCCAACGTGCCGCTCCCCTCCAGTGTTCCCCACCGGTGGACATGGCCCAGGGCAAGATACTGCAAGCCGGAGGCGGACACCTGCTGCCGGGTGATAGGGCAGGTGAAGGACGCAGCGGACAGGGGATCGCCGTGGAGCACCATCAGTTGGGTTGTTTCCGGGCCGGAGGCCCGAAACCCTTCCAGCAGGGCGGGGCAGTCCATGCCGGTGTAGCCCGCCCCCCATACCCTGCAGTCCAGCTCCGGCAGGGCCACGGATTGGAGCTCCGGCCGGGAAAAAATATGGACGTTCCCCGGCCAGGCCCCAGTCAAATACGGGGAATCGGTGCAGCAGTAGTCGTGATTGCCCGGGGCGATAAACACTGGGACGGCCATCTCCTCTAGAGCGGCGGCCAGTGCCTGCACCGCTTCGGCCGTGGCTTGCGGCTGGTCAAACAGATCCCCGGCCAGCAGCGCCAGTTGGCAGCCCTCTTCCCGGCACAGCTCCGCCAGGCGGCCGGGGAGGGTGAGTTGAAGCCGGCGGCGCTGGGCCGCTTTCTCCGGAGGTAGGCCCCGGAATCTGGCACCCAGGTGCAGGTCGGCAGCGTGGAGAAGCTTAATCATGGATGCTCACCCGCTCTACCGCCAGGCAGCGTCCCTCGCCGTCCAGGGTGAACACTGCGCCCTCCAGTTTCCCTGGACCGGGGGCCGGCTGATACCGCCCCCCCAGGTCGCCCCGGAACCTGGCGATGGACATCGATGGACGGATGCCCAAAATGGACAGTTTAGGGCCGGTCATGCCTAGGTCGGTGATATACCCGGTCCCCTGGGGCAGCACCTGGGCGTCGGCGGTAGGCACGTGGGTGTGAGTACCCCACACGGCGCTGACCCGTCCGTCCAGCATGTGGCCCATGGCCAACTTTTCCGATGTGGCCTCGGCGTGGATTTCCACCAGAATCCGGGGAGTGGACACCTGGGCCAGAAGTTTATCCACCAGCAAAAAAGGGTTGTCCGGGCCGTAGTCCATGTTGCACCGGCCGATCAGGTCGATTACTGCCACCGGTCCTGCCGGGCTGTCAAACACCCCGAAGCCCCGGCCTGGCAGCTGGGGGGCCAGATTGGCCGGGCGGAGCATTCGGGGATGATCATCCAAGTAGTCGCAGATCTCCCGGCGGCCAAAGGTGTGGTTGCCCAAGGTGATCACGTCCGCCCCGGCGGCAAAAATCTCCTCCGCCTGGCTGGGGGTAATGCCCAGGTTAGCGGCGTTTTCCCCATTGACCACGGTGAAGTCCACCTGCCGCCGCAGCCGGGGCAAATGCTTGCGGATCATGGCCAGGCCCGTGTCCGCCACCACGTCTCCCACGGCCAGTACCTTCCATTGCATACATGAGCGCTCCTTTCGGGAAATTCCCCTTCAGTATACTCCATTTTGCCCGGGGATGCAACGAAGTTTCCCGCTGCAAGGGGAAATTAAGATTGATTTTCCGGAAAAATCCGCGTACAATAAAGAAAAAAACCTGCCTGGTGCAGGGATCAGAAAGGATGAATCATATGCTCAATCCCAGAAAGGTGGCTGTGGTTGGCTGCGGGTTTGTGGGGGCTTCTATTGCCTTCGCCCTGATGCAAAAAGGTCTGTACTCCGAGATGGTGCTCATTGATGCCAACCAGGCCAAAGCCGAGGGGGAGGCCATGGACTTAAGCCACGGCCTGCCTTACGCCTCTGCCATGGAGATTTACGCCGGAGGCTACCAGGATCTGGCGGACTGCGCTCTGGCCATCATCACCGCCGGGGCCAACCAAAAGCCGGGGGAAACCCGGCTGGATCTCATCGAGAAGAATGTGAAAATTCTCCAGTCCATTGTCCCCCAGATCACCGCCACCTCTTTTGAGGGGATTCTCATGGTGGTGTCCAACCCGGTGGATATTCTCACCTACGAGGCTCAGCGGATGTCCGGATATCCTGCCCACCGGGTCATCGGTTCCGGTACCGTGTTGGACAGCGCCCGGCTCCGGCAGCAGCTGGGCACCTACCTGAATGTGGACAGCCGCAGCGTCCATGCCACCATCATCGGCGAGCACGGGGACAGTGAGCTGGCGGTATGGAGCGGGGTGAACGTATCCGGGATTGACCTGGAGCATTTCTGCCAGCTCCGGGGTCAGGCATACAACCAGGCGGCGCTGCAGAAGATTTATGAAGAGGTGCGGGATAGCGCCTACGAGATCATCTCCCGGAAGGGGGCCACCTACTACGGCATCGCCATGGCGGTGGGCCGGATTGCCGAGTGCATTGTGAAGGACGAGCACGCGGTGCTGCCGGTGTCCACGGTGCTCCGGGGGGCCTATGGCCTTCAGGGCCTGGCCCTGAGCGTGCCTTCCGTGGTGGGCAAGGACGGGGTGCAGACCGTGTTGGAAATCCCCCTGAGCCAGGAGGAGACCAAAGCCCTCCGGGCCTCGGCCGAGCAGCTGAAAACGGTGATCAAAACCCTGGAGGACAAGGGACTCTGCTACTAACCCGAACAAAATGGGGCCTGTTGCGAAATGCAGATTTCGCAACAGGCCCCCCAATATGTAGTGGTATGTTTTCGCATATTGCCCCGGCGCTTGCGGTACGCAAACCTGAGCATATCCTTGCAGAGGGGAAAAAAGGACTTGACTTTTTATCTGGGCCATGATAAAATGCCTAGGCAAAATAAAGAAGGCCGGTTACCCGCCTCACCTCCCGCGTTGGTGCTTCGGAGGTTCACAGTGCGTATCGTCCCAGGGGATGCTGGGGCGGTTTGAAGTGCGGCGGGTGCATTTGGCATCCGCTTTTTTCTGCTTGAAATTGGAGGTGTTTTCCCATCGGCAAATTAGATCATCAGCTCAACGAAGAGATCCGAGACAAGGAGGTCCGGCTCATTGGTGCAGACGGTACCATGCTGGGCATCGTTCCGGGCGCGGAAGCGCTCCGCCAGGCCGAGGAACAGGAGCTGGACCTGGTGAAGATCTCGCCCAACGCCGTTCCCCCGGTGTGTAAAATCATGGATTACCGGAAATACTGCTTCGACCAAAAGAAGCGGGAGAAGGAAGCCAAGAAAAACCAACGGGTGGTGGAGCTCAAGGAGATTCGCATGTCCCCCGGCATTGATACCAATGACCTGAATACCAAGGTGAAAAACGCGCAGAAATTCTTAAGCGACGGTAACCGGGTGAAGGTCTCCGTGCGGTTCCGGGGCAGAGAAATGGCCCACACCAACATCGGCGAGAAGCTCCTGAAGGACTTTGCCGCTGCTTGTGCGGAGATTGCCAACATGGAGAAGAATCCCAAGCTGGATGGTCGATTCATGACGATGTTCCTCTCCCCCAAGAATAACAAGTAGCCCACCATACGGAAGGAGTTTCAACATGCCTAAACTGAAAACCCACAGCGGCGCAAAGAAGAGATTCAATCTCACCAAAAACGGCAAGGTAAAAAGAGCCCACGCTTATAAGAGTCATATCCTCACCAAGAAGGACACCAAGCGTACCCGCCGCCTCCGGGGCACGGCCTACGCCGACGTGACCAACGTAGAGACCATCAAAAAGATGATTCCCTACAAATAATCTGGAACGACAATAGGAGGATATTGAGTAATGGCTAGAGTAAAAGGCGCGATGATGACGCGCAAGAGAAGAAATAAAACCCTGAAGCTGGCAAAGTCCTATTGGGGTTCCAAGTCCACCCACTTTAAGATGGCCAAGCAGGCCGTAAAGAAATCCGGCGTATATGCCTACATCGGCCGTAAGCAGAAGAAGCGCAACTTCCGCAGCCTGTGGATCACCCGGATTTCTGCCGCCGTGGCTCCCTATGGCCTGAACTACTCCCGGTTCATGAACGGCGTGAAGAAGGCCGGCATCGAGATGAACCGCAAGAGCCTGTCCGAGATGGCAATTCAGGACCCTGCAGCGTTTGCCGCTGTGGTGGAGCTGGCCAAAAAGGCGCTATAAGCATCACCCTGTTTACCGGGGGCAGCCCCTTCGCTGCCCTCGGTTATTGTTTTGACCATGGGGCGCCTACTTTTGGTCAGGCCCCGGTTGACGGCCCGGCATTCTTCTGATACAATGCCCCCAGCTAGACTTTTTGACCATAAGGAGAAGACATAGATGAAAAAGACAATCCTGCGGGAATACGCAAAACTCATCGTCCAGGCGGGGCTGAACGTTCAGCCGGGGCAGGACGTGTTGATCAACGCCGGGCTGGATCAGCCGGAATTTGTGCAGATGGTAGTGGACGAGGCCTACAAAGCCAAGGCCAGGAAGGTTACGGTAAACTGGAACTACCAGCCCCTGCAAAAGCTCCATGTGCGCCACCAAAGCGCAAAAACCCTGGCCACCGTGGAGAACTGGGAACTGGCCCGTTGGCAGCATTATGTGGATACCGTGCCCTGCCGGCTTTTGCTTACCTCCGATGATCCGGACGGCCTGAAGGGGATTAACATGGCCAAGCTGGCCAAGGGCCGCCAGGCCGTCTATCAGGCCACCAAAACCTATCATGACCAGCTGCAAAATCAGGAGCAGTGGTGCATCGCCGCCGTGCCCGGCGCCGCCTGGGCCAAGAAGGTGTTCCCGGAACTGAGCCGGAACCAGGCCATGGAAAAGCTGTGGCAGGAGATCCTCTTTGCTTCCCGGGTACAGGGCGATCCGGTTGCCGCCTGGGAGGCCCATAACCGGAACCTGAAGGCCCGGTGCGACTACCTCAACAGCCTGGACATTGCCCAACTCCACTACACGGCGGACAACGGCACCGACCTCACCGTGGGCATGATTCCCCAGGCCCAGTTCTGCGGCGGCGGGGAGAACAATCTCCGGGGGGTTTTCTACAATCCCAACATCCCTACGGAGGAGTGCTTTATCTCTCCCATGCGGGGCCAGGCCCAGGGCATTGTCTACGCCACCAAGCCCCTGTGCTACCAGGGTCAGCTGATTGAAGGGTTCTCCATCCGGTTCGACCAGGGCAAGGCGGTTGAAGTCCATGCCGAGAAGAACCAGGCTCTGTTGGAATCCATGATTGCCATGGATGACGGGGCCGCCTACCTGGGCGAGTGCGCTTTGGTTCCCCAAAACTCTCCCATCGCCCAACTGGGCCATCTGTTCTACAACACCCTGTTTGACGAAAACGCAGCCTGCCACTTGGCCCTGGGCATGGGCTTTGCCGACACCATCCGGGACTTCCAGAACAAAACCCTGGAGGAGTGCCGGAGCTATGGCATTAACGACTCCATGATCCATGAGGATTTCATGATTGGCTGCGATTCCATGAACATCGACGCCCACACCCGGGACGGCCGGGTGGTGCCCATTTTCCGGGGCGGCAACTGGGCGTTTTAAGGGGCCTCCCGCCGGGAAAACGCGGCTTTGCGCCATGTAGAGGGGGACGCGGTGCCGGGTGAATCTGCAACCGCTTATGCATTCACCCGGCACCGCGTCCTTACAAACGCAGCAACACAACAAGTTATGGCATGTCATTGCGAGCCAGTGTGCACACCTGTGGCAATCCGTAACTCCTGTGGCAGCACAAAACGAAAAGCAATACTTAGGGCGAATTCGAAGCAGTCTACGAATTCGCCCTAAGTGCTACTTTTTCTTGGCTTTTTCTGCGGGGCGCGGATTGCCACGTCGCTCCGCTCCTCGCAATGACAGAGGGGGAGGCATGTCATTGCGAGCAACGTTCTTGCCCCCGCGCACACGTCCTTCCTTCAGCATGTCATTGCGAACCAGTGCGCACACTGGTGCGGCAATCCGCATCCCCGCAGAGGAAGGAAAGGATTAGCGGCACTTTGGGCGAATTCGTTACGCCTTACGGATTTGCCGGGAAGAATTGCTTTTCGGTTTGTGCTGCCGCAGGAGAAACGGATTGCCCCGCTCCTCGCAATCATCACGTGTTTTCACACCACGATAAACGAAAATGTGATATACTGGAGGCGTGGCAGAAGTTCGCTGTCATATCCCCGATCTGGAAGATCAACTACTATCTGAACAAACTACAAAATCTAGGCTGGCAGCCCCCCAACATCTGCTATGGCCTGAGCATAATCTTACCGAAAAAACCCGGCCCGGTTCCGGGTTAGTTTCCTGCGTCCTTTTTGGGAGGATACCTACCTTATTTTCATAGCAATGACATGCAAAAGACAGATGCGCGCCTGCGGGTGCAAGGGCCCGCCGTGGTCTGGGATTCACCCCCGAATTTGGGCCGACAGGTGTACCGACAGCACTGCCAGCGAGGTGGCCATGTTTTCCGACTGCACCAAAATGCCCGGCGGCACATCCAAATGGATGGGCGCAAAGTTCCACACTGCCTTTATGCCGTTGGCAATCAGCAGGTTGCACACCCCCTGGGCCGCAGTGGCCGGGACGGTGATAATCCCCATGAGCACCTTCTTCTCCTGGCAAAACGCCGGCAATTTATCCATGCCGTAGATGGGCCGTCCGGATTCATCCTGCCCGGCCAGGGATTCATCTGCATCAAAAGCCGCCACAATGTCCAGCCCGTACTCGGCAAAGCCGCCGTAACCCAGCAATGCCCGGCCCAGCTTTCCTGCACCCACCAGCACTGCCTCGGTGGTGTTGTTATACCCTAGGAATTGTTCCAAATCAGCAATCAGGCTCTCCCGCAGGTATCCCACCTTGGGCCTGCCCCCGTCGGAGACCAGAGCAAGATCCTTGCGCACCTGTACCTCCCCCATGTCCAGGGCGGCGGCCAGAGCCGTGGCGGAAATATTGGCCGGGCCATCCTCCGGCAGAGACTTTAAATAGGCCAGATAGCTGGGCAGCCGCTTTAGCACCGGTTTGGAAATTTCATTGGGCTTCATGATTCATCTCCCCGATTGGCAGCCGCCAGGCGGCCGCTTTTTTTCTATGATAACATTTTTTCCCACTTTTTGCAATGGCAGAATTTTCAGGAAGTCTGCTTGAGGATATCCCGGCGCAGCCGGAGCATGATCCGCTTTTCCAGCCGGGAAATATAGGACTGGGAAATGCCCATCATGTCGGCCACCTCCTTCTGGGTTTTCTCCTTGCGGCCCTGCAGACCATAGCGCAGCACCACAATTTTCTTCTCCCGCTGGGGCAGCCGCGCCAAGGCCTCCCGGAGCACTTGGTGATCCACTTCGTCCTCCAGGGGCCGGAGGATCAGGTCGCTGTCCGTGCCCAGCACGTCGGAGAGCAGCAGCTCGTTTCCATCCCAGTCGGTGTTGATGGGTTCATCCAGGGAAACCTCATTTTTCTGGTTGGCAATCTTCCGGATGTGCATGAGGATCTCGTTTTCAATGCACCGGGAGGCGTAGGTGGCCAGCTTGATGTTCTTTTCCCGGCGGTAGGTGCCCACTGCCTTGATCAGGCCAATGGTGCCAATGGAGATCAAATCCTCAATGTTCACCCCCGTGTTCTCAAACCGCCGGGCAATGTACACCACCAGCCGGAGATTTCGTTCAATGAGCCGGTTTTTGGCTGCGGCGTCTCCCGTCTCCGCCGCCGCCACCGTGCTGGCCTCTTCCTCTGCCTTCATGGGCGGGGGCAGCACGTCGCTGCCGCCGATGTAATAGATGTTGTCCGGGGCGATGAGTCCCAGACGTTGGAATAGCCGTAACCACCAGTTATGCATATTGTCCCCCTCCTGTCAATGCTTGATATGTACTGCCTAACCGGTCAGGGGCAATGGCCACCAGGGACCCTGCCGCCTTCCCGCCAACCGTCACCCGGTCGCACCGCACCGCCAGCAGCATTCCGCTGCCCCCCAGGGCATGGTAGGGGATCAACCGGCACCCAACTCCCTGGGCCTGGAGCCGGGTCATGGCCGCCGCCGGATCCGCCGGCCGGGGCAGGGCGCAGGGCAGCAGCTTTTTTACTGCGTCGTACTGGGCAACCAACACCGGTTCCCCGGTAAACGGGTCGGTAAGGCTGTTGCCCGAATCCCGCAGGGCGGTGAGCTCCACCTGCCGCCCCCCCAGAGCAATGGACGCCTGGGTCAGCTGACCGGCGTGCCGCATCCCGCCCCGGAGGAACAGCCGGCAGGCCAGGGCCACCACGGCGGCAGCCAGGATTAAGGCCCAGAAGTTCCGCAGCTGTAGGCACAGCGCCACCCCGCCCAGGGCGAAGCTCAGGGCCAGGAACACCGCCCCCCGGCGCAGGCTTCCCCGGTTCAGGCCGAAGGCGATGGCCACCATCCCTGCCAGGAACACCAGCCGCCACAGGTTCCCCGCCAAAAAGGGAAGGGCCACGCACAACCCGGCGTAGACTGCTCCCAGGGCCGCTGCCGCCCCCAGCCGCCAAGTCCTCACCGCTGCACCGGTAAGGACCGCCACACCCTGCAGCAGGGCGTAGTTTACCGCAAAGTTCAGCAATATCACCAGATCCAGATAGACTTGCACTGGCTGTCCCTCCTTTCCCTGTGAGTATACCCCGGGGGCGGGAAGAAACCGGTCGCAATCCCCATGGCCGCTCAGGCGAAAACCGGGCAGAATCCGGGCCAGGGAAACAGGAAGCGGCCCCTCCCCCCTATCCCCGGTCAGATTCCTCAGGCAGATCCGGCGGCAGGCTGGGTAAATCCGTCGGACAGTTTTTTCCCACTGGGGAAAATCAGTTGACGCAGGCAGGTTTACCGGGTACAATAGTACAAAAATCTGCAACTGCACAGGAGGAGTAACGCCATGGGTTACCGAATTCTGAAAATCGACAGTATGCTTACGCCGTATGAAAGCGACATCCAACTGCGGATGGACAATTACCGGCGGAAAAAGGGACAGCTGCTGAAGAAGGGGAAAACTTTGGCCGACTTTGCCAACGGCGCTCTGTTTTTCGGTTTCCACCGGACGCCGGAGGGTTGGTACTACCGGGAGTGGGCCCCTGGGGCGGAAGAAATGTATCTCACCGGGGACTTTAACGGCTGGAACCGCCACGCCACCCCCATGATCAAAGGGGAAGACGGCGTATTTTCCGTGTTCCTCCCAGGGGAAAACGCCCTGGCCCACGGCCAGAAGGTCATGGCCATTGTGGTCCACGACGGTAAGGAGCTGGACCGCATCCCTGCCTATGCCACCTACGTGGTGCAGGATCCCGAGACCACCGAGTGGAACGCCCAGATCTACCAGCCCCCCGCCCCCTTCGCCTGGACGGATCAGGGCTTTACCCCGGAAAAGACCCTGTTCATCTATGAGTGCCATGTGGGCATGGCCCAGGAGGCTCCCGCCGTGGGCACCTACCGCCAGTTCCGGGAGAATATCCTGCCCCGGATCAAAGACTTAGGCTACAACACCATTCAAATTATGGCCATTATGGAGCATCCCTACTATGCCTCCTTTGGCTATCAGGTGACCAATTTCTTTGCCGCTTCCTCCCGGTTTGGCACCCCGGATGACCTAAAGGCCCTGGTGAACGCCGCCCATGGCATGGGCCTGGCGGTGCTGCTGGACGTGGTTCACGCCCATGCCGCCAAAAATACCCGGGAGGGCATCAATCAGTTTGACGGGACAGACCACCAGTATTTCCGCCCTGGGGATCACCCGGCCTGGAATACCAAAGTGTTTGACTATGACCGGAACGAAGTGCTCCATTTCCTCTTGTCCAATCTGAAATTCTGGCAGACAGAGTACCACTTTGACGGCTTCCGGTTTGACGGCGTTACCTCTATGCTCTACCGGGACCACGGGCTGGGCACCGCCTTTGGGGACTATAAGCAGTATTTCTCCCTGAATACCGATACCGAGGCGGTTACCTACTTGCAGCTGGCCAACGAGATGGTGCGCCAGGTGAATCCCCACGCCATTACCATTGCCGAGGATACCTCCGCCATGCCCGGCCTGTGCCTGCCGGTGCGGGATGGAGGCATTGGCTTCACTTACCGCCTGGCCATGGGGGAGCCGGACATGTGGATCCGCATTCTGAAGGAGCTGCCCGACGAGCAGTGGGATATGTGGAACATCTGGTACGAACTCACCGGACGGCGGCCCAAGGAACCGGTGATCGGCTATGCCGAGTCCCACGACCAGGCCCTGGTGGGGGACAAGACCATTATGTTCCGCCTGTGCGACAAAGAAATGTACTGGTCCATGGAGAAGGGGAAGGAAAACCTGGTGGTGGAGCGGGGCATGGCCCTGCATAAGCTGATCCGCCTGATCACCATGAGCCTGGGGGGGGAAGGGTACCTGAATTTCATGGGCAACGAATTCGGCCACCCGGAGTGGATCGACTTCCCCCGGGAGGGTAACGGCTGGAGCTACCAGTACTGCCGCCGGCAGTGGAGCCTGACGGACAACCCCAACCTGCGCTACACCTATCTCAACGAATTTGACCGGGCCATGGTGGCCATGGCCAAGGCCCGGCGGCTGCTCACCGGCCCCGCCCAAAGCCTGTGGGTGGGCCAGGAGGAAAAGGTGCTGATCTATGCGCGGAAAAAGACGGTGTTTGCCTTTAATTTCCACCCGGATCACTCCTATGACGGCTACTTTTTGCCGGTGCCGGAGGCAGGCGCCTACCGGGTGATTCTCTCCACCGATGACGAGGCCTTTGGCGGACAGGGCCGGATTGCGGCGGAAACTTACCAGGCGGTCCGCCAGCCGGACGGGAAAATCGGATTCCGGATTTACCTGCCCAGCCGCTGCGCGGTGGTGCTGAAGAAAATGCCCGCCCGGAAGTAAGGCGAATGTTTCGCCAAGCTCGGCCTACAACCGCGTATCTCCCCGCACCTACGCGCCCACCTTCTGCACTCCATTGACGTACAAAATGCTCCCTTCTTTGCGTTCAGTGTTTTTTCACTGTTCGCTTGGAAGGGAGCATACCACTGCGCGGTCAGTCGCCCTAAGTACTGCTTTTTTGACAAGAAGTTTGTGGAGGGTAGAATTCAACCGCTGCCCCGGCAATGCCCCTCACTGGGAAACGGTATACAGCGAATAGAAATACCCTTTCTTTTCCATCAGCTCCGGGAAGCTGCCGGCTTCGGCAATTCTGCCGTTTTTCAACGTCAGGATGCAGTCGTACCGCTTCAGCAGCGCCTCGTCCAGGCTGTGGGTCACCACAATGCTGGTCAGCTCCGGCAGATCCAAAATGGCGCTGGACACCTGATACGCCGTCTGGGCGTCCAGGGCGGCGGTAGCCTCGTCCACCAGCAGCACCTGGGCCTTTTTCAGCAGGCTCCGGGCAATGGAAATCCGCTGCCGTTCCCCGCCGGACAGGCCGCTGCCATTTTCGCCGCAGCGGTAGTCCTCCCCCCGTTCCTCAATCAGTTTGGACAGTCCGGACAGGGCGATGGCCCGGTCCACCTCCGCCTTGGGGAAACTGGCAAACATGGTGATGTTGTCCCGGATGGAGGCGTTGAAAATAAATACATTTTGCTGCACCACGGAGATGATCTCATATAGCGCCTCGCTGTTGATCTCCCGCAGCTCTGTGCCGTCCAGGTAGATCCCGCCCTGGTAGCCGGGGTAGGCCGCCATCAATAGATGCAGCAGGGTGGACTTGCCACTGCCGGATGCCCCCACAATGGCGTAGCGCTTGCCCGCTTGGAAGGTGAAATTGATCCCCTCCAGCACCGGCTTATCCGCCTCGTAGGCGAAGGATAGATCCTCCAGGACAATGCCGCTGGTGAGGGTATGCTTTTCCACCGTCCCTTCCTGGCGGACATTGGTGGCAATGGCCCCGGCCAACTTCCGGATCAGGGCTTTGGCCGCCTTCTGCTCCGCCAGATAGTTGGGGATAAGGGAAATGGGGTTCAGCACATAATTGAGCAGCTGGACAAACACCAGCACCGTGCCCACGGTGACCCCCCGGCCGGACAGGGCCAGGTATGCCCCCACCAGAAATACGCCAAACTGCACCACCGTGCTGGCCAGCTCCGACAGCAGCTGAATCAGGACGGTAATTTTTTTCCGCTTTTCCTTGGCCTTGGCAACCTCTTTCACCTTCCGGGCGAAGATGCGGCACATCTGGGCCTCGGCCCGGAAGGATTTGATCACGGAAAAGCCCACCAAACTGTCCCGCAGGGTGGATATATAGGCTTCATTCCGGTCGGAGACCTGCTTTTCTGCCTCCGCCGCCCGGTTGCCGGCCAGCAGGGACGCTCCGATGGGCAGCAGGGACAGGGCCACGGACAGCGCCGCCAGGGCTGGACTGTACCAGAACATCATCACCAGCGCTCCGATGAGCAGGACGGTTTGATCCAGTAGATGCAAAAAATTGGCCAGGTAGCCGGTTTCGATGCTGGCCGCGTCGTTGCTCAGGGCGGAGATGTACAGGCTGGTGCCCTCCCCGGAGAAAGCCGACAGGCTCTTCTGGGTCAGCTGGCGGAACACAAATTCCTGATACTGGCCGATGCCTTTGGCAATCAGCTTGGGCCGGGAGAAATAGCCGCAGGCAAAGGTGAGCACAAGGGCGCCGGCGCTGGCCAGGGTGAGCCAGGCCAGCTGAGGCAAGGTGAAGCCGGTATTTTCCCCGGCCATGAGGTCTAGGATCTGTTGGATGAGCCAGGCTACCATCAGGTTGGTGGCGGTGAGCAGCGCCGTCTGCACTAGGGCCAGGCCAATGCGCCAGCCGTTGCCCCGGTAAAACTGCCGGGTGTAGGGACGAATGTCGATGTTCTTCATGGCGGGAAAACCTCCTGTTGTGTTGGGTAAGGCACCGGGGGAATGGGCAGGCGGTTGTGGCTTGATCCGGCAGGGCGGCGGTATTGCGCAGACACCCGGCAAATTTTAGCCCGGCAGTACCTCGGTACTGTGCGGACGCGTTGCAGGTTTCAGCATGTCATTGCGAACCAGTGACCGATGTCACTGGTGTGGCAATGACATGCTGAAGGAAGATGCGTTGCTGCGATTGCAAGAGGGCAATGGCATGCTAATGTAGAGCAGATGTGCGTTTGCAAGGAGGCGCTGCCAGGGGGCTGCGCATTGCTGCGGGACCCGTATGCCTGGATCTGGGGACCTTTCGCCCCACAGTTTACCACGGCGGCCGGTGGAAGGCAATCCACCGGTGGTTGAACCGGCCGGAAATTCCCCCAACCATCGGTTGCCCAGGGTTTTCCAGGCAAAAAATTGCCGGGATGGCAAGCATCCCGGCAACATTTTTCCAAATGGACTTACTTTACCTCGGCAACAGCGCCGGCGGCCTTCAGCTCTTCGGCCAGCTTCTCGGCATCTTCCTTGGAGATACCTTCCTTCAGGGCCTTGGGGGCGTTGTCCACGATCTCCTTGGCTTCCTTCAGGCCCAGGCCAGTGGCGGCACGGACAACCTTGATGACGGCGATCTTGTTGGCGCCCACTTCCTTCAGCACCACGTCGAATTCGGTCTTCTCCTCCTCCTCGGGGGCGGCGGCAGCGGCGGGGCCGGCCACAGCAGCGGCAGCGGCGGAAACGCCGAAGACTTCCTCCAGGGTGTGTACCAGCTCGGCCAGCTCCAGAACGGTCAGGCCCTTAACTTCCTCAACGAGAGCAGTGATCTTTTCACTTGCCATGATGACTTATCCTCCTAAACAGTAAATAATTAATGAATGATGGAATGGGTTACGCCTCTGCGGCAGCTTCTGCCGGGGCGGCGGGGCCTTCCTTCTGGATACGGATCTGATCCAGCACGAAGGCCAGGCTGGAAATGGGAGCCAGGAAGGTACCCAGCACCTGGGCGATGAGGGCGTCCTTGCTGGGCAGCTCGCCAAAGGCGTTGAGCTGCTCGGCGGTCAGCACGGAGCCTTCCACCAGGCCGCCCTTGATGGACAGTACGTTTTTGTTCTTCTTGGCGAACTCGCAGATAATGCGGGCCGGAGCGATGGGATCGCCAGTGGTGCAGGCCATGGCGGTGGTTCCGTTGAGGAGCTCGTCAAACTGGTTGTAGCCGGCCTTGTTGGCGGCAAACCGGGTCAGGGTATTTTTCACCACGGAGTACTCCACGGAAGCTTCCCGGAACTGCTTACGCAGGGCGGTATCCTGAGCAACGTTAATGCCTTTGTAGTCCACGAAGACCACGGCGGCGGAGCCGGAGATTTTCCCGGTCAGGGCCTCCACAATGGCTTTCTTGTTCTCCAGAACCTTTGCGTTGGGCATGAAAGTGTCACCTCCGAAAAAATAAATGCCTCATGCCAAAAGACATGAGGACACGAAACACAGCATAGCGAATTTCGCACACCTCGGCAGGATGGGAAATCCCGTTACGGCAAAGTGCCTCCTGCTGTCTCTGGCAGCTTGTCTATTATACCAACCCCTGGGGATTTGTCAAGAATTTTTTGCAAAAATTTCCGGCGGGAGTTAGGGGAGATTGTGGCCCGGGCGGTTACGGTGCAGCAGAGGGGCAAGCTTTTGCATACCATTGGGTGCCGGAAAGCCCGGCGCTTTGTCCTACAGTCATCCACCGGACGCGTTTCTCCATATCTGCGCACGGTGGAAATCTACTGCTTTTCGCCGGGGGTTAGCCGTTTTCCTCCAGGTGCCGCTGCAGGCGGTTGATGATCATATCCAAGGCCACCAAGTTTTTGCCCCCCTCCAGCACCACCAGGTCGGCAAACCGCTTGCTGGGCTCCACATACTGGTCGTGCATGGGCTTTACCGTCTGTTGGTACTGGGTCAGCACTGACTCAATGGTCCGGCCCCGCTTATTGACGTCCCGCTTAATCCGGCGGCACAGGCGGATGTCCGCGTCGGTGTCCACAAAAATCTTGATGTCCATCAGATCCCGCAGGGCTTTGTGCTGGAAAATCAAAATGCCCTCCACCATGACCACACTCTTTGGCTCCAGATGCAGTACCTCTGAGCTCCTGTTGTGTACGGTGAAGTCATACACCGGGCAGTCTACGCTTTGGCCCTGGCGCAGCCTGTGCAAATGCTCCACCATCAGCTCGGTTTCAAAGGCTGCCGGTTCGTCGTAGTTTAATTTGCACCGTTGCTCATAGGGCAGATCATCGTGGGCGCGGTAGTAATTGTCATGGCTCATCACCGTGATCTCGTCCCCAAACCGGCCCATGAGATTTTTCATCAGGGTAGTTTTGCCGCTGCCGGTGCCCCCGGCAATGCCAATGACCAGAACCTCCATGGTTCGCGCCTCCTATGCCGCAGGCTGCGGCCGTTTTGTTTTATTATACCGGATTTTCCCGAAAATGCAATTCCCCGGCGGATACAACTGTGATACAATGGGGATACAAACTAAAGGGGCAGAAGCAGCCAAACGCCATTTCCGGAGGAGAACAAATGATACGCATTTTGATTGTTGAGGACGAGAAGCCCATTGCCAATCTGATCGACTGGAACCTGACCAGCTGCGGCTACGCCTGCCAGAAGGCCTATGACGGCCTGACCGCGGCGGATCTCATTTTAGAGAACACCTACGACCTGGTGCTGCTGGACATTATGCTGCCGGGGATTGACGGCTACAGTCTTTTAGAGCAGATCAAGCCCACCGGCACCCCGGTGATTTTCCTCACCGCCAAGGGCTCTGTGGCCGACCGGGTCCAGGGCCTGCGGGCCGGGGCGGACGACTACCTCACCAAGCCCTTTGAGGTGGTGGAGCTTTTGGCCCGGGTGGAGAGCGTCCTGCGCCGGGTAGGGAAAAGCAACAACCGGATACAGATTGGGGATGTGGTCATTGACCAGACCTCCATGCAGGCGACCAAGGGAGGCGTCCCGGTGCCCCTGACCAAGAAGGAGTTTGAGCTCCTTCTCTTATTTGCCCGGAACCAGAACATCGCCCTGTTCCGCCAGACCATTTACGAGCGGGTGTGGGAATCGGACTACCTGGGGGACAGCCGCACCGTGGATCTTCACGTTCAGCGCCTGCGGAAAAAGCTGGGCTGGCAGGACAAGCTGGTGGCCGTGTACAAGGTGGGCTACCGGCTAGAGGTGGAGCCGTGAAGCTGGCCTGGAAAATTACTTTGCTGGTGGTGGCCATTGTGGCGGTGACCGTGGCGGCGAGCGGTTATACCATGGTTTCTGCCAGCTTCCAATCGGAGCTGGAAACCCAGGTGGCCACGGCCACCGGGGAGAGCCAAATGCTCTGCCTCACCGTGGGGGCCTTGGCCTCCCGGGCTGCGGGGGGAGAGAGCGCCTTGGTGGAGCTGCTCCAGGGCAGCGTGTTTTTCCAGGGTTACGCCATGGTGGTCTTCCGGAGCGACGGCAGCGAGGTATGGCGGAACCGGGAGGGAGAATGCACCCTGGTGCCCGGCCAGGGCGGCGACCTGTGTTACCAGTTTGTGAAAACCGGAGACGGCCGGCATTTGGAAACCATGCAGCGGCTGGCGCTGGGGGCACGGGAATATTATGTTGACCTCGTCCAGGACGCGGATCAGCCCTTTGTCCAGCGGGACCGGAATTTGGGCATTTATTACCGGGTGATGGCCTTGGCATTGGGGGTAGGGGCGGCAGCCGCCGCCCTGTGGGCCAGCCTGCTCACCGGGCCGATCCGGAAGCTGTCCCGGTCCACCCGGTCTGTAGCCGGTGGGCAGTATTCCCGCCGGGTTCGGGTACGGAGCAAGGACGAATTGGGCCAGCTGGCAGAGGATTTTAACCACATGGCCGAGGCCCTGGAGACCAAAATCCGGGAGCTGGCGGAGGCGGCCCGGCGGCAGCGTGATTTTACCGCCTCTTTTGCCCATGAGCTGAAAACGCCGCTTACCTCGGTGATCGGCTATGCCGATACCCTGCGCAGCCGGGAGCTGCCCAGGGAGCAGCAGCTGGAGGCGGTGGGGTACATTTTTTCCGAAGGTAAGCGGCTGGAAGCCATGTCCTTTTCTCTGCTGGATCTATTTGCCCTGGAACGGAGCCAGCCGGCCATGGGGCAGGTAGACGCCCGGCGCCTGGCCCAGTCGGTGGCCGGGAGCATGGCCTACCCCATGGCCCAGAGCAGGGTAACATTAATCCAGGACGTAGCGCCCGGTCAATTCCGGGGGGAGGGGAACTTGCTCCATACCCTGCTGTATAATCTCCTGGACAATGCCAGGAAGGCTTCTGGGGAAGGCGCAACGGTGACCCTGTTTGGCCGGCCGGAGGAGACGGGGTATGTGTTCCGGGTGATTGACCAGGGCAGGGGGATTCCGCCGGAAGCCCTGGACCGGATCACCGAACCCTTTTACATGGTGGATAAGTCCCGGGCCAGGGCTCAGGGGGGCGCCGGGCTGGGGCTTGCCCTGTGCCGGCGGATTGCCCAGGCCCACGGCACCCAGCTGGTATACACCAGCCAGGTGGGAAAGGGCACCACGGTGGAGATTACCTTGGGAGGTGGAGCAGGATGAAGACGGCGTTGGCCCTTTTTCTGGTGGCAGCCCTCATTGGATGCGCCATTGCCCTGCCCGGGTATCTCCTGGACCGCCAGGAGGCCATGCTGTACCAAACCGTGACACAGACGGATGCGTTGTACACCCAGTTCGAGGTGACGGACTCCACCCTGGCCCAACGGTTGAACGCGGCGGCGGAAACCTTCATTGCCCTGGATTTTTCCGCCGGGGCCAGGCTATACTGGGACGAGGCGGAGATGTTGGCGCGGTTTATGGCGGAGCTGGACAGCCTGACCCAGAGGGTGCCTGCCCTGACCTCCTTCACCGCCTGGGTGAAAGCAGTGGTGAACAGTCCGGCAAGCGCCGGGAATCTGTACGATGGGAACTGGCAGTTGCAATATTTGTGCGCCGTGGATGCCTCCACCGGGCAGACGTATCTGTTCGGGCGGCTGGAGCTGCTGGCCGACGGGTGGGTGCAGATTCTGATGGATCTACCGTCAGAGAAGCTGGTGAGTGTGCAGTGCGATATGCCCCAAATTTATCAGGAGGCCGGTGCGGAAGCGCCGGAGGTGATGGCGGACGGCTATGCCCAGTACCTGGGGATGGAAAACCAAGGGCTGGATAACGGGGATGGCCGGATCGGAATTTTCAGGTTCCGTACATCGGAAGAGGAAACGGTTTTGGCTGGGGTAGGGGTGAAGTGGGGCTACGCCCTGGTCCTTAGCTTAAGGCCTGGAGAGTATTTGTACTAGGATTGGGGCAACTGGCCGTTGGCCTAACCGGTTTTGCACCATCCTTAGAAGAATTTTATGGGGCTGTCTCAAAATGATTTGCAGAAACCATGAGGGGACAGCCCTCTTTTCCCGCAAAACTGTGGCAGGAAAAGGACGTGTAGACGGTTGCAAATTTTCCCCGTCGGGACGTACTTGCAAACGCAGGTCCGCATCTGCCTTTTGCCTGTCATTGCGAGGAGCGAGGCGACGGGACAATCCGCGTCCCTGCAGAGGAGGGAAGAAATCAGCAGCGCTTAGGGCAAATTCGTCACCGCTACGGATTCGCCTCAAGTGCTGCTTTTTGTTTTGTACTGCCGCCAGGAGAACGGATTGCCGCGTCGCGGGGCGGCCGCCCCGCTCCTCGCAATGACAGGCTGAAACATGCCGGGTGGCCGCAGTTACAAGGACGCGGTTTGCAATCACATAGAAAAACATGCTGCGTTTCTGTGGGTGCAAGTACATAGAGGGCAATCACATGCTGAAGGTGAGCAAGTGTTTTCGGGTACAGGGACGTTTCTCCAATGATCATACCGTAGGTACGGGAAAACGGATTGCCGGGGCTGTCTCTGCGTTAGTGAGACAGCCCCCAGCTGTGTTTCTGTCTTGTATGCGGGGCACGACACCGCCGGCAGCGTTTTTGCTATGCCCTTTTGCTGGCGTTGAAAAACCGGCGCTTGGGCGGCCAATCCGCGCCTCGCCACCGCCTGTTCATCCAATCCGGGGACCTGCGGGGGACTTACTGCAATACCAGCTGACCCTCCTGGACATCCACGGTGACGGTCTGTCCGGGGAGAATGTCTCCCGCCAGCAGGCGCTTGGCCAGCAGGGTTTCCACCGTGTGCTGGACATACCGGCGCAGAGGACGGGCGCCGTACTGGGGATCGTAGGCTGCGTCAATGATAAAGTGTTTGGCCTCCGGGGTCAGGGCGCAGGTGATCTCCTGCTCCGCCAGGCGGCGGTTCAGCCGGTCAATTTGCAGGTCAATGATGGCGGTGACATCGGCTTTGCTCAGGGGCTTGTAGAAGACGATCTCATCCAACCGGTTCAGGAACTCCGGCCGGAAGGACTTACGCAACAGCGCCATCACTTGGCTGCGGGCGGACTCGGCAATGGAGCCGTCCGGGCCGATGCCGTCCAGCAGGTAGGCGGAGCCCAGATTGGAGGTGAGGATGATGATGTGTTTTTAAAGTCCACCGTCCGGCCTTGGGAATCGGTAATCCGGCCGTCGTCCAGCACCTGCAGCAGCACGTTGAACACATCCGGATGGGCCTTTTCCACCTCGTCAAACAGCACCACGGAGTAGGGCTTCCGGCGGACCGCCTCGGTGAGCTGGCCGCCTTCCTCATAGCCCACGTATCCGGGAGGCGCCCCGATCAGCCGGGACACGGCGAATTTCTCCATATATTCCGACATGTCAATCCGCACCAGGTTGTTTTCATCGTCAAACAGCGCCTCGGCCAGGCTTTTGGCCAGCTCGGTTTTGCCCACGCCGGTGGGGCCAAGGAACAAAAACGAGCCGATGGGCCGGTTCGGGTCCTGGATGCCTGCCCGGCTGCGCTGGATGGCTTCCGTCACCGCCTGCACGGCTTCATCTTGGCCCACCACCCGGCGGTGGAGGGTTTCATCCAGGTGCAGTAGTTTCTCCCGCTCGCCCTGGACCAGCTTGGATACGGGGATTCCCGTCCACCGCTGGACAATCCGGGCAATCTCCTCTTCCGTCACCTTGTCCCGGAGCATGCTGGTGGCCTTGGCGTTTTGGGCCACCTGCTCCTCGGCTTCCAGCTGGCGTTTGGCCTCCGGGAGCTTGCCGTATTTCAGCTCGGCGGCTTTCTCCAGGTCGTATTGCTGCTCCGCCGCTTCAATTTGCCGGTTCAGATCTTCAATCTGTTCCCGGAGCTGCTGCACCCGGCCAATGGCATTTTTCTCATTTTCCCACTGGGCCTTTTTGGCGTTCAGCTGCTCCCGTTCTTCCGCCAGCTCTTTTTGCAGCTCGGCCAGCCGGGCCTTGGAGCGGGGATCCTCCTCCTTCTTCAGGGCAGCCTCCTCAATTTCCATTTGGATAATTTTCCGGGAGACCACGTCCAGTTCGGTGGGCATGGAGTCCATCTCCGTGCGGATCAGGGCGCAGGCCTCGTCAATCAGGTCGATGGCCTTGTCCGGCAGGAACCGGTCGGAAATGTACCGGTTGGACAGGGAGGCGGCGGCGATAATGGCCGCGTCGGTGATCTTCACCCCGTGATAAACCTCGTACCGTTCTTTCAGGCCCCGGAGGATGGCAATGGTATCTTCTACCGTGGGCTCATTCACCATCACCGGCTGGAACCGGCGCTCCAGGGCCGGGTCCTTCTCCACATACTGGCGGTACTCATCCAGGGTAGTGGCGCCGATGCAGTGGAGCTCGCCCCGGGCCAGCATAGGCTTTAACAGGTTGCCGGCGTCCATGGCGCCGTCGGTTTTCCCGGCGCCCACAATGGTGTGCAGCTCGTCGATGAACAGGATGATCCTGCCCTCGGACTTCTTCACCTCCGCCAGCACAGCCTTCAGCCGCTCTTCAAATTCGCCCCGGTATTTTGCCCCGGCAATGAGGGAGCCCATATCCAGGGAGAAAATGGTTTTCTCCTGCAAATTCTTAGGGACGTCTCCCCGGACAATCCGCTGGGCCAGCCCTTCGGCAATGGCGGTTTTGCCCACGCCCGGCTCACCGATGAGCACCGGGTTGTTTTTTGTTTTCCGGCTGAGGATGCGGATGACATTCCGAATTTCTTCGTCCCGGCCGATCACTGGGTCCATCTTCTGGGCTTTGGCCTGGCGTACCAGGTCGGTGCCGTATTTTTCCAGGGCCTCGTAGGTCTCCTCCGGGTTGTCGGAGGTGACCCGCTGGCTGCCCCGGACGGCCTGCAGGGCCTGCATGCAGTCTTCTTTGCGGATATTGTAGGTGCGCAGCAGGGATTTGACCGGATCCCGGGCGGATTCCACCAGGGCCAGGAGCAGGTGCTCCACGGAGACGTATTCATCTTTCATGCTGGCGGCCAGGCTTTCGGCTTGGGTAAATACGTCGTCCACCCCTTGGGAAATATAGAATTTATCTGCCTCCCGGCTGCCGGACACCCGGGGCAGTTTTCCCAGCTCCACTTCTGCCGCCGCCTCCAGGCTTTCCACGGTGACCCCCATTTTCCGCAGAAGCTGGGGGGCCAGGCCGTTTTCCTGGCGCAGCAGGGCCAGCAGCAGGTGCACCTGCTCCATTTGCTGGTGGCCGTTTTCCCGGGCGATGTTCTGGGCGCTCTGGATGGCTTCCAGAGACTTCCTGGTATATTGATTAAAGTTCATAAGCGCTCTCCTTTCCCGCCCACCGGGGCGGTTTAGCACTCCCTGCTTGAGAGTGCTAACTCTTTTGCTTTCACTATATACCATTTCCGAAAAAAGTCAAGAGGGCCGCCGGACAAATTTCTGCGGAGCAGAGGGGTAGGCCGGTAACTTCATAAATGCTTAACATTTTCGGACTGACATTTTAATATTTCCCCGGTATACTAAATCTATCGATGGGTTTCATTTTGTACCTCTCTTTCCTATACAAAAGTGTCCCCGCCGGCGGCCTGGTCAGCTGCCGGCGGGGCACTTTTTGCGCGCAAATCCCTGGGGCGGGGCAATTGCGCTGTAGGCCGTTGCGTTGCCGCTGGCCGTCGTATAACATGGCGAGCCAGTGATCAATGTCACTGGCTCGCCGCAATGAAATGATGTTTTTAAGCTTCCGCCTCTGCCGGCTCCGGGGTGATGACCAACGCGCTTTGCAGGCGGTGCTCTAAAATGCTCTGCACTTTCACATGTACGCCGCACACGTCCAGCTCCGGCTGAGCGCCGTCGGCGGGAATGGCGCCCAAGGCGCCAAACACCAGGCCGCCAAAGGTGTCATACTCCTCCACCGGCATCTCCATCCCCAGCTGTTCGGCCACGTCATCCAGGGGGGCGGAACCCTGAATCCGCCAGGTGCGGGTATCTACCTGCTCAATTTCCGGCGCCTCGCCCACAGACTCATCATCAAAGTCCCCCACCAGCTGCTCCAGCAGGTCATAGATGGTGATAATGCCGCTGAGGCCGCCGTACTCGTCCAGTACCACGGCAAAGTGGATCCGCCGGTTCCGCATATTCCGGAACAGCACGTCGGCCTTCACCGACTCTGGGACAAAGTAGGCAGGCTTTACCGCCTGGGCCAGGATGGTCTCCCGGCTGTGATCCGCCAGGCGGAAGTAATCCTTGGTGTTCAGCACGCCGATGACCTGATCCACCGACTCCTGGCAAACCGGGTACATGGAATGCCGGCTGGTGCGGATGGTTTCCGCCCACTGCTCCGGGGTTTCGTCCATCCAGAGCATGGCAATCTCCGTGCGGTGGGTGGAAATTTCCCCGGCGGTCAAGTCGTCGAACTCAAAGACGTTTTGAATAAAGTGCTGCTCTTCCCGGTCGATGGTGCCGTGCTCGCCGCCGGCATCCACCATCATCCGGATCTCTTCCTCGCTGACCTGTTCTTCCTCGGCGTTGGGATCAACCCCCAGCAGCCGCAGCACGCCGTTCACCGACACGGTGAGCAGCCACACCAGCGGGGCAAAAATCTTGGAAATGCCGGAGATCATGCCGGACATGCCCAGAGCCAGGGCCTCCGACTTTTTCATGGCCAGCCGCTTGGGCACCAGCTCGCCGAACACCAGGGTGATGTACGACAGCACAATGGTGATCAGCACCACGGAAATGGCGTCCAGGGTGCCCCGGGGGATGGTTACGCCCAGACTAACCAGCCAGTTGACCAGGTACTCCGAGAAGTTCTCCGCAGCCATGGCGCTGCCCAGGAAGCCCGACAGGGTGATGGCTACCTGGATGGTGGCCAGGAATTTGGCGGGCTGGCTGGTGAGGCGGCGCAGGCGCACGGCCTTGCGGTTGCCATCCTCCGCCAGTTTTTCCAGCCGGGTCTCGTTCACCGAGAGCACGGCAATTTCTGCGCAGGCGAACACTGCGTTCAGGGCGATCAGCACAACCTGAAGCAGCAGCTGCAAGAGTATGGTTTGCATAATTTATGTTCCTCCTAAATCCATGGGCCGATGGCGGGGGAAGCGGAGGAAATGCGCAAAAGCATAACCCGCTTCCGTCAAGACCGGTGCAGGCTATGCTTGATTAGGTCTAGGGCAGTCGGCGTTACCGTCGCCGGTACTGTCGCAGTCGCTCATCGAAGTGAATTCCTTTCCCAATATGTTTTCTACCGCTATTATACGGCCCGGCGGGAAAAAGTCAAGGGGCAAGGCCCGGTTTTTTTCCCGCCAGCACCTGCTCCAGGTTGGCGGCCACCTGCTCCGCCCGGTCCCCGGGGAAGCCGGTGTAGTTCACCACCAGGCAGTGGGAGTCCCCGGCGGGGGCCTGATAAAACTCGGACAGGCATTGGATGCGGATCCCAGCCCCGGCGCACAGGGCCTTCAGCTGCCGATCGGTGAGGCTGGTATCCACCCGCAGCAGAAAGTGGAGCCCGGCATCCTTGCCCAGCACCTCCACCTGCCCGGCAAAGCTGGCCCCGGCCAGGGCGGCGAGAATTTTGTCCCGCTGAATGCGGTAGTGCTTCTTCATCCGGTTCAGGTGCTGCTCAAAGTACCCCCGGCTGAGGAACCGGGCCAGGGTGTACTGCTCAAAGCTGGGAACGGTGCAGGCATAAAAGCCCAGCTTCCGGTGGAATTCCGCCATCAGCCCCGGGGGCAGCACCAGAAAGCCGATGCGGATGGACGGGGCGATGGATTTGGTAAAGGAGTTGAGGTAGATCACCTTTCCGCTGCGGTCGATGGACTGCAAGGTGGGGATGGGCCGGCCGGCCAGCCGGAATTCGCTGTCATAGTCGTCCTCAATGAGATAGCGGCCCGGGGCCCCCTCCGCCCAGGCCAGCAGAGCCTGGCGGCGGCCAATGGGGGTGACCACCCCGGTGGGAAAGTGGTGGGATGGGGATAGGTGCACCACCTGGGCCCGGCCCAGGCAATCCGGCCGCACCCCCTCCCCGTCCATGGGCAGGGGCAGGCATTCCACCCCGGCGGCGGTGTAGATCTGGCGGATTTTGGCGTAGCCCGGGTCCTCCACCCCGTAGACCTTGTCCCGGCCCAAAAGCTGCACCAGCAGGTTATACAGGAAGTCCGTGCCCGCCCCCACCAAGATCTGGTCGGGAGAGACGGACATAGACCGAAAGCCATAGAGGAACCCGGCAATGGCCTGGCGGAGCACCAGGGCGCCCCCGGAGGGCACCGGGTCCAGCAGATCCCGGCCATAGTCCAGCATCACCTCCCGGGAGAGCTTGGACCACACGGAGAAGGGGAAGGCCTCTAACCGGTTGGCAGTAAAGTCCGCCAGCTCCGCCGGGGGCGGGGGCGGCGTTTCCCGGGGCGTTGGCCGGGGGAGCTGGGGGAGGGAGCTGCTGGCTACCTGCTCCACAAAATAGCCCACCTTCTCCCGGGAGCGGAGGTAGCCCTCGGCGTTTAGCTGGGCATAGGCTGCCTCCACGGTGGCTTTGCTGATTTTTAGGTGGTCGGCCAGGGCCCGTTTGGAGGGCAGTTTCTGGCCGGGGGCCAGGCGGCCGGCCAGGATATCCCGGCGGATGCAGCGGTACAGGGCCGCATACAGGGGGCCCGGTTCTTGGGTCAGGTCATAGGTCAGCATGGCGGACTCCTTTCTGCCTTCAGTATACAACCGATGCCAGTTTATGGCAAGAGGGGGCTTTGCACGCCCCTGGGCCGCGTGTGGCCAATGCCTGGGGAACGGCGGGAGATTTCCGGAAATACCCCTTGCAAAACCAGTGACGGGCTTATACAATAAAGTCAAATTTTGTCAAATTCTCCTGAGAGGGAGGGATAAAAACAATGGCTTATGAACCGCTGTCCCTAGAGGGATTTCTCCAGGAGATAAAGGAAGTGACCCACAGCTCCCATCCGCGGAAGTTTTGCTTTGTGCTGGGTGCGGGGGCCTCTCGCTCTTCCGGCATCCCGTCAGGCCAGGAGCTGGTGCGTATTTGGGACAGAGAACTGCGCACCCGCAATCCCCAGGCCCATGGGCATTGGCGGGATGGCTTGGGAATCACCGACGAAAATATGTCCAGCTTTTACAGCCAGTACTATGAAAAGCGGTTTGCCCGTATGCCCAGCGACGGCTACAGCTATTTGGAAAAGCAGATGGATTCGGCGAAACCCAGCGTGGGCTATGTCATCCTGGCTTACTTACTGACCCACACTCCCCACAATGTGGTGGTCACCACCAACTTTGACCATCTCACCGAGGATGCGGTGCAGTACTATGCCCAGCACATGCCCATGGTGGTGGGCCATGAGTCTCTGGCCGGGCACGTCACTGCCCAGCCGGTGCGGCCGGCCATTCTCAAAATCCACCGGGATTTGCTGTTTGACCCCAGAAGTAGAACCGAAGATCTGGCAACCCTTCCGGACAGATGGAAAGGGGCGCTGGAGAAGATTTTTCTAAATTACCACCCGGTTTTTATTGGATATGCCGGAAATGACCGGAGCGTTATGGATTTTCTTTTGGAAAACAGCGAAAAATTTGCGGAAAATGTCTGGAAATGCCCCTACTGGATGCTTTACACCCGGGATCAATTGGAAGGGCGGGTGAAGGAATTCCTGGAGGAAAGCCGGGGCTATTGCATCCGTCATGACGGATTTGACCAGGTGATGATCCGGCTTGGGGATGCCTTTGCCTACAAGCTGCCGGACAAGCAAACGTTCCTTGCAGATGCGGAGAAACGGTATCAGGCTCTGGCTGACGCCTTTGACGCTTTTGCTGACGCCAGCAAGCGGAGAGACAAAGGGGAAGAAGGCCAGTCCGGCTGGGAAGCCGGCAGGGACAAGCCGGAGGGGGTGCAGGCCGGCATCGGTCAGGCTTTGGCCAACATCACCGGCCAGGCAGAGGCCCAACGGATGTATCAGGCGGCCAACGACTGCATTTCTCAAGGGGATTCCGCTGGGGCGGTAGAATGGCTTCGCCAGTTGATCCGCCAGGACCCAGAGAATCCCCGGTATTATAACCGGCTGGGGGATGCGTTGGAAGCCCTGGGGAAGGATGAAGAAGCCAGGCTTTCCTATGGAAAAGCGGTGGAACTGGACCCGGATGAGACGATATACCATGCTGATCTGGCGATGCAGCTGCAAAAAATGAACCGTTTTTCGGAAGCGCTGGCGGAGGTCAATGCGGCCATTGCGCTGGATCCCCAGGAGGGAGTATTGCATTGCTTGGCAGGAGATTTGTTGGCGAAATTGGAACAAAACCAGGAGGCGCTGGCAGCCTATACCAAGGCGGTGGAGCTGGATCCGGCGTTGGATGTTGCCCATGCCAAAATGGCCATGCTCTTGCTGGCCATGGACCGTGCTCAGGAGGCTCTGGAGGCGATCCAAAAGGCCATCCATGCCGGTGGGGAAGAACCGTCGTACTATACTTTCCTGTCCGTTGTGCTGTGCCGGCTGGGCCGGGACAGAGAGGCTGAGGCAGCCGGCAAAAAGGCCACGGCACTTCGGCAGAAGAAAGGGGAACCGGGCGGGAAAATGCCTTGACATTGTGCCGCCGTGTGGTATGATAAGGCAGAAATACACGCATTTGGCGGACGGTTGTCTGGGAGTGTAACAGATGGACGAATTGATGGAGATTTTAGCGGAAATTAACCCGGATGTGGACTATGCCACGGAGGACCGGCTCATTGACGGCAAGGTGTTGGATTCGTTTAGCATTGTCACTTTGGTAACCGAGATTTCGGATACCTTTGACATTGACATCGGCCCAAAGTACTTGGTGCCGGAGAATTTTAACAGCGCCAAGGCCATTTGGGCGATGATCCAGCAGATTCAGCAGGAGGAGTGAGGGCATGTCGCTGATTTCCGGGGAATTTGCCCTGTTTGCAGCTGTGCTGGTGGCAGCATTTTACCTGGTGCCCAAACGGGCACAGTGGATTTGCCTGCTGGTGGCCAGCTGCATTTTTTACGTTGCGGCCGGGTGGGAAAATGGGGTTTTCCTGGTGATCACCGCCCTGTCCGCCTACGGCGCGGGGCGGTGGATGCAGGCCATCGGGGAAAAATCCCGGGCCTATCTCCGGGTCAACCGGGACCGGATGGACAAAGCTGCCCGGAAAGCGGTCAAAGCCGCCGCCACCCGCCGCCGGCGGTGGGTGATGGGGGGTTGCCTGTGTCTAAACTTTGGCCTATTGTGCCTGTTTAAATACGGGGGCTTTGTGCTGCGCCAGGTCAATGAGCTGTCCCTGCTCCTGGGGGGCGGTGGGGTGGACACGGTGTGGCATCTGGTGGTGCCTTTGGGCATCTCTTTCTATACTTTCCAGACCATGGGCTATGTGGTGGATGTGTACTGGGAGAAATGCCCGGCCCAGGAAAACTTCGCCAAGCTGCTGCTATTCACTTCCTTTTTCCCCCAGGTGACCCAGGGACCCATCAGTGATTACCGGCAGCTATCCGGTCAGCTGTTTGCTCCCCACCGGTATTCCGACCGGAATTTTACCCTGGGTTTTCAGCGGATGCTCTGGGGCTACGGCAAGAAAATGGTGCTGGCCGACCGGGCCGCTCCCCTGGTGCAGGCGGTGTTCAATCAGTACGCCAGCCTGCCGGGGAACAATGTGGTGTTGGGCGCTTTTCTGTATAGCCTGCAGATTTATGCCGACTTTTCCGGCTACATGGATATTGTCTGCGGCCTGTGCCAGATGCTGGATATCCGCCTGGCGGAGAACTTCCAGCGGCCCTATTTCTCCAAGTCCGTGGCGGAGTACTGGCGAAGATGGCACATCACCCTGGGGGCCTGGTTTAAAACCTACTTATATTATCCCGTGGCGGTGTCCCGCCCGGCCAAGGCTTTGACGAAATGGGGAACCAAAACCTTCGGTTCAACGTTCGGCAAAACCCTGGCGGCCTCCTTCGCACTGGTGGTGGTGTGGTTTACCACCGGCCTGTGGCACGGGGCCAACTGGGGGTATATCGCCTGGGGTGGGGTGAACGGCTTGGCCATCATCGTCTCTTTGTGGCTGGAACCGGTATACGCCCGAATGAAGAGGGCTTTGCGGGTGCGGGAATCCGGCTTTGCCTGGCGGGCCTTTGCCACGGTGCGTACCTTTTGCCTGGTGACCATGATCAAGGTGTTCCCGGAGGTGGGGGGCTTGCGCAACGGCCTGGGCTTCTGGGCCGCCTGCTTCCGGAATTGGGACTTCAGCGGCGTAGATGGCCGGGCACTGTACCCGGTGGTGACCCGGGAGAATTTGCTGATTCTGGGCGCCGGCGCCGGGATTCTGTTCCTGGTGAGCCTTGCCCAGCGGAAGGGGCCGGTGCTGGAGCGCCGGATTCCAGGGGCAGTGCGCCTGGTGGTGAGCGTGGCCCTGTTTTTTGTGATTGCCTACTGGGGCATCCCCATGTCCATGGAGACAGGCGGATTTTTATATGCCCAGTTCTGAGGCATCGTTGGGAAAGGAGGCGCCGGTATGGCTGAGGTCCGGCGGACAGGGAAGAAAATTCTGTTGTTTGTGCTGTTGGTGAGCCTGGTGGCAGCAGGAATTGTGGAGCCGTATTTTCAAAACGAGGTATACCACTATCAGGACGGCGGGGTGCGGGACAGTCTGGCCGGTACCTTGGATGTGCTGGTGTGCGGTTCCTCCCACGCCTATCGGGGTATTGTGCCGGAGGTGCTGGATGAAACGCTGGGCTGTCGAGCTTACAACCTGTCCACCACCCGGATGACCCTGGCCGGGCAGTATGAACTGCTCAAGGCGGAGTTGGCCCGAAATCCGGTGAAACTGGTGATTTTGGAAGTGTCTTTTGACTCCATGACCCGGGACCGGACCCAGGAAGGACCGGAGGGGGATATTTACCAACTGGGCCGGTACCGGAATCCCCTGACCCGGCTGAGCTACTTTTTCCGCCATATCCGGGTAAACGAGTATTTATCCGTATTTTACGATACGCTGTACCGGGGCGTGGAAGCCTGGAAGGCCCTGGCGGCGGGAACCGGAGAGCGGGGCACTTCGCAAAACTACCAGACCAAAGGCTGGAAGCCGGGGGATGCGGCCCCCTGCGCGGTTTTGGATCCCCAGTATTATCACACCACCTGCCTGGAAACCCAGTTCCGCCGGGAAAACGTGAACTATTTGGAGAAAATGGTTGCCCTATGCCGGGACCGGGGGATTTCCGTGGTGGCCGTTACCCTGCCCATCAGCCAGCGGCTGACCCTGATGTACGACGGGTTGGACGAGATCTACACCGGCTATCGGGATCTGTTCCGGCGCCTGGAGGTGCCATATGTAGACTTCAACTTGCTCCGTGGGAAAACCGCCTTATTTCCGGACGAGTCCGCGTTCCTGGATGTAAACCACCTGGCAGAGGATGGCGCCAGAGAATTTACGGCAATGATGTGCCGGTGGATTAACCAAGATGAGCAGGCATTTTATGCCAGCTACGCCCAGGCAGAGGCGGAGGCCTTGGCCGGCCGGGATTTTCCTGCAAGCTAGGGCGGTTCCGATGGGGTTTTGCCAACCGGCGTGTTGCGTTCCCCAGCGGAAACGGGGTACATTGGGCTTGTGTGGGCAAGGGCTTCAGGTTTCTGGACAACAGGGAAAAAATACAGGGCTGCCCCAACATGATTTTCCGAAATCATGTTGGGACAGCCCGCTTATTTGCCGTTAATCCCCTGGGGTAAAGGGCATGGCGGTGGGTTCTTCAGGCTGCGCCGCCTGAACCTCCTCCGGCTCCAGCTCCCGGGGGAAGGGCTTCACCGACTCGGGAAACAAGGTCATCGGCAACCCCAGTCCCACCGGGAGAATTTCCGGGAACAGGGGACGGTCTGGGCTTTCCATCAGCGTCCTCCTCTCTGCCTTTTTGTACAGCTTGCCCCAATGGGGTGACACTATGCCAGAAAAATTTTAGAAAATGAAAAAAAGCCTTGCGTTTCCGGCGGATTTGCGATAGCATGATAGAGAGGCTGATGATACGCCAAACCTGTATCCATTGCGTTGAAAGGACGTGTGTATGCCATGATTAAGGTTGATATTTCCAATGTATGGGGTCAGCTGGCCCTGCCGGATTTGCTGGCGACGGAGAAGGAAATCTCTGCCGCCCACAAGACTCTCACCGAGGGCACCGGGGAGGGCAACGACTTCCTGGGCTGGCTGGATCTGCCCACCTACGAAGAAACGGATGAAATGCGCCGCATTGCCCAGGCTGCCCAGCGGGTGCGGGGAAATTCCCAGGCCTTTGTGGTGGTAGGCATCGGCGGCTCCTATCTGGGCCCCCGGGCGGCCATTGAGCTGATCTACGGCCCGAATTACAATCTAAAGCGGGGGACAATTGGCAATCCCCAGGTGTTTTTTGCCGGCAACGGCCTGTCTACCCGGGCCTGGAATGACCTGGTGTCCCAGCTGGAGGACAAGGACTTTTCCGTGGTGTTCATTTCCAAGTCCGGCACCACCACCGAACCGGCCATCGCTACCCGTGCCCTGCGGTGGATGCTGGAGCGGAAATATGGCACCGACGGGGCCAAGAGCCGGATTTTTGCCATTACCGATCCCTGCAAGGGCGCCCTGCGCCAGATGGCCACGGAGGAAGGCTGGGAGACTTTTGTCATTCCCCAGAATGTGGGCGGCCGGTTCAGCGTGCTGACCCCGGTGGGCCTGCTGCCCATGGCTGTGTCGGGCATCAACATCAGTGACGTGATGATCGGCGCCGCCCGGGCCAAGAAAGACTATGACCTGCGCTCGTTTGAGAATCCGGTGTGGTTGTATGCCGCCATTCGGAATCTGCTGTACCGCAATGGGAAGGCCATTGAACTGCTCACCTCCTTTGAGCCGGCCTTTAAGATGATGGGGGGCTGGTGGCAGCAGCTCTTCGGCGAGTCCGAGGGAAAGGACGGCAAGGGCCTGTTCCCCGTTACTGCCGAATTCACCGCCGACCTGCATTCTTTGGGCCAGATGATCCAGCAGGGCCAGCGGAACCTGTTCGAGACCATGGTGCGTTTTGCCCCGGTGAAAGAGGCGGTGACCGTGGGTTCCGACTGGAAAAACCTGGACGGGTTGAATTATCTGGAAGGCCGTACCTTGGACTTTGTGGACGAGCAAGCTTTCCGGGGGACTGTGGCTGCCCATGTGGACGGCGGTGTGCCGGTGATTACCATGGATATGGGCGAGCTGAGCGACACCAAGCTGGGCGAAATGTTCTATTTCTTTGAGCTGTCCTGCGGACTGTCTGCCTATATGCTGGGGGTCAATCCGTTTAACCAACCCGGTGTGGAATTCTACAAACGCAATATGTTCCAGCTCCTGGGTAAGCCCGGCTACGAAAAGCGGTAAACCTTTGCCCCTGGCTGCCTGTCTGGCGGCCAGGGGCGGCAAGGGTTTTCCGGGTTTTTTCCGGAAAACAGTTGCATTTGTCCTGTGCAGCTGGTAGAATAACAAAACAAAACCGGATTCCCGGTGTTGCTAGGAGGATATACCAATGGTTAAGGTAATTATGGGGCTGAAAGGCTCCGGTAAGACCAAGCATCTGGTCAAGCAGATCAACGAGGCAGTGCAGAGCGAAACCGGCAGCGTCGTCTGCGTGGAATACGGCCAGAAGCTCACATATGACATCGACTATCGGGTGCGGCTCATTGACGCCAAGGAGTACACCATCGACAATGCCACCCTGCTCAAGGGCTTTATCAGCGGCTTGCATGCCGGCAATTTTGACATCACCCATGTGTTCATTGAGAGCCTGTACAAGTTCATCGGCGATGACCGCGCCGCCGGTGAGGAGTTTGTCGCCTGGTGCGACGCATTCGGCGAAGCCAACGATATGCGCTTTACCATCACCGTTTCCGATGATCCTGCGTTGGCTTCCGATCAGATGAAGAAGTATCTGTGATCATTCACTGTCCATAATATTGGGGCTGCTGCAAACGTGAGGTTTGCGGCAGCCCCTTTGTATTGGGAAATTTCCCCTGGCCATGTGGAAAAACCTGGGAAATTTCAAAGGTTTTTTCGCCTGATCCGAAAAAACAATTGACATCGACAAAGTTTTTGGCTATACTATCTCTATGGAATTAGGAGGCGATTGAGATGATTGTCCGGCCGCAATATATGCATGCGCTGAAAACTTACCGTGACGTTCCCCTGGTGAAAATACTGGCGGGCATCCGGCGCTGCGGGAAATCCACGATTTTGGAAATGCTCCGGGAAGATTTGCTGAACAGCGGGATTGCCCCCGGCCACATTATCCTGGTGCGCTACACCTCGGAAGACCTTGACGGCAACATGACGGAAAAGGATATGTACAATTCCATCAAAAGACAAATGACGGAACCGGGGCGGTACTACCTGCTGCTGGACGAGGTGCAGGAATGCTCATGTACGGTAAGGAAGCAAGCAACCGAAAACAAGAGATAGACCGCCAGCACTACACTATTCCGAACCAAAGACCAAAAGATAAGCATTGTGGGAAAATCTAAACTTTTGGATTTTCCTACAAT
>DVHJ01000002.1 GCA_018712145.1 Candidatus Faecousia faecigallinarum | reverse complement strand
GGAAAATTGGGAATTTTTTCATGCAGATTGGGTGAGCAGGGAAAAGTATTGGCTCACCGGAACCCAGGCCAGCAGGGCTTGGCGGACTTGTCCGGCCAAGTCCGGGGAAAACAGGGCCGGGCCGGGCTCCAAGGAAGCCATAGCCGTCAAATTGTTTTTCCAGCTGTAGTACGGCGCCAGTTCCGGGATGGGGCAGGGCTTTGGCCGGCGGTAGGATTCGGCGTTGAGGATAAAGCCGGACTCCGTCTGAGCCCGGTCTACCAGGGCAGGGAAGTGGGTGGGCCGGGCGGCCAGATCTTGGCGGAAGGCTTCCATCACCTGGGCCCGAGGCTGCCAGAGCAGGAAGCCATAGCTGGCCCCCTCCGGACGCAGTTCAAAGAATAGGGCCGGGTGCTGGCTCCAGGATTCCACGGCTTGGCGAATGCAAATCCACAGGCTCTCTTTATACGGAACCGGTGGATGGAGCCGGGCGTCCCGGTAGATCCGGGAGACCTTTAATTCCAGGCCAGCAGGGAAGCCGGAAAATACCGCCTGTCCCAGGGCTTTCATGGGCCGGTAAAGGTACTGATTATACTGCTCTTTGTGGGCTTCAAACCACTGCCGGTTATTGTTCATTCGAATGCCCCAGAGAAAATCCATGGTTTCGGGGCAGAAGCCTGTGAACATAGTTCCTCCTTCGCCCCTAGAACCGGGGCAGATGTGGTCTGCTGGCATTATACGCCAGAGCTGCGGCGAAATCAAGCCAGGATTGCAAATGCTGGGGAAATCTGCTATACTGTGAAACAGATTTAGGATAAGAGGAACGATGTCTATGGATGATGCGCATATTCGCTTTTCAGATCTCGGCCTTTCCCCGGCCATGCTGAAGGCGTTGGAAAACAAGGGATACGGGTATCCCACTTCCGTCCAGCGGGAGGCGATCCCGCCGCTGCTGGCTTGGAAGGATGTGATTGCCAAGGCCCCCACCGGTACAGGAAAAACCTTTGCCTTTGGCATTCCCATGATTGAGCATGTGGATCCGGCCAGCCCGGAGGTGCAGGGCCTGATCCTGGCCCCTACCCGGGAACTGGCGATCCAAATCGGCGGAGAATTGCGGAGCCTACTGGCTTACTACACCGGTATCCGGGTTGCAGTGCTCTACGGGGGCGCGTCCATGGTGACCCAGACCAGGGCCCTGGACAAGAAGCCCCAAATCGTCGTGGCCACCCCCGGCCGGCTGATGGATCACTATAACCGGAAAAATATCAGCTTTCGCCAGGTGCAGACGGTGATTCTGGACGAGGCGGACCGGATGCTGGACATGGGCTTCTTCAAGGATGTGACCCGGATCGTGGAAAAAGTGAAGAACCGGCGGAATTTGGGCCTGTTTTCCGCCACCATTTCCCAAGAAGTGATGACTGTGAGCTGGATGTACCAGCGGGACGAGGTGGAGATCACCGTGGAACCCAAGTTGGACGACCGGCCGGATATCGACCAGTACGCCGTGACCACTACCCCGCTGGCCAAGGCAGAGACTACCCTCCGGCTGATCCGTACCCAGGGCTTTGGCCGGGTGATGATTTTCTGCAACACCAAGCACATGTGCCAGCGGCTGTGTGATGAGTTCCAGCGGGCCGGAGCAGAAGCCGAGTGCATCCACGGGGACATCAAGCAATCCCTCCGGGAGAGGACCATGCAGCGCTTCCACCAGGGAAAACTGCCCATTCTCATTGCCACGGACGTGGCTTCCCGGGGCATTGATGTAGACGATGTGGACTGCGTGATCAACTATGATATTCCCGAGGAAAACGAGTATTATATTCACCGCATCGGCCGGACTGGGCGGGCAAAACGCAAGGGCGTGGCATATTCTGTGGTAAGCAACTTCCCGGAAAAGGCTAAACTGGATGAGATTGCCAAGTATTCTAACTTTACCATCACCTTCTTGCGGCTGGAGGAGGATGGGACCCTGACCCCAGAGGTGATAAAAGCGCCTGTGGTCAGGAAGCGGTTCCGGTGAGACTCCAAGCGCAGGGCATTGCCCTGCTTACCTCCCACCTGGGCGACCCCAGCCGTCCGGTACTGACCACGGCTCAGCTGCTGGCCTTGGAGAATCGGGCCAGACTGGCTGGGCCGCCAGGACAGGGTGAGGTTACCGGGGAATATCTGGTGTCTCTGGGCTGCTCGCCTCGCTTGGTCCGGCAGGTTCTGAGCCTATTGGGTGAGGAAAACCGGCTGATGGCCTACCTGGACCGGGCCAAAGCGGTGGGCATTGTCTGCCTGACCCGGATCTGCGCTGGATATCCCCGCCGGCTCATCCGGCGGTTGGGAGAGCTTGCCCCCCCAGTGCTCTGGGCGATGGGGGATTTGTCTATTCTGGAGAAGCCTGCCATTGCGCTGGTGGGCAGCCGGGAGCTAAACCGGCCCAACCGGGCTTTTGCCGCCGCAACCGGGGAGCAGGTTGCCCGCCAGGGATGGGTGCTGGTTTCCGGGGATGCCCGGGGCGCGGACCGGGCTGCCCAGAATGCTTGCTTGGCGGCCAAAGGCGAGGTGATCTCCATTTTGCCCTGGCCCCTGTCGGCGGCATGGCCGGGTAACCGGCGGCTGTTGCTGTGGGAGGATAGCTTCGACCTGCCCTTTTCCGGCCCCCGCGCCCTGTCCCGGAACCGGGTAATCCACAGCCTGGGGGATGCTACCTTGGTGGCCCAGTCCGGGCTGCGCACCGGCGGCACCTGGTCTGGGACGGCGGACAATCTCCGCCGGGGGCTCAGCCCGGTGTACGTCTATGCCGACGGCTCGCCTGCCGCTCAGGCGCTGGCCGGGATGGGCGCTGCGCCCATTTCCATGTTCCAGCTGGAAAAATTGGATCTTTTGGTTCCTTAAATGGCGGACATTTTTTGCGCGACCCTGCGGTGCTGGCAGGATCGCGTAAAAAAATCTAGTTGCCTGTTGATTTTTATACTAAAAAAGTTGTATAATGCAACTGCTGCCTGCTATGGGGAGAATTCTCCCCGGGGCACCGGCCGGGCATTCCGGCACGCTAAGCATTGGAGGGTTCATTATGTGCGGAATCGTTGGATACGCGGGAAGCCGTCAGGCGGCGCCCATTTTGCTGGAGGGATTGGCTAAGCTGGAGTACCGGGGCTATGACTCTGCTGGTTTGTGCATTCATGGCCCCAGGGGACTGGAAACTGCCCGGGCAAAAGGCAGGCTCCAGGCCCTGCGGGAGAAAACCGGGGACGGTGCGGCCTTGCCTGGCTGCCTGGGCATTGGCCATACCCGCTGGGCGACCCACGGCGCCCCCCTGGAGCGCAATGCCCACCCCCATTTGTCTGACGACGGTGCCATTGCCGTAGTACATAACGGCATTATTGAAAACTACTTAACCTTAAAGGAGAGACTCATCACGGAAGGATGCTGGTTCAGCTCCGACACGGACACCGAGGTGGTGGCCAATCTGATCGCCCAGTACTACCGGCAGAGCCGGGACCTGCTGCAAGCCGTACGCCAGACGGTGGGAAGGCTGGAGGGTAGCTATGCCCTGGCGGTGGTCTGCCGGGAAAATCCCCAGCAGTTGGTGGCGGTAAAGAAGGACTCCCCTCTGATTTTTGGCTTTGGCCAGGGAGAAAACTTTGTGGCTTCCGATGTGCCGGCAATTTTGAAATATACCCGGAAGGTGGCCTATTTGGACGACGGAGACATGGCGGTGTTCACTGCAACTTCTGTGTTCTTTTATAATGCCGCCGGGGACCCGGTCCGGAAGGTCCCGGAGACCATTGCCTGGGACCTGTCTGACGCGGAGCGGGGAGGCTACCCGCATTTTATGCTCAAGGAGATATTTGAGCAGCCTAAGGCTCTGCGGGATACCATCTGCCCCCGGCTGCCTGGGCAGCAGGTGGTGCTGGACGATTTGAACCTGTCGGACCGGGACTGGCAGAGCCTGCGCCGGGTGTACGTGGTGGCATGCGGGTCGGCCTACTATGTGGGCTGCCTGGGCAAGTATATTTTGGAAAAAACCTGCCGGGTGCCGACAGAGCCTATCCAGGCTTCGGAGTTCCGGTATGCCAGTCCGGTGCTGGATGCCCATACCCTGGTGATCATCATCAGCCAATCCGGGGAGACGGCGGACACGCTGGCCGCCCTCCGGGAGGCCAAACGCCAGGGCGCCAGAACCCTGGCCATTGTGAACGTGGTGGGCAGCGCCATCGCCAAGGCGGCCCACCAGGTGCTCTATACCTGGGCGGGCCCGGAGATTGCTGTGGCCACCACCAAAGCCTACTCCACCCAATTGGCGGCGTTCTGCCTGGTGGCCCTGCGGATGGCCCAGGCCCTGGGAACCATGCCCCCGGCGGAGTGGGCGGCCTTCCGGGAGGCCTTGGGCAAGCTGCCGGACATGGTGGAGCAGACCCTGTCCCAGGCCCACATTGCCCAGGTGCAGTACTATGCATCGGCCTTGTTTGACCATCACGATGTGTTCTTCATCGGCCGGCACCTGGACAGCGCTACCTGCCTGGAGGGCAGCTTGAAGTTGAAGGAGGTAGCCTATGTCCATGCCGAGGCTTATCCCGCCGGGGAGTTGAAGCACGGGCCGATTTCCCTCATTGAACCCGGCACTCTGGTGGTAGCGGTAGCCACCGTGAGAGAGCTGTTTGACAAGACCATGGCCAATATTAAAGAGGTAAAAGCCCGAGGCGCGGAGGTGCTGTGCGTTACCACGCAGTCCATGGCCGGGGAGGCGGAGAAAACTGCGGATCATGTGCTCACCGTGCCGGATACCCATCCATTGCTGCAGCCCAGTCTCAGCGTGCTGCCGCTGCAAACCTTTGCTTATTACACGGCTCTGGCCCGGGGCTGCGACGTGGATAAACCCCGGAACTTGGCCAAATCCGTTACGGTGGAATAACCATTTCCGGGGCTGCCCCATTGTGAGGCAGCCCCGGAGAATGTGCAGCTTGCATCGCTCAGACGGGAAAAATCCGCGTCCCAACGACGGAAAAAAGTCTTGAAATCAAAATCTTCTGTCAGATATCAATATGATTTCTCTATATTGCCTTGCCGTAGAGATTGATAAACTGGGTTGATTAACATTTTGCTTGGCATACCCTGGGCAACGATTTTGCCTTCGGAAAGCATATATACATAGTCAAAGCGAAGCATATTTTCTTCATCTAAGTCATGTGTAGCAACAACAACAATTTTGTCTTCCATTGAACATATTTGTTCCATGATGCTTCTCGAGTGGAATTTATCAAGTCCAGCTGTTGGTTCATCAAACAGAAGAACCGTTGCTTCCTCCACAAGTGCGCGAGCAAAATCCATCCGTTTCAGCTCACCGCCAGATAGATTAATGCTGCTTTTCTCGAATGCCGCATGTAAATTGCGCCCAAGCCGCTTGAACCAGGCGGTTAATCCGGCTTTGTGAATGGCTGCTTCAACAGTGCTCTCTGGAAGCGACTTAAACAGTGTTATGTTTTCTCCAATTTCCGCAGAGAAGATATCCGTTTTTTGCGCAAGGTACAATAAATCCTGGTGTGTAATCCCTGCCTTCTTATCCAATAAAGTATCGTTCAGGAAAATCTCTCCATCTTGTATTTCCATAATGCCTGCGATCACTTTTAGCAGCGAAGATTTTCCACTGCCACTACTTCCAATAATGCCAACTTTCTCTCCGCAGTGCAATGCAAGTTGAATATCGGCCAATATACAGCTGTTATTTCTCTCTACGGACACATTGCGCAATTCGATTGAGCGGATATCCTTGTCGTTTGACTTGTATTTTGCACCCTCACTTTCCGAATCGATAAAACTCAGCAGATCTTTTGCGATTGCACGTCCAGAAATAATACCAGCATAGTATTCGCTGATGATTTGAAATGGCCCAGCAACCATGTTCATCAGGGTAGTTAATGCAATTAATTCCGAGAAATCGATAGAACCGCTTAGTACAAAAACAGTACCAAATATCCATGCGCCGATAATTACGAAATTACCCATGCCATAAGATAACGACATGGAAATGCG
>DVHJ01000025.1 GCA_018712145.1 Candidatus Faecousia faecigallinarum | reverse complement strand
ACAGATGCGTTTCTGCGGGTGCAAGAACGCTTTCCGGCAGTACCTCCTGGCAAACGCGGACACAAAGCAAATTTTTGCCTGTCATTGCGAGGAGCGAAGCGACGTGGCAATCCGCTTCTCCTGCGGTGGGGCGTGGCTTAGGGCAGTACTTCGGGCGAATACAGGAAAGTGTATACGAATTTGCCCGAAGTGGTACCACCTTGCCGCCTGCAAGGCGGCGCACGCTTTATGGTCCCCAATGACACGGAGAAAACGGCGTTGTTCCCCCGGGGCGGCAACGCCGCAACGGAGGATTATCCATGACCCTTACCCAATTTTTTCAAACCCACCGGCAGGTTGCCCTGGGATTTTCCGGAGGCGTGGACTCGGCTTACCTGCTGTATGCCGCCATCCAGGCCGGGGCGGCGGTGGGGGCCTATGTGGTCCATTCCCCCTTCCAGCCGGATTTTGAGTTGCAGGACGCCCTCCGGCTGGCCCAACGCCTGGGGGCGGAGTGCCAAATTTTGCAGGCCGATCCCTTGGCCCTGCCCCAGGTGGCGGAGAACCCTCCCGACCGGTGCTATCACTGCAAGAAGGTGATCTTTTCCGCCATCGCCCAGGCTGCCGGACCCGGCGCCTGCCTGATTGACGGCACCAACGCCTCTGACGACATTGCGGGCCGCCCCGGTTACCGGGCCTTGCAGGAGCTGGGGGTGCTGTCCCCCTTGCGGTTGTGCGGCCTGACCAAGGGGGAAATTCGCCGCCTGTCCCAGGCGGCGGGCCTGTTCACCTGGGATAAGCCGGCCTATGCCTGCCTGGCCACCCGGATTCCCACCGGTACCCCCATCACCCCGGCTTTGTTGGACAAGACCCAAAAGGCGGAGGCTGCCTTGTCCGCCATGGGCTTCCGGGACTTCCGGGTCCGGTATTTAGACGGCCGGGCAAAGCTCCAGCTGAAGGCGGAGCAGATGCCCATGGCCCTGGCCCGGCGGGCGGAAATCCTGACCTGCCTGGCCCCCCATTACACCGAAATACTCCTAGACTTGGAGGCTAGACCATGAGCGACCGGAGAACCAAAGAAATTTTGCAGCAGGTGCAGGCCGGCACCCTGCCGGTGGAGCAGGCCATGCTCCAGCTGAAACTGGAGCCCTTCCAGGACCTGGGCTATGCCAAGGTGGACCACCACCGGCGGCTGCGCCAGGGGGTGCCGGAGGTGATCTACGGCGGGGGCAAAACCCCGGAGCAGATCACCGGCATTGTCTCGGCCATGCGGGAGGCCGGACAACAGACCATTCTCATCACCCGCCTGTCCCCGGAGGCGGCGGCACAGGTGGAGAAAACCCATCCCCTGACCTACCACTCCCTGGGCCGGATTGCCACCATCGGCCCCCTGCCTGAGCCGGACGGACTGGGCACCATTGTCATCGCCACCGGGGGCACCAGCGACGTGCCGGTGGCGGAGGAAGCCGCCGTTACCGCCCAGGCCCTGGGCAACCAGGTGACCCGGCTGTATGACGTGGGGGTGGCCGGGGTCCACCGGCTGCTGGCCAACCTGGAATACGTGATGGACGCCTCGGTGATCATTGCCATCGCCGGGATGGAGGGGGCCTTAGCCAGTGTGGTGGGGGGCCTGGCGGATTGCCCGGTGATTGCCGTGCCCACCAGCGTGGGCTATGGCGCTTCCTTCCACGGCCTGTCGGCCCTGCTGTCCATGCTCAATTCCTGTGCCAGCGGCATTTGCGTGGTGAACATTGACAACGGCTTCGGCGCAGGCTACCTGGCCAGCCAAATTAACCATATGGAGGCAAAGCATGCTTTATCTTGATCTGTCCATGGGGGCCGCCGGGGATATGCTGGCGGCGGCCCTGCTGGGCCTTCTGCCGGACCCTGCCGGCTTTGTGGAAAAACTCAACGGCCTGGGACTGCCGGGGGTGCAGTTCACTTTGGAAAAATCGGTGAAATGCGGCATTGCCGGCCTGCATCTGGCCGTTGCCGTCCATGGACAGGCAGAAGGCCATCCCCATGACCACCATCATGATCACCCCCATGACCATCCCGGCGGCAGCCTGGCCGCCATCGGCCACCTGGTGAAGGATCGCCTGACCCTGCCGGAGGCGGTGGCCCGGGATGTGCTGGCGGTGTACGGCGCCCTGGCCCAGGCGGAGAGTCAGGTGCACGGTGTGCCGGTGGAGGAGATCCACTTCCACGAGGTGGGCACCATGGATGCGGTGGCGGACGTCACCGCCGTGTGCCTGCTGATGCACACCCTTGCCCCGGGGGAGGTGTACGCTTCCCCGGTACACGTGGGCAGCGGCCGGGTGCGCTGCGCCCATGGCATTTTGCCGGTGCCGGCGCCGGCCACGGTCCTGCTCCTTGAGGGCATCCCCACCTACGGCGGGGAAATCCAGGGCGAGCTGTGTACCCCCACCGGTGCGGCCCTGCTGAGGCACTTTGTCGGCGGCTTCGGCTCCCAGCCCTGCATGGCGGTTCAGGCGGTGAGCTACGGCATGGGCAGCAAGGATTTCCCGGCGGCCAACTGCGTCCGGGCAATCCTGGGCCCGGCGGTGAGAACCGGGAACCGGGTGCTGAGCCTGTCCTGCAATTTAGACGACATGACCCCGGAGGAGATTGGGTTTGCCCAGGAGCAGCTGTGGCAGGCCGGCGCCCTGGAGGTGTACACCACCGCCGTGGGGATGAAGAAGAACCGGCCCGGGGTACTGCTTACCTGCCTGTGCCGTCCGGAAGACGGCCCCGCCCTCACCCAGGCCATGTTCCGCCACACCACTACCCTGGGCATCCGCCAGGCGGAGCTGAGGCGGGTGACCCTGCCCCGCCGGCAGGAAACCGCCGAAACCCCCTGGGGGCCGGTGGCGGTAAAGGTGGCCGGAGAGAATGCCAAGGCGGAGTATGAGGACCTGGCCCGGATTGCCCGGCAGACGGGCCTGCCCCTGCGCCAGGTGCGCCGGGACGGCGGTTTGCCCTAATGGCTCCACGGAGGTGAGTGTAATGATGGTTTCCTCAAAGGGGCGGTACGCCCTGATGGTCTGCCTGGATCTGGCCCAGCAGGACCCCCAAGCCTATGTCTCCCTGCGGGAGGTGGCCCAGCGGCAGAACATCTCCATGAAATATTTGGAGAGTATTGTGGCCATGCTGAACCGGGCCGGTTTGGTGCGCAGCCTCCGGGGGAAGGGGGGCGGCTACCAGCTGGCCAGGCCGCCGGAGGACTGCTCCGTGGGGGAGATTTTGCAGCTGACCGAAGGCAGCCTGGCGCCGGTGTACTGCTTGGAGCCGGGGGCCGCCTGTGACAAAACCGGCAGCTGCATCACCTATCCCATGTGGCGGCAGTTGGACCGGATCATTGACGGCTACCTGCGCCAGGTGAGCCTGGCGGACCTGCTCCAGGGGCGGCTTCCCCAGGATTTACCGGATGCGGGGGAGCGGCGCAATATCTGCCGCTGCACCGGGGAGGGAAAGGCATGAACCGGCCTTTTCTCCGCACCGAGATGGCCCTAGGCGGCAAGGCCCTGGAGATTCTGGCCGGCAGCCATGTGGCGGTGTTCGGCATCGGCGGCGTGGGCAGCTATGCGGCGGAAGCCCTGGCCCGGGCGGGGGTAGGCCGGCTGACCTTAGTGGACAGCGACGTGGTTTCCTCCACCAACCTCAACCGTCAGCTGTGCGCCCTGACCTCCACCCTGGGCCAGCCGAAGGCCCAGGTGATGGCCAATCGGGTGGCGGATATCAACCCGGATTGCCAGGTACGGGCCCTGGTGGCCCTGTATACCGAGGAAGACAAGGACCGGTTTTTTGACCAACCCTATGATTATATTGTGGATGCCATTGACCTGGTATCCTGCAAGCTGAGCCTGATTGTCCAGGCCCACCGGCTGAACATCCCCATCCTCAGCGCCCTGGGGACCGGGAACAAGCTAAATCCCCAGGCTTTCCAAATCACGGACATCGCCGGAACCACCTTCTGCCCCCTGGCCCGGGTGATCCGCCGGGAACTGCGGGCCAGAGGAATCCTGCACCACCCGGTGCTGTTCAGTCCGGAGCCTGCCCTGACGCCGCTGCCCCTGGAGGCGCCTCCGCCAGGCCGGCGGAGGATTCCCGCCTCGGTGCCTTGGGTCCCCTCCGTGGCAGGGCTGATGATGGCCGGCCACGTGGTGCTGAATTTGACGGGCAATTCCCGGGCGTAAACTGGATGGGGGCCTGTCCCTGCCGTAAGGACGTTTTCCGGCAGTACTCCGGTGGCGCGCCGGTATTATGGGGACAGGGGGCAAACTTCAGCCCGGCAGTACCCTGGTGCTGTGCGGACACCCGGCAAGTTTTAGCATGTCATTGCGAGGAGCGAAGCGACGTGGCAATCCGCATCCCCGCAGGGCAACCTGACAAATTGGCTGCGGTTTGGGCGAATTCGTAGATGGTTGCGGGTTCGCCTTAGGTGCTGCTTCTCGTTTTGCGCTGCTGCAAGGAGAAACGGATTGCCACGCCAGTGTGCGCACTGGCTCGCAATGACATGTTAAAGACGGAGGCGTGTCTGCGTTTGCAAGGGCGTGTTTTGCAATGACATGCAGAAGGCGGGGACGCTTCTGCGTTTGCAAGGACGCAATGACGGGCGGAAGGCGGGGACGCTTCAGCGGGTGCAAGAGCGCACTGCCGGGAAACGGCCGGGGCACTGCCGGGCGAAGCCTACCGCCTGCCGGCGCAACAAAATACAACAGGAAATGATTATGACGATTTTAACATAACGCGAAGAAGGTGATACCATGGCCTTGGAAGCAGCCCAGAACCCGGCGGTTCTGGATCAATTCCACAGCCGGAATACCTACAGTGTAGTCTCCCCCATGGCGTATCTGCTGGGCGTGCCCCGGCGGATATTCGAGCTGGAGGTGGAGCCGCCCAAACTGGAGGTGTATGAGACCCTGGACCGGCAGAAGCATGCCCGGATTGTTCGGAATCTGAGCATATTGCGCACTGCCATGGTGCGGTTCTACCGGGTGATTTCCCAGCAAATGACCAGGGAATACCGGGGCCTGATGGGCATTGGGGAGATTCCTCGGGAGTCGATAGACCGCCTGGCGGCGGACGGGGTGGATATTTTGCGGGCAAAACACACCTTGAACGACTATTTGGTTGACGTAAATCGCCTGATTTCGGACCGAATCAACAATTGCAAAGCATTGTTTCCCATTTGGCTCAGTTGGCCCTATGTGCGGGAAGCCTTCCTGATGCCCCAGGGGCTGACCCCTGCCGGTATCCGGCAAGCTGCCGGGTTTTACAACAGCCACCGCAACTGCTACCCTTACCAGGTCTATCTCAATTGGCCGGCGGAGGAGCAGGGGAACATTCTCTACAACGACCGGAAGTTTGTCACCCTGCTGTACCAGTGGAACGGGGATGAATTTGAGGATTTAAGCAAGGTCTCCGACGCGGGCAGCTACACCAAGGGCAGCATCCGGGACTTCTTGGATGGCAGCGGAAAAACCGTGGTTGTGGTGGACTGCGAAAATTCCGATCCCTATAAGCTGTGCGCCACCCTCCGGGGCTTGGACCCCCTGGCCCTGGACAAAATCTCCAAGATTATTCTCTATGACGATGTGCATGCCGCTTCCGCCTGGGGGATTCTCAATACCTATATCCATGTGCCGGTGGAACACGTGAGAATCGAGCGGATCAAACAGAACAAGTCCCTGGTGGACATTAAACTCACTGCCGGCACCTGCCACGAATACTATAAAAATCATGTGGACTCCTTTGTTTTGGTCTCCAGCGACTCGGATTACTGGGGCCTGATCTCCTCCCTGCCGGAGGCCCGGTTTCTGGTGATGGTGGAGCATGAAAAGTGCGGCCCGGCCATCAAGGCGGCTTTGGCAGAGTCTGGGATATTCTATTGCTATATTGATGATTTTTATTCCGGAGAAACAAATGATATTAAAATAAATGCATTACTTCAGGAGCTGTACCGGTATTTGGATCAGGCGTTCCGGCTGAACGTCAACGACATGCTGGAGTTTGCCTGCCAGACTACCCGGGCGGGCCTGTCAGAAGCGGAGAAGGAACAATTTTACAACCGGTTTATCAAACCAATGCACCTGGAAATTGAGAAGGATGGCAACGTCTCCATCCGCCTCAAGGCCAGGTAGGGGGGTGGCCATGGTTTGGCTTGCCGCCGCCCCTACCCGGCCCGGGCAGGGCAGTGCCGACGCCCGGGGATTACTGGCGGCGCTGTACCGCCGCCACACCGGCCAGGGGATGCCAACCCTGGCCCGGCAGCCTGGGGGTAAGCCATATTTTGCCCAGGGACCGTGGCACTGTGGCATTTCCCACACCCGGGAAATGGTGTTTTGCGCCCTGGCTGCCTGGCCGGTGGGGCTGGACGCGGAGCCGCTGAACCGCCGGGTGAATCCGAACCTGGCCAAAAAAGTACTTTCCCCCCAGGAATTTGCCCAGTGGCAGGCCTCTCCGGCGCCGGGAGAGCTGCTGCTTACCTACTGGACCTTGAAAGAAGCGGCGGTGAAATATTCCGGCCAAGGCCTGGCCGGCTATCCCAACCACCTGAGCTTCGCCCTGGACTATCCCCAGGCCAGGTTGGCGGGAAGCGGCCTGCGCTTTTCCCTGTGGCGTTGGCAGGGCCATGCCATTGCCCTGTGCGCCCCCTGCTTGCCGGATTGCCAGCCGGAGCTGTGGCTGCCGGGGCCGGAGGGCTTCCACCCGGCGTGAAGAGGCCGGATTGCCCGGCCGGCGGAGGCGTTCATATCTCTTTCATCCATTGTTTTCTATTTGTTCATGATCTGTTCAAATATATGGCTTATCATATGGGCGTAAGGTGATACGGAAGCCGTGAGCCGCATCCCTTACTGCCGCATCCCTCGTTTGTCCTTCTAGTTTGGACGACTTCCTACCTCTCTCTTTTATCTGTTTTATGCGCAAGGGAAGCGCCCCGCTCAGCGGGGCGCTTTCCCTGTTCTCTGCGTTTCTGTGCACTGCTGTGTTACTGATTCGCTTGGTAGTGAATGCGCGGACAGGGCGGAAGGGGCTGTCCGGCAGTGCCCTTGGCGAATGCGGAAAGCGTAACGAATTTGCCCCGGCACCACGTAGTTGCCATGCGTACACGCCGCATATTTCTGCATGTCATTGCGAGGAGCGAAGCGACGTGGCAATCCGCATCCCCGCAGAGATACTTGACAAGTTGGCTGCGGTTTGGGCAAATTCGTAGATGGTTGGGAATTCGCCTTAGGTACTGCTTCTCGTTTTGTGCTCCTGCGGGGACGCGGATTGCCACGTCGCGGTGCAGCCGCCCCGCTCCTCGCAATGACATGCAGAAGGCGGCGGCGTGTCAGCGGGTGCAAGGCCGTGGGGCGCGTCGGGTGCGTGGAAACTTGCTGCGTGGCAGCGGTGCAGGGGAGTGAGGGCACGGGGCGCGATGACACCTCCCCACTGTCATTGCCACGTCGCGGTGCAGCCGCCCCGCTCCTCGCAATGACAGGCAGAGACTTGGCGGGCTTACGCTAGGCAAGGGGGGACTGCCGTGCAAAAGGGGCCTGCTGCCAACTTGGCAGCAGGCCCGATGCATTGACCGGGGATTTGGGAATTCCCCCCTGAGGATTCCGCCCAGGGGAATTTACAGGTGGAGCACCCGGTCCCGGATCTCCTGGGTGCGGCCCTGGTTCCAATACTGGGTGCCGATGTAGCCGCAGGTGCGCCGGGCCACATTCATCTTGCTCTGGTCCCGGTTGCCGCACTGGGGACAGGTCCACACCAGCTTGCCGTCTTCGTCCTCCTGGATCTCAATTTCCCCATCGAAGCCGCAGACCTGGCAGTAGTCGGACTTGGTGTTCAGCTCGGCATACATAATATTCTCATAGATAAACTGCATCACCTCCAGCACCGCATCGATGTTGTTCTGCATATTGGGCACCTCTACATAGCTGATGGCGCCGCCGGGGCTGAGCCGCTGGAACTGGGCCTCAAAGGCCAGCTTGGTGAACGCATCAATGGGCTCGGCCACATGGACGTGGTAGGAGTTGGTGATGTAGCTCTTGTCGGTGATGCCGGGAATCAGCCCGAACCGCTTTTGCAGGCACTTGGCAAACTTGTAGGTGGTGGATTCCAGGGGCGTGCCGTAGAGGCTGAAGTCAATGTTGTGGGTTTTCTTCCACCCGGCGCAGGCGTCGTTCATGTGCTGCATCACCGCCAAGGCAAAGGGAGTGGCCGCCGGATCGGTGTGGGAGTGGCCGGTCATGTACTTGATGCACTCATACAGCCCCGCGTACCCCAGGGAGATGGTGGAATAGCCGCCGTACAGCAGCTTGTCAATGGGCTCGCCCTTCTCCAACCGGGCCAGGGCGCCGTACTGCCACAAAATGGGGGCCGCGTCAGACAGTGTGCCTTTTAACCGGTTGTGGCGGCACATCAGCGCCTGATGGCACAGCTCCAGCCGTTGGTCAAAAATCTGCCAGAATTTGTCCATATCCTTGCCGGAGGACAGGGCCACGTCCACCAGGTTGATGGTCACCACCCCCTGGTTAAACCGGCCGTAGTATTTGGGCCGGCCGTTTTCGTCCACATAGGGGGTGAGGAAGGAGCGGCAGCCCATGCAGGTGTAGCAATTGCCCCGGCCGGTTTTGTCCACCTTCAGCTCCAGCATTTTCTTCTCGGAGATGTAGTCCGGCACCATGCGCTTGGCGGTGCATTTGGCCGCCAGCCTGGTCAGGTACCAGTAGGGGGTACCGGCCCGGACATTGTCCTCCTCCAGCACGTAGATCAGCTTGGGGAAGGCGGGGGTAATCCACACGCCTTTCTCATTTTTTACTCCCTCATACCGCTGGAGCAGCATTTCCTCAATGATGACCGCCAGATCCTTCTTTTCCTGGGGGGTTTTGGCCTCGTTCAAGTACATGAACACGGTGATGAAGGGGGCCTGGCCGTTGGTGGTCATCAGGGTGACCACCTGGTATTGGATGGTCTGCACCCCCCGGCGGATCTCCTCCCGCAGCCGGTCCTCCACCACTTTGGCCACCGTCTCCTCCGCCGGGCGGACGCCGAAGGCCTCCAGCTCCCGCTCCACGGCGGCCCGGATTTTCTCCCGGCTCACCTGGACGAAGGGGGCCAGGTGGGTCAGGCTGATGGACTGGCCGCCGTACTGGTTGGAGGCCACCTGGGCAATGATCTGGGTGGCAATGTTGCAGGCGGTGGAGAAGGAGTGGGGCTTCTCGATCATGGTGCCGGAGATCACGGTGCCGTTTTGCAGCATGTCCTCCAGATTCACCAGGTCGCAGTTGTGCATGTGCTGGGCGTAGTAATCCGCATCGTGGAAGTGGATAATCCCCGCCTCGTGGGCCTCCACAATTTCCTTGGGCAGCAGGATCCGGCGGGTGATGTCCTTGGACACCTCCCCGGCCATGTAGTCCCGCTGGACGGCGTTGACGGTGGGATTTTTGTTGGCGTTTTCCTGCTTGACCTCCTCATTGTTGCTCTCAATGAGGGTGAGGATGCGGTCGTCGGTGGTGTTGGATTTCCGGATCAAGCTCCGGGTATATCGATAAGTAATGTACTGCTTCGCCACTTCAAAGGCGCCGTGGGCCATGATGGCCTTCTCCACCAGGTCCTGGATTTCCTCCACTGCCGGACTGCGGCCCATCTCCTGGCAGCTCAGCTCCACGCTCTGGGCAATGCGGCTGATCTGGGTGGGGGTCATGCGGAACTGCTCGTCCACTGCGGCGTTGGCCCGGGTGATGGCGGAGACAATTTTCTCCAAATCGAAGACGACCTCTGTGCCGTTGCGCTTGATGATCTTCATGGTGTTTCTCCTCTCTGGTCATTGCGAAACCTAGGCCCCAGCCATGGCTGGGGCCAGCGGGGTCTATTATACAACATCTTGTGGATAATGCAAGACCTCCGGCACAAAATTTTGTGGCGGTCCCGCCGCCCCGGGAAATTGCCGGGGCAATTTCCCTTGCCTTTGCCCTCCAACGGCGGTATAATAAGCCAAAAAAACAAGGAGGATCAATCCATGGCAGAACAGTTTGGCAGTTTACCCAACGGCCAGGCGGCCCGGCTTTACACCATCACCGGCGGGGGAATTACCGCCGCCGTCACCGATTTTGGCGCCACTTTGGTGCGCCTCATGGTCCCGGACCGGCAGGGGGTCATGGGGGATGTGGTGCTGGGGTTTTCCTGCGTCCGGGACTACCTGACCCACGGCGGCTGCCTGGGGGCCACGGTGGGGCGGAACGCCAACCGCACCGGCGGCGCAGCCATGACCATCTCCGGCCGGGCGGTGCGCCTGGGGGCCAACGAGGGGCGAAACAACCTGCACAGCGGCCCGGACTACTGGTACCACCGGCTGTGGACGGTGGAGCCGGCCACGGCGGATACCCTTTGCTTCTCCCTGGTTACCCCGGACGGGGATCAGGGGTTCCCCGGCGGGGGAGAGGTGAGGGTCACCTATCAGGCCCTGGGCAGCGCCCTGCGGATCACTTACCAGGGCCGGTTTGACCGGGACACGGTGTTTAACATGACCAACCACGCTTACTTTAATCTGGCCGGCCAGGACAAGCCGGAGGCGGCCATGGATCAGCGGCTGTGGCTCCGGGCGGCGTACTTCACCCCGGTGGATGGGGAATCCATCCCCACCGGCCGGATCCAGCCGGTGGCGGGCACTGCCCTGGACTTCCGGCAGGCCCGGCCCCTGGGCCGGGGACTGGAGAACGACCCGCTGCTGGCGCCCCAGGGGGGCATTGACCACAACTTTGTCCTGACCCCGGGGCCGTTTGCAGAACCGGCGGCCCGGCTGAGCTGCCCGGCCACCGGCCGGGTGATGACGGTGCACACCGACCGGCCGGGGATTCAGGTGTACTGCGCCAACGGGCTGGACGCCCAGGGCAAGGTGTACTATGGCCGGGGCAGCGGGGTCTGCCTGGAGACCCAGTTTTATCCGGACAGCTGCAACCATCCCCAGTGGCCTCAACCCCTGGTTCATGCCGGGCAGGTTGCCCAGTCGGTGACGGAGTTCCGCTTCTCGGTGGAGCCGGAAGGCTGAAGTGGGGTAAGGGGGCGGCAGAGCAGGGGGCAGTGCGGTATGAAAAGGATGCTTTCCGGCAGCACTTCGGCAGTGCCCCTGGCAAACGCAGACACCCGGCAAGTTTCTGCCTGTCATTGCGCCCTTGCCCACGCAGACACGCTGCAAGTTTCTGCCTGTCATTGCGCCCTTGCCCACGCAGGCACGCTGCAAGTTTCTGCATGTCATTGCGAGGAGCGAAGCGACGTGGCAATCCGCATCCCCGCAGAAAAGGGTAAGAAAAGGTAGTACTTAGGGCAAATTCGCAGACGGTTGCGGATTTGCCTTAAGTAATGCTTTTCATTCTGTCCCACTGCAAGGAGAACGGATTGCCACGCCACTTAAGCGCACTGGCTCGCAATGACATGCAGAAGGTGGGCAGGTGTGCGCGGATACAAAGACGTGCTCCCAAGCGAATTTGTAGGCGGCTGCAAGTTTCCCCCGGCAGGACATACTTGCAAGCGTAGACCGGCGCAGGTTTTGGCCTGTCATTGCGCCCTTGCCCACGCAGGCACGCTGCAAGTTTCTGCATGTCATTGCGAGGAGCGAAGCGACGTGGCAATCCGTAACCCCTGCGGCAGGGCGTAAAAAAGAGCAGTACTTAGGGCGAATTCGTAGGTGGGTACGAATTCGCCCTAAGTAGTACCAACTTGCAAAGTCCCTCTGTGGAGAAGACGGATTGCCACGCCAGTGTGCGCACTGGCTCGCAATGACATGCAGAAGGTGGGCAGGTGTGCGCGGGTGAAAGACACTGGTTCGCAATGACATGCTGAAGACAGAAGCGTGTCAGCGGGTGCAAGGAGGTGGGCGCGTAGGGTGCGCAGAAACTTGCCAGGTGTCTGCGGGTGCAAGGAAGGTAGCGCGAGGGGGAGCGGAATGCCTCCGCTCCCCCCGGGGTGTTTTGTCAGTCCAGGATCTCCATCAGTCTGCCGCAGCAAAAGGGGATCGGCTCACCGGCTTTTACGTGCAGGGTTTTGTTGCAGGTGACGCAGTACACGTCCGTGTCATAGGGCGCCCGGATCACCGGCACATCGTCCTTTTCCGCCTGGCTCAAGCCCTCAATGTGAAAGGTGGCCGTCTTATTCTGGGCGGGGACATACACGCCAATGGGCTGCAGGGACTTGGTACCGCCAATGCAGTTTCCCATCTTAATCCACAGGGCTTCCAGCTCTGCCGCCTCAGCCGCATGCTCCGGAGTGAATTCCACAATATCTTTATTGATGCGAATTTTCATGACAGATTTCTCTTATCCCGGCGGTTTTCTTACTTAAAGTACCGCTCCAGCAGGCCCTTCAGGGCTACGCCGTGGCGGGCCTCGTCCCGAGCCATCTCGTGGACGGTGTCGTGGATGGCGTCCAGGCCGTTCTTTTTGGCGCAGGCGGCCAGATCAACCTTGCCCTGGGTAGCGCCGAACTCGCAGTCCACCCGCCAGGCCAGGTTGGCCTTGGTGTCAGCCTTCATGTTGGGCTCGCAATGGCTGCCCAGCAGTTCGGCAAACTTGGCGGCGTGCTCGGCTTCCTCATAGGCGGCCTTCTCCCAGTACAGGCCGATTTCGGGATAGCCCTCCCGGTGGGCAATCCGGGCCATGCACAGGTACATGCCCACTTCGCTGCACTCGCCGGAGAAGTTGGCCTTCAGCTGCTCCAGGATGTAAGCCTTGTCCGCATCCGAGACGTCCGGGTTGTTGGCCACGGTCTTGTCATAGATGCCGAACTCGTGCTGGGCGGCCAGCTTCATGTCGCCCTTCTGCTCCACAAACTTGGAGCCGTCCACCTTGCACACGGGGCACTTGAAGCCCTCCGGAATGGACTCGCCTTCATACACGTAACCGCAAACGGGGCAAACAAACTTCTTCATGATTTTTTCCTCCCAAATGTGTAAAATGTTTTGTCAGATTTGCTATCCCGCAGCTTCTGCGGGGGATGGGGTTGCGCAGTGCCGGCACACCCCGTGAAACCGCAGGGAAGCGCCGGTAACCTGACCGCCGGTGATCTGGACAGCTTGCGACGCCAGCTCCGCCGGGAGCTGGAGGCCGGGCAGGTCCAGAATTCTGCCGCAGCCGGTGCAGATGAAATGGACGTGAGGCGACGTATCGCCGTCAAACCGCTCCAGACCCTGCACCACGCCGAGAGAGCAGATCAGGCCCTCCTGCTTGAACAGGGCCAGATTCCGGTACACCGTTGCCAGAGACAGATCCGGAATCCGGGGCTTCAACCGGCGGTAGACCCACTCGGCGCTGGGATGAACATCGGTTTGCCGGAGACAGTCCAAAATCGCCTCCCGCTTTCTGCTGCGCTTGCGCTCCATGGGACTCACCTCTTTTTAGGAATGATTCTCATTTGCGTTTTTAGGATACCACATTTCCGCCCCTTTGTAAAGGGGAAATTTCGTGAATTTTTTGTGACCGCCGCCTCCCGTCCATTTCGGCATATTCCACAAAGCCTTTGGGAAAAATGCTGGAAAATCACCGGACATTTGCTTAAATTTCACAAGAAAAACCGGTTTGGCCTGTTGCATTCCCTAGATTCTTCCAGTATAATGAATGTATTCTGGAAAGGAGGGGAGCCAATGGGCACTGTGATGGCGGTGCTGTCCGGCAAAGGCGGCACCGGGAAAACCACAGTCTGCGCCGGTTTGGGCGCTGCATTGGCGGAGCTTGGCCTGCGTGTGCTGTGCATCGATCTGGACGTGGGCCTGCGGAATTTGGATATCGCCCTGGGCATGGCCCAGGTGCCGGCGTTGGCCTTTACGGAGGCCGGGCGCCTGGCGGACGCCGCCCGGCACCCCCTTTACCCTACTCTGGGCTTTTTCACCGCGCCGGTGGGGCAGGAGGATCCGGAAGCGGCCCGCCGCCTGGTGGAGAATATCCGGCAGGAGGTGGATGTTTGCCTCCTGGATGCCCCGGCCGGGGTGGGGGAAGGCTTCCGCCTGGCCGCCGGGTTGGCCTCCCGCCAGCTTCTGGTGGCAGGGCCGGACCCCGCCGCCCTGCGGGATGGGGCCAGAACCGGGGAGATTCTGGAGCTCATGGGCAAGCCGGACGTGCGCCTGGTGGTCAACCGGGTGAATCCCCGGCTCTACCGGGCCATGGGCCTGACCGTGGACGATGTGATGGACATGGTGGGCTATCCTCTGCTGGGCCTGGTGCCGGAGGACAAAAACGTCCCCCTGGCCGCCATGGCGGACAAGCCCCTGACCGCTTTCGCCCGGGGCGGGGCTGCCGCCGCCTTCCGCCGGATGGCCCGCCGCCTGCTGGGCCAGCCGGTTCCCCTGTCCAAAGAATACCGCTAGCGGGGATTGGATTTGCCTTCAGCGGTTACCGGAAAAAGTAACACCGGATGGAGTGATAATATAATGAATATTGCGATTATGGCCCACGACAAGCGAAAGGAACTGATGGTGCAATTTTGCACCGCCTACAAGAGCATCCTGTCCAAGCACAATATCTATGCCACCGCCACCACCGGCCGGCTGGTGGCGGACCACACCGGCCTGCCGGTGACCCTGCTGCTGTCCCACAAACAGGGGGGCCACCAGCAGATCAACGCCCGGATTGTCTACAATGAAATTGATTTGGTGATTATGTTTACCAATCCCGACGCCATCGACCCCTGGGACGGCCAGCAGATGCTGGAAACCATCCGCTTCTGCGACAAGCACAACGTGCCGGTGGCCACCGGCCTGGCCTCGGCGGAGATGCTGATTCTGGGCCTGCAGCGGGGGGATCTGGATTGGCGGGAGATGGTCCACACCCGCCGGCTGATTTAGCGGGGCGGCTCTCTGGCGGGGCCGCCTTGCCGGTAATCTTGTCAATGGAGAAAGGATTGACCCATTTTGGATTGTATTAAACCCCGGACCCTGTCCGGATTCATGGAGCTGCTGCCTGGGCCCCAGGCCCAGATGGAGCGGATCATGGCCGTGCTCCGGCAGACCTACAGCCTGTACGGCTTTGCCCCCTTGGACACCCCCGCCATCGAGTCGGCCCAGGTGCTGCTGGCCAAGGGCGGCGGCGAAACGGAAAAGCAGATTTACCGGTTCACCAAGGGGGATGCGGATCTGGCCTTGCGGTTTGACCTGACCGTTCCCCTGGCCAAATATGTGGCCCTCCACGCCGGGGAGCTGGCCTTCCCCTTCCGCCGGTACCAGATTGCCAAGGTCTACCGGGGAGAGCGGGCCCAGCGGGGCCGGTTCCGGGAGTTTTACCAGGCGGACATTGACATCATCGGCGATGGGAAGCTGGACATTCTGAATGAAGCGGAGATTCCCGCCATCATCTACCGCACCTTCCGGGCCCTTGGCCTGACCCGGTTCCAGATCCGGGTAAACAACCGGAAAATTCTCAACGGGTTTTACGCCATGCTGGGTCTGGCGGACAAGGCCGGGGAGATTATGCACGCCGTGGACAAGCTGGACAAGGCCGGCCGGGAGAAGGTGGGCCAACTCCTGGAGGAGGACTGCGGCCTCACCCGCCGGCAGCGGGACGAGGTGCTGGACTTCACCGGGATCTCCGGCAGCAACAGCCAGGTGCTCTCCGCCCTGGCGGGGTTTGCCGGCCGGGACCCGGGCTTTGACCAGGGCCTGGCGGAGCTGGAGGCGGTAACCAAATATCTGGCCCAGTTTGGGGTGCCGGAGGAAAACTTTGCCGTGGATCTCACCATTGCCCGGGGCCTGGACTACTACACCGGCACGGTGTACGAAACCACCCTGCTGGATCATCCGGAGATTGGCTCGGTGTGCTCCGGCGGCCGGTATGACAATTTGGCCGCCTACTATACCCAGCGGCAGCTGCCCGGGGTGGGCATTTCCATCGGCCTGACCCGGCTGTTTTACGTGCTGCAGGAGCAGGGGCTGCTGAATCCCGCCCTGCCTACCGCCCCGGCGGATGCCCTGGTGCTGCCCATGACGGAAGACCCCGGCCCGGCCATTGCCGCCGCCACCTACCTGCGGGAAGCGGGTATCCGCACCCAGATCTACCTGGAACAGAAGAAATTTAAGCAGAAGATGAGCTACTGCGATAAACTGGGGATCCCCTACGCCGTGGTGCTGGGGGAGGATGAGATTGCCGCCGGCGGCTGTGCGGTGAAGGACATGGCCACCGGCCAGCAGGTCACGGTGAGCCTGGCAGAGGCCGCCCAGCGGATTGCCCAGGGCGTGGCGGAGAAAAACCAAGGCCCCATTATCCTGGAGCGGTAAGCCGGATACCCCGCAGACACACCGCAAGTTATCGCATGTCATTGCGTCCTTGCAAGCGCTGGCACGCTGCAAATTTCAGCATGTCATTGCGAGGAGCGCCCTTGCACCCGCGTACACGTCCTTCCTTCTGCATGTCATTGCGAGCCAGTGCGCACACTGGCGTGGCAATCCGTTCTCCCCGCATGGAAACCTGGCCAGTTGGCACTACTTTAGGCAAATCCGTGGCACTTCCCCGTATTCGCCTTAGGCGCTGCTCTCTGCTTTGTGCTGCCGCAGGGGATGCGGATTGCCACGTCGCTTCGCTCCTCGCAATGACATGCAAAAGATTGTCGCGTTGCTACGTGTGCAAGAGGGTGCTGCCGGGGCAAGCCCGCAACCGCCCACGAATTGGCCCTACGTCCTGCTTATTTCTACCCGTCTCTGCGGGGCCGGGGATTGCCACGTCGCTTCGCTCCTCACAATGACATCCCTAAACTTGCCGCCCTCCGGCACATCCACAATGAGGCAAGAGAAAACGCCGGGGGTAATGGGCATACCCCCCGGCGTTTTCACATCATATGCTCTTCCGCGCAGTTGTCCACCACCCGCACCCCCATTTCCCCGGGCTTGGCCACCGGGAACAGGGCGATGCTGGTTTCATCAAACTTCGGACACAGCCGTTTCTCCGGCTCCAGCCGGAAATCCGTGGTTTTTTCCATCCGGATCCCTCCCCGGACAGTTTGCCCGGAAAACCGGCAAAAACCCTGGAAGTTATTCCTCCCCTTCCGCCGCAGCATCCTGGATTTCCGGAATTTCCGGGGCAGGGTGGCACAGCTCCACCTTCACCTTTGTGCCGGTTAAGTAACAAAAGGCCAAAACATCCCGGTCAAACACCAGCTCCGGCAGCGGCTCGGCTTCCACATTGGCCTGCACGCACAGGAAGAAATCCACATTCCATTTCTCCCGAATATCCAGCAGCGCGGGGATTTTGCTCTTTAACCGGCGGACAATGTTCATGCACTGCGTACCGGCGTTGGCACTTTCCTCCCGGCAGGCATCCCACCGGGAATTGGAATAGCACCCGCCGCCCTCCGGGTTGGGCTGGCCCATCTTCCACCCGGAAAACGGGCGGATGCCCAGTTTCGCCGTCATGGCCTCCGGCGCGAAGGCGCCGCTCTCCTCCTTGCTGCAAATGGTAAAATACGAAAAGCACCCAGTTGACTCCATTGGCAAACCCCTTTCCAAACAGGTAAAGCATGATGAAAAAGGGCTGCAAAGCGCACACTGGCCGCAGTGCGCGGATTACAGCCACTTTTGCCGTTACACCAGATTCAGCGCCAGGGTCAGCAGGACAAACACCAGAGCGATCCACTTGGTCCAGGACGCCATCAGCTTATCCTTGTTGCCCCGCTTGGACTTATTCAAATAGCTGTCCTTGCTGCCGCCGGCCAAGGCGCTGGACAAACCGGCTTCCTTGCCGGATTGCAGCATAATCACCACAATCAGCAAAACGCTAACCAGGCACAGCAAAACGGCCAACACAATTTCCAAAGCATTCATATGGTACCTCCATTTGCCGACACAGGCGGCAGCCGTATTTCCGGCAAACGGCGAGCCGAGATTACACCCCGCAGGATTACACAAGCCTGTTGATTATACCACAGGATTTGCCGGATAGCAAGTGATTTTTTCAAAATCTACCGCTTATTTGGTCACCCAGTTGCCGGTGGCCAGGCAGGTCAGGTAGGCGTTAATGAAGGGATCCAGGGCCCCGTCCATCACCGCGTTCACATTTGCGGTTTCGCAGCCGGTTCTGGTATCCTTCACCAGGGTATAGGGCATGAACACATAGTTCCGGATCTGGCTGCCCCACTCAATCTTCTGCTGGACGCCCTTGATGTCGGAAATCTTGTCCAAATGCTCCCGCTCCTTGATCTCCACCAGCTTGGACCGGAGCATCCGCATACAGGTTTCCCGGTTCTGGAATTGGCTGCGCTCTGTCTGGCAGGCCACCACAATGCCGGTGGGCTTGTGTATCAACCGGACGGCGGAGGAGGTCTTGTTGATGTGCTGGCCGCCGGCGCCGGAGGAACGGTAAACCTGCATCTCAATGTCCTCGTCCCGGATCTCCACATCGTTGGAGGTGTCCTCAATTTCCGGAATCACCTCCACCGCCGCAAAAGAGGTCTGCCGCCGGGCGTTGGCGTCAAAGGGAGACACCCGCACCAGCCGGTGCACCCCGTTTTCCCCCTTCAGAAAGCCGTAGGCATTTTCCCCCACCACGGCGATGTCCGCCGATTTCAGCCCGGCTTCCTCCCCCTCCTGGTAGTCCAGGATCTGGTAGGTGTAGCCGTGGGCCTCCGCCCAGCGGGTATACATCCGGTAGAGCATCTGGCACCAATCCTGGGCCTCCGTGCCGCCGGCCCCGGCGTGGAAGGACATGAGGGCATTGTTCCCGTCGTACTCCCCGGTGAGCAGGGTTTCCAGCCGGGCCTCATCCATCTGCTGGGTGAGCTGGGCAAAGCCCTCCTTCAATTCCGGCAGCATGGAGCCGTCGTTTTCCTCCAGGGCCATCTCGCAAATGGTGGCCAAATCCTCCCACTGGGCGGTCATTTTCCGGAACTTTTCCAGCTTGGACTCCAGCTGCTTGGCCTTCACCACAATTTTCTGGGATTTTTCCGGGTTTTCCCAAAACCCGGGGGCTTCCTGCATGGCGTGGAGCCGCTCCAGCTCCTGCTTGGCTCCTTCCAGGTTCAACGATCCGGCCAACGCCTCCAGCTTGGGCTGAAGGTCATTTAATTTTACTTTGTACTCTTCAAATTCGATCATATGACCCACTCGCATTCTGTCATGATTTCTTCCTAGTATACCCAAACTGCCCCGGGTTTGTAAAGAGAAACTTCAGGCTGGGTTTCCGTTTCCGGCGGCGGGGCAGACTCCTCCGGCGGCGGCTGGGTCTCGGCCGGCCCGGTGGCCTCCTCTGTGGGGCGGGTGGTCTCCACCGGTTCGGTTTCCACCGGCGGGTTATCGGGAATCTGGGGCTCCGGGCAGGATGGGTAGGCCGCCGTATCCCACTGATAGCCGGCCATTTCCCCGTCAAACCGCATCCGGAGGGCGCCGCCGTCCCAATCCGCCAGCAGGTCCACGTGGCAATACAGCCCGTCCAGCAGCAGAATATTCCAGTACCACGGCTCCCCGTCCCGGGTGCCGGAAACCACCTGGCTCTCCACCCCCACCTGGCTGCACAGCAGCCCATAGACCTGGGCCAGGGACTGGCTGTCCCCAATCCCCTGGCACAACAGGCTGAACACCGGGGTGGCGGTTGTGCCTTCCTCGGTATACAGCGGCCGCAAGAAGGAATACAGCCGCTCTGCCACGGCCTGCTGGCTGCTCTGTCCCCGGACATACCCGGCGGCGGAGGTGAGCATAATCTGCACCTCTCTGCCCATGTTCAGCAGCGTGGCCTGGGCTGTGGTGTAGGTAAAGGAAATCTCCAAAATCCGGGCGCTGCCCGTCTCCGGATAGACCGACACCTCCACCTCCGGGCACTCCATGATGGTATCCAAGTGCTGGGCATAGTACTGGCGGACATAGCCGGCAATATCCAGGGGGCGGTAGCTGGACACCCGCAGGGTGACCCTGGGTTCCGCCTCATCCAGGGCCTGGGCCACTTTCTGCCGCACTCCGTCCTGGCCCCACACCGGCTGGATCTGCCGGATCTGCTCCTGGGTCCGGCTGTAGGCAATGGTCACCGAGGCCATGCGCCGGGCCCCCACCTCTGCCGCCTGGACAACCATGTCCTCCACGGCATAGGCGGCCAGGGGATCTTCCCGGAGCACCTCGGCCACCGCCCTGTCCAAATCCGTCTCCAGATTTTCCCCGTAGCGGCTCACATCCACGGAGGCCTCCTCCACATGCTCCTCCACCAGACCGGTCAGGGCGCTGACCAATTCCTGGTAATCCCCGACGGTCACCGTATCCACCGGGTTGGTCTGGGCATAGGCCTCCATGTGGGGGGACACGGAGACATAGCTGCCGCTGGTCCAGCCGGTGCAGCCGGGCAGCAGCAGGAGCAGCAGCAGGATGCCCCAAGCGGCGGCCCTCATAGCTCGTCCTCGGAGTAATGGCCGAAGCCGTCCCCCAGCACCTGGTGGGCCTCCTGGAGGATGATGAAGGCGTCCGGGTCAATGGCCACCACCAGCTCCTTCAGCTCCGCCACCTGCTGGCGCTTGATGGCCGAGAGAACAACCTGGGTTTCCTTCCGGCTGTAGTACCCCGCCCCGTCCAGCAGGGTCACCCCCCGGCCCAGCTTCTGGGTGATGGCCTGGGCAATTTTCTCATACTTGCCGGAAATAATCAGCGCCACCTTGGAATAGTCGAACCGGTAGATCACCCCGTCGATGATCATGGAGCTGACATACAGGGTCACGCCGCTGTACAGGGTTTTGCTGAAATCTTCAAAGACAATACCGGTGAGCAGGGCCACCGCCACGTCCAGGCACAGGGAAATCCTGCCGATGGGCACATTCCGGTGGCGGCGCTTAATCAGCCGGACAATGATATCCGTACCGCCGGAGGACACGCCGGACAAAAACACCAGGCCCATACCCACGCCGGAAATCAGGCCGCCGTACAGGGACCCCAGCAGCGGCTCGGTTTGGGGCACGGGAATGGCGGTAAACAAATCCAAAAAGCCGGACATGGCCATCATGCCCACAAACGAGCCGAAGAAAAACCGCTTGCCGATTTTCTTGCCCCCCAGGATAAACAGGGGCACGTTGATCAGCGCCGTCACCTGGCCCACCGTGCCCAGGCCGAACCACTCCACCAGTACCTGGGCAAGGCCGGACAGGCCGCCGCAGTTAATCTCGTGGGGGGCGAGGAAAAGATCGAAGCCAAGGGAAAATACCGCGCATCCCAGCACTACGGTGGGAAGCCATTTTACTTGCATCCAGAATTTTTTCACACTGTCGCGCTCCCTTCGTTCTGTCTCGTTTTATTGCGGTTCCTCTCCGTCCAGGGCCAGGGTCATCTGGGCCACATCCTCCGGCCGCAGGATTGCCCCCGCCGCCGGCAGGCTCCGCCCCTTATACCGGGCGGTTTGGACAATGCCGCTCTCCTCCACCGGCACCACCCGGTCTAAGGCGGCCTTCTTCCGCAGGGTGAGCACCGCCACGCCCTGGGTGGTGCGGGTGGCTTTGGGGGTCAGCTGGGCGGTGGAGAAAATCATGGCCCGGCCGTCGCTGGAATAGGCCGCCACCTGGCCGTCTTCCGCCATGGCCAGGATGGTGCGCACCGGACACTTGTCCGAAAAAGCGCCGGTGAGCTTCTTCCGGTTGGATTTGGTGCCGTAAGCGGACAGGGGCACCTTGGCCACCTTGCCGTTTTCAAAGCAGAACAGGACAAAGCCGCCGTAATCCCCGGGCAGCACCACCTGCAGCAGGGTTTCCCCCGGGTCAAAGCCCAGCTTGGTGGGCAGGTAATCCCCCAATTGGGCGGCTTTGCCGCCGGCAAAGTCCGATACCCGGGCTTTGTAGCACTGGAATTTGTCGGTAAAGGCCAATAGCTCCGCCTGGTTGGTCACCTGCCGGGAGAAAGCAAGACTGTCCCCGTCTTTAAACTTCTGCTCCCCGGAAGACCGGAGGGACTGGGGGGTGATTTTTTTGAAGTACCCCTCCCGGGAGACAAACACCGTCACCGGGTAGTCCGGCGGGGCCTCTTCCTCCTCCGCCGCGGCGTCGTCCCACTGGTACACCAGTTCCGTTTTCCGGGGCTGGCCGTAGCCCTTGATCACCTGCTCCAGTTCCCCCACAATCAGGGTTTTGATCCGCCGGGGGCTGTTTAAGGTGGCCTCCAGCTGCCGGATCTCCTTCTCCAGCGCCCCGGTTTCGGCGGTGCGTTTCAAGATATATTCCTTGTTGATGTTTCTCAGCTTGATCTCCGCCACAAACTCCGCCTGGATTTGGTCGATGCCGAAGCCAATCATCAGGTTGGGCACCACATCCGCCTCCAGCTCGGTCTGGCGGATAATGGCGATGGCCTTGTCGATGTCCAGCAAAATCCGCTCCAGGCCCCGGAGCAGGTGGAGCTTGTCCCGCTTCTTGCCCAGCCGGTAAAACACCCGCCGCTTGACGCACTGCTGCCGCCAGGCGATCCACTCATCCAGGATCTCCCCCACCCCCATCACCTTGGGCATGCCGGCAATGAGAATGTTGAAATTGCAGGGGTAGGTGTCCTGGAGGGGGGTCAGGCGGAAGAGCTTGGCCATCAGCTTCTCCGGGTCCACCCCCCGCTTTAAGTCGATGGTGAGCTTCAGACCGGACAGGTCCGTTTCATCCCGCATGTCCCCGATTTCCCGGATTTTCCCTGCCCGGATCAACTCCGCCACCTTGTCCATAATGGCCTCCACGGTGGTGGTGTAGGGAATCTGGCCGATTTCAATCAGGTTGCCCGCTTTCACATACCGCCACTTTGCCCGCAGGCGGAAGCTGCCCCGGCCGGTTTGGTAGATGGCCCCCATTTCCGCCGGGTCATAGAGCAGCTCCCCGCCGGTGGGGAAATCCGGGGCGGGCATGACCGCCAACGGGTCGCTGTCCGGATTCTGGATTCTGGCGATGGCGGCCCGGCACACCTCCGCCAGGTTAAAGCCGCAGATGTTGCTGGCCATGCCCACGGCAATGCCGGTGTTGGCCGAGACCAGCACGTTGGGAAAGGTGGTGGGCAGCAGCACCGGCTCTTCCATGGTGCCGTCGTAATTGTCCACCATATCCACGGTGTTGTAGTCCATGTCCCGGAACAGCTCGGCGCAGATGCCGTCCAGCTTGGCCTCGGTATACCGGGCGGCGGCATAGGCCATGTCCCGGGAGTAGACCTTGCCGAAGTTGCCCTTGGAGTCCACGAAGGGGTGCAGCAGCGCCCCGTAGCCCCGGGACAGCCGCACCATGGTGTCGTAAATGGCCGCGTCGCCGTGGGGGTTGAGCCGCATGGTCTGGCCCACAATATTGGCGGATTTCGTCCTGCCGCCGGTGAGCAGGCCCATTTTGTACATGGTGTACAGCAGCTTCCGGTGGGAGGGCTTGAAGCCGTCAATCTCCGGAATGGCCCGGGAGACAATGACGCTCATGGCATAGGGCATGTAGTTCAGCTCCAGGGTTTCGGTGATGGGCTGCTCCTGCACCGTGCCCCGGAGGCCAACCACCTGCTGGTCTTTTTTCTTTTTCGCCATTGCTTACCTCCCTGTTAGGACAGATCCGCCAGGTCCAGATACCGCTGGCCGTTTTCCGCGATAAAATCCTTCCGGGCCGCCAGGCCGTTGCCCAGCAGCATGTCAAAATAGTAGGCCGTCCGCTGGGCGTCTTCCGGCATCACCTTGATCAGCCGCCGGGTTTCCGGGTTCATGGTAGTCATCCACATCATTTCCGGGTCGTTTTCCCCCAGGCCCTTGGAGCGGTTGATGGTGGGCTTTTTCCCCGCCAATTCCTTGAGAATTTTGGCCTTCTCCCCTTCGTTGTAGGCAAACCAGGTCTTGTCCTTGTAGATAATTTCAAACAAGGGGGATTCGGCAATATACACATATCCCCCCTGGATCAGGGTGGGCATGAGCCGGTAGAGCATGGTCAGCACCAGGGTGCGGATCTGGAAGCCGTCTTCGTCGGCGTCGGTACAAATGACCACCTTGTTCCACCGCAGGCTGCCCAAGTCAAAGGCGGTCAGGTCCTTGCCCCGCTTGCCGGTGACCTCCACCCCGCAGCCGATCACCTTCACCAGGTCGGTGATGATCTCGCTTTTGAAAATCCGGCTGTAGTCCGCCTTCAGGCAGTTTAGGATTTTGCCCCGGATGGGCATAATGCCCTGAAATTCCGCGTCCCGGGACAGCTTGACCGAGCCCAGGGCCGAGTCGCCCTCCACAATATACAGCTCCCGCTTTGCCGCGTCCCGGCTCCGGCAGTCCACAAACTTCTGCACCCGGTTGCTGATGTCCATGGCGCCGGACAGCTTCTTTTTCATGGTGAGCTTGGCCTTTTCCGCCGATTCCCGGCTGTGCTTGTTCACCAGGATCTGCTCCACCGCCCGGTCGGCCTCCGCCTTGTTTTCCAAGAACCAGACCTGGAGATTCTCCCGGAAAAAGGCGGTCATGGCTTCCTGGATAAATTTGCTGTTCACCGATTTTTTCGTCTGGTTTTCAAAGCTGGCAATGGTGGAAAAGCAGTTGGTCACCAGCACCAGGGAGTCCTGGATATCCTGGAAGGTGAGCTTACTCTCATTTTTGGCATACTTCCCGGTGTCCCGGATGTATTTGTCAAAAGCCGCCACGAAGCCGGAGCGGGCCGCCTTTTCCGGCGCGCCGCCGTGCTCCAGCCAGGAGGAGTTGTGGTAATACTCGATATGGCTGATTTTCTTGGAAAAGCAGAACGCGGCGGTAATTTTCAGCTTCATCTCCGGCCGGTTCTCGCTGTCCCGGCCCCGGCGCTCCGCCTCAAAATAGGCGGGCATGGTAAACGCGTCGTCCCCGGTCAGCTCCTCCAAATACTGGACAATGCCCCGTTCATAGCAAAACTCCTCCACCTGGAATTTCCCGTCCACCTGGTTGCGGAACCGGAACCGCACCCCGGGATTCACCACCGCCTGGCGGCGGATCACATCCCGGTAGTACTCCGCCGGGATGTCAATGTCGGTGAACACCTCCCGGTCCGGCCGCCACCGGAAATAGGAGCCGGTTTTTTTCCGGTCGGCAGGGGCCTTGTGCAGGCCGCCAATGTTCTTCCCCTTCTCAAAATGGAGGGTATAGGTGTAGCCGTCCCGGCGGATGACGGCGTCAAAGTACTCCGAAGCATATTGGGTGGCGCAGGAGCCCAGGCCGTTGAGGCCCAGGGAATACTCGTAATTTTCTCCCCCGGCGTCGTATTTTCCCCCGGCGTACATCTCGCAGAACACCAGCTCCCAGTTATACCGCTGCTCCTTCTCGTTCCAATCCACCGGACAGCCCCGGCCGAAGTCCTCCACATCCACCGACAGATCCGCATACCGGGTGACGGTAATCAGGTCGCCATAGCCCTCCCGGGCCTCGTCAATGGCGTTGGACAGAATCTCAAACACCGCATGCTTGCAGCCCTCCAGGTCGTCGGAACCGAAAATAACAGCGGGACGCTTACGGACCCGCTCTTCCTCTTTCAGCATAGAGATTGAGGTATTGTCATACGCTTTTTTTCTTGCCATAGTTCCCCCATTGCCGGTTGGTAATTTGTGTTCATTATATGCCATAACCCACCGAAAGTCAACAAAACCAAAGGAAACCGGACCCGGGAAGGCGCAGTGGTAAGCGCAGGCACCCGGCAAGTCTCTGCATGCCGTTGCGAACTACGTTCTTGCAACCGCAGAAACGGTTTTCCTTCAGCATGTCATTGCGAGGAGCGTAGCGACGGGACAATCCGTTCTCCTTGCAGTACAACATCGCAGAAAGCAGTACTTTGGGCGAATACGAAAAAATGCTACAAATTCGCCCAAAAGCGCATTTATCGTTGCCTTTCCCTGCGGGGATGCGGATTGCCACACCAGTGTGCGCACTGGTTCGCAATGACATGCAAAAGACGGGTACGCGTCAGCGAGTGCAAGGCGGTGGGACGCGAGGGAAAGTGCGTAGACGGTGGCAGTTTTGCCTGGTACAACGTCCTTGCCTATGCGGACACGCCGCATGTTTCTGCATGTCATTGCGAGGAGCGTAGCGACGTGGCAATCCGTTCTCCTTGCAGTACAACATCGCAGAAAGCAGTACTTTGGGCGAATACGAAAAAATGCTACGAATTCGCCCAAGCAGCATATCACAAATCGCCAGGAAACCGGGGCAGGCGCAGAACTTTCCCCTGCGCCGGATTGACTTTCGCCGGTTTCTCGGCGATAATGTAACCACCAATTTCTCCCAAGGAGGCTTACCCATGGGCGCCCGTTTTGATCCGTCCCCGCTGGTGGACAACCTCTGCGTTTCCTTTTCCCGGTACTTGGGCCTGAGCCGGCGGGGCTTTGCCCAGCTGCTCCACGCCAACCGGTTTTCCGACGGTCTGGCGGCCTTCCAGGGGCAGCGCACCGGCTGCGCCCAGGCGGTCCAGGCCTGTGCCCCGATTTTGCAGCGGCTCTGTCCGGAACCCCAGGAAGGGTGGCTGCGCTTTATTTATGACACCCTGGCCGCGGTTTTGTTCCCCGACCCCAACCGGCCCCCCGCCACCCAGGCCCAGGAGCGGGCCATGGCCTTCTACCTCCAGGTGCTGGAGTGGCTGCTGGATCAGGAGGGGGAAAACTGCCCCTTCGATCCCCTGCTGGACCCCCACTGGGCCACCGGCCAGGAGCTGGAGGACAGCCGGATCCGGCAGGAGTACCTGAACTTCCAGAAAGCCGTCCGGCGGGACCACTTCCCCGCCCTGCTGCGCATTGGCCGGGAATGTATGCCCTTTGACCCGGCCAGCCACACCATCGGGGTGAATAATGTGGCGGTCCACGGGGCACGGCTGGCCAAGCTGGCGGGGCTGAGCGTGGATATCCCCCTGGTGAGCGCCGCCTCCCTGAGCCACGACATCGGAAAATTTGGCTGCCGGGGAAAATCCGCCCCCCGGACGCCGTACCTGCACTACTATTTTACCTGGCAGTACCTGGCGGAGCGGGAGCTGCCCCACATCGCCCACGTGGCCGCCAACCACTCCACCTGGGATCTGGAGTTTGAAAACCTGCCGGTGGAGTCCCTGCTGCTGATCTACGCCGATTTCCGCGTCCGGGGTACCCGTGGCCCGGACGGGAAGGAAACCACCAAAATCTATTCCCTGGCGGATTCCTATGCCATCATCCTGTCCAAGCTGGCGGACGTCACCCCGGAAAAGCAGCGGCGCTATGCCACGGTGTATGCCAAGCTCCGGGATTTTGAAAGCTTCTTGTCCGCCCGGGGGGTTTGTCCCCGGATGGAGGTCACCCGGTTGCAGCCGGTGGCCCCCTTCCGGCCGGCTTTGTGTAGCGAGAAGGGGTCCATTACCGGCCTGCGCCATCTCACCTTTGACAACAGTCTCCGGCTGATGGACACATTCAGCACCGACGCCTCTTTTGAGCAGCTCCTGGAGCAGGCCAGAAGCGAGAAAAACCTCCAGCGGATCCGCACGTACCTGCTGCTGTTTGAGGAGTACAACAGCTACATGCCCAAGCACAGCAAGGGCATGACCCTGTCTTTCCTGTATGAGCTGCTGATGCACCGGGAAGGGGATATCCGCCGCCGGGCGGCCAAAATCATGGGCCAGATTTTGGCCAACAGCGGGCCGTCTTACCGCAAAGAGCTGCCTGCCGACGCTCCGGCCACCGCCTATGCCCCCACCCTGATGGGGTATTTTGCCGAAGCGGAGCGGCTGTGGGAAGAGCAGATCCGCCTGTGCCTGTACCCGGACCGGAAGATTTCCGCCAAGCATGCCCAGCGAATCTCCAACAGCCTGAAGGGGATCGCGGAGAGCCTGTTTTCCGTATGCTCGGCCTACGACGCCCAGGTGATGGCCCGGCCCCTGCTCCGGCTGCTGAAGTCCGGGGAAAGCAGCCACTGGGAGGCGCTGGCCAGCGCCCTGGCCTATGTGCCCGCCCAGGCCATTTTGCCGGAGGACCGGCCGGAGCTGGCCCGGTGCCTGGGCCGCTGCCTGGCCCAGCCGGATATTCCCCTGCGCTTAACGGTGATCCGCTGCCTGTCCCGGCTCATGGAGCAGGACCCGGCAATTGGCGCCGGCATGGCCGAAGCCTTGCGCCGGCTGGACCCGGGGGACTCCTTCGCCGTCAGCTATGCCAAAACCCGGATCTTAAACCGCTTCTTTGGGGGACATGACCCCCTGCCCCAGGCCAGGGCCGGGGAGCTGTTCCTCAGCAATTTGAAAAACGTGGTGCCCTGGACGGTAAAGCTGGTGCAGATCGACTTTCTCTGGGACCAGGTGCGGGCTGATCCCGCCGGGGCGTTTCACACCGCCATGCACCTGTCCAACCTGCTGTCCGTCAGCGAACATCTCACCGTCCGGGAATACGCCGGGTATGTGCTGCTGCAGCTGACCCAATACCTGACGGTAGATCAGAAAAATGAAATTCTGGTTGACCTGACCCGGGAGCTGGAAACCGGCCAGGAGCAGATCTCCTACTACATTCCCCCCTTCCTGGGCCGGCTGCTGTGCCAGATGCCGGACAAGGAGCTGGCCGAGGGGGTGGACTATCTGGACGATCTGATCCACGCAGGCAGCTCCGGCTCCCTGCGGGCGGCCAACGCCGCCCTGCACACCCTGGGGGCCATGATGACCGAGCAGTGCTGCGCCCGGGCGGCGGTGTTTGACCGGGTGCTGGGCCTGCTGCTCACCGGCGTTGCCCACTATGAGCCGGTGATTCATCAAACCGCCCTGTCGGTCCTGTGCCGGGGGATATTCGGCAATCCCAACATTGCCCAGGCCGTTCGCCGGGATTGCCTGGTGCGCACCGGGAAAAAGCTGCTGTGCCTGCTGTCCGAGCCCACCAAGGATCAGCTGACCTTTTACAACCATGCCGCCATGCTCAACCACCTGTACCGGCTGATTGTCTCCTGCGAGGTCAGCGGCGACCGGCTGCGTTTCCCCCCGCCCCGGCCGGTGGCCTTCTTCCCCGGCACCTTTGACCCCTTCTCCGCCGGGCACAAGCAAATCGTCCGGGACATTCACGCCCTGGGGTTTGAAGTGTATCTGGCCATCGACGAATTCTCCTGGAGCAAACGGACCATCCCCAAGCTGCTGCGCCGGAAAATTGCCGCCATTTCCACCGCCGATTTGTGGGATGTGTACCTCTTCCCGGACAACTGCCCGGTGAATATCGCCTGCCCGGAGGACTTGGCCGCCCTGGCGGCCATGTTCCCCGGCCGGGAGCTGTACCTGGCCGCCGGCAGCGATGTGATCGAAGGCGCCTCCGCCTACCGCACCGAGGCGCCCGGCTCGGCCCGGGACTACAACCACGTGATCTTCCGCCGGGCCGGCAGCAAAACCGGCCATCTGGACAAGATTCTCCGGGGCAAGTGGAAGGTCATGTCCCTGCCGGCCTGGTGCGAGGGGGTCAGCTCCACCCGGATTCGGGAATACGTGGACAAGGACATGGATATCTCCATGCTGGTGGACCCCATTGTCCAGGCGTTTATCTACGAGCGGGGCCTGTATCTCCGGTCCCCCCAGTTCAAAAACGAGCTCAAGCCCGGGGACCTGTACTTCTCCCGGGCAACCCCGGATACCCCAAAGCTGCCCCCGCTGCTCCAGGATTTTCTCCGCCGGGAGCCGGAGGGCCTGGGGATTTTCCTCTCGGCCCACTCCGCCCAGGAACCCCTGGGCTGGGTCTGCGGCCACACCGTCACCAGCTCCCGGCTGCTGGAAACCCTGGGCTCCCGGGACGCCGCCGCCTATGTCCGGCGGCACACCTCCGGCAAAATCATGATGGTGGATCACGTGTCCTGCGTCTCCCACGCCGACCTGGGGGTCCGCCGGCAGCTGGTCAACGAACTGCTGGCCCGGAGTTTGGAGACGGATCACACCTATGCTTTGTGCCGGTGCAGCGGCGCCGGGGAGCTGTACGGCGAGCTGCTGCAGCTGGGCTTCCTGCCCATTCCCGGCCAGCCGGACCTGCTGTCGGTGGACATGCGCTCGCCGATGGTGCTGGTGCAGGACGTGTTTTTGTGGATCAAAGAACCCCTGCGCAGCGACAAGGCGGTGGGCCGGGCGGTGGAGCAAACCCGGCTGAAGCTCCGCGGCGCCTTGGCCGCCCTGTTCCCCGGCCGGCTCCTGCTGAGCTTTGACGCGGAAACCCTGAACCAAAGCCTGTCCCGGAAGGTGCAGCGCCTGAATCAGGTGGACCATGTGCCGCCGGGCGTCCGGCAGCTGGGGCCATACATGTGCGTGCCCTACGGCAAAATCCTCTCCGACGAGGTGGTGCCCAACACCGTCACCAAAACCCTCCACGCCGACAAGGTATACCAGGCGGACATGTCGGATTTCCGGATTCTGGAGGCCCCCGGGTATTCCTCCCTGTCCGGCCAGGTGCGCACCATCAAGTCTTTCCGCCGGCCGGTGATTCTGGTGGACGATCTGCTCCACAACGGGCATCGTATCCACGCCATGGATCATATCTTTAAAGAGGAGCATGTGGAAATCCGCAGCCTGGTGGTTGGCCTGATCTCCGGCCACGGCCAGGATCTGATGCAGACCCAGGGCCGTCATGTGGAATGCGAATACTTTATCCCCAACCTGAACCACTGGCTGACGGAAAGCGGCCTCTACCCCTTCCTGGGGGGCGACAGCATGGACCGGCCGGAGGAGCTGGGCTGGAACCGCCCCTCCATCAATCTGGTGCTGCCCTACGTCAACCCCACCTTTATCCCCGGGGCAGACGGCAGCGCCAGGCTGCGCCTGTCCTTGGCCGCCTTGGAAAACGCCCGGGACATTCTCCTGGCCCTGGAGCGGCGGCACCTGGCCGCCTTCTCCACCAACCTCACCTTGGAGCGCCTGCCGGAGGCCCTGTTCCGGCCCCGCCTGCCTGACCGGGGGCGGCACTTGCAGTACGATTTCACCGTTCCCGCCTCCAGCTACGTGTCGGACGACCTGACCCAGCTGCAGCGGATTTCCATGTCGGAGGTAATCCATGGTCTATAAACGATTCGGCCCCTACTGCCTGGCGGGCAGCGGGGATTTCCCCGGCCGGGCCCGGCCGGTGGAGGGTCCCTTTGCCCCCCTGATCCTGCTGCAAAACCGGGACCCCCTGACCAGCCGCTGCCTGTACCCGGTGGACAGCCTGGAGCAGGTGGGCCAGGAGTCCATTGCCGCCCTGCTGCCCACCGGCGACGGCGGCGGCAGTTCCCTGGCCCGGTTTATCCGGGCCAACGGCGCCGGTGTGCTGAACACCGGGTTTCCCCGGTGCTGGTCTTACCTGGACCGCTTCCAGGCCCCGCCGCCGGAGAAGTTCCGGGTCACCCTGGTGGGCCTGGGGGATGTGGGGGGGACAGTGCTCACCGGGCTGAAGCTTCTGGGCACGGAACTGTCCGAAATCCGGATTTACGACCCCAACCAGGCCCTGTGCCAACGGTATGCCCTGGAGCTCAACCAGGTGCTTTCCCTGGAGGATAAGCCCCTGCCCCAGGTCGCCGTCTGCCCCCAGGGGGAGCTGTTTGACTGCGATTTATTCCTCTTCACCGCTTCCCGGGGGGTGCCGCCCCTGGGGGCTGGGGGCGATGTGCGGATGGCCCAGTACGAGGCCAACCGGCAGATGCTGAAAACCTACGCCCGGATGGCCAGAAACGCCGGGTTTTCCGGCCTGTTTTGTCAGATTTCCGATCCGGTGGATCACCTGTGCCGGAGCGTGTTTCTGGAAAGCAACCGGGATGAAACGGGGAAACTGGACTTCCGGGGCCTGGCGCCGGAGCAAATTCAGGGCTTTGGCCTGGGGGTGATGGCGGCCCGGGCAGCGTATGCCGCCGGGGAAGAAGGACTGCCCACCGCCCCGCTCCGGGTCTATGGCCCCCACGGGGCGGGGCTGGTGGTGGCCAATGCGCCCCTGGCGGGGTATGACGGGGAGATTTCCCGCCGCCTCACCGCCCGCACCCGGGAGATGAACCTGGAAGTGCGGGCCCTGGGCTTTAAGCCCTATATCGCCCCGGGCCTGTCCTCCGCCGCCGTCTCCATCCTCCGCCTGATCCGGGGCCTGCCCCACTATGGGGCCGTGCCCCTGGGGGGCGCCTACTTCGGCTGCCTGAACACCATGACCCCCCTTGGTCCCGCCGCCGTCCGGGAAGCCCTGGCCCCCGGGCTGCAGCAGCGGCTGGACACCGCCCTCCGGGAATTGCAGGGGTTTGCCCATGGGTGAACCAATTTACCTGCTGAAAACCGAGAGCAGCCCCCGGCTGGAGCGGCTGCTGGCCTTTGCCCTGGCAGGGCGCCGGGTGTTCTCCGCCGGTCCGGCGGAATTGTCCGGGGGGAATTTGGCCGGCAAGCGGGTGCTGTTTGCCCTGGCGGTGGATCTTGGGGGCATGGGCCCGGATACCCTGGGCATGCTGCGGACCCTTCGCCAAACCACCGCCGCTCTGGCAGGGGCCATCGGGAGCATCATTGTTGACGGCGCCGGGGAACTGTACACCAAGCAAGCGGCCCAGGCCATTTGCCTGGCGGCCAACCTGACCGGATGCCTGTTTCCCGGCAAACCCCTGGTGGAGGGCACCGGTTCTCTCCACAACCACCGGGTTTCCGCAGAGCGGATGAATTGCTCCCCGGAGGAGGCCTATTTCCGCCAAGCCAGGGCGCTGGCAGACCGGTTGGCGGAATTTCAGCCCCCCAGGTTTTCCCGGCCCAACCTGCTGATGCTCCACGCCTCGGATAACCGCCGGTCCAACACCGTGGCCATGGGCAGCGCCGTCTGCCAACGGCTGTCGGCCCGCTGCAACCTGTCCACCATCAGCCTGCAAAACGGGGCGATCTATGACTGCCGGGGCTGCTCCTACACCGCCTGCCTGCACTACTCCAAAAGCGGCACCTGCTACTACGGCGGCGCCCTGCCCACGGAGGTGTTCCCCGCCATCCTGGCCAGCGACGGGATTTTGCTGCTGTGCCCCAACTATAACGATTCGGTGAGCGCCAACATCATGGCCCTGATCAACCGCATGACCAGTTTGCTGCTGCAAAGCACCCTGTATGACAAGTACCTGTATGCCATTGTGGTCTCCGGCTATTCCGGCGGGGACATTGTGGCCCGGCAGGTGCTGGGGGCTCTGTGCCTGAACAAAACCATGATGCTGCCCCCCCGGTTCTGCCTGTTCCAGACGGCCAACGACCCTGGAGAGGCCATGGCCTCGCCGGGGATGGAAGCCCGGCTGTCCCGCTGGGCCGGCCAAATCCTGGATACCCTGCTGATCCCGGAGGAAAAAACGCCGCCGCCTTGTTAAGGCGGCGTTCGGTCCGTCGGGAAACCCGGCCTACGGTTTATGGGTAGGCCGGGTTTCTGGCGCAAACTGTGCAGGGTTCGGTTACGGCGGAAAATCCCCCGGTGGGGCCGGTTTTCCGCCCGGTGAGGAAAAAGGCCTTGTGTTTCCCCCCCGGCCTGGGGTATGCTGATGTCACCGGCCGGCAGGGCCGCAACGCCCTTGCTTTGCCGCCACCCTGCCCCCTTCTGCGGGTACAAGGGCCAGTTCCGGCAGTATACCGGCAGTGCGTTCTTGCACACGCAGGCGCGCCGCATGTTTCTGCATGTCATTGCGAGGAGCGGGGCAGCCGCCCCGCGACGTGGCAATCCGTAACTCCTGCGGCAGCACAGAACGAAAAGCAATCCTTTGGGCGAATATGAAAAGCACTGCAAATTTGCCATGGTAGCACGTTCTTGCACACGCAGACACCCGGCAAGTTATTGCATATCATTGCGTCCTTGCACACGCAGGCGCGCCGCATGTTTCTGCATGTCATTGCGAACCAGTGCGCACACTGGTGTGGCAATCCGTACTCCTGCGGCAGCACAGAACGAAAAGCAGCGCCTGTGGCGAATCCGCAACTGCCTGCGCGTTCACCCCGGTACCACCCTCTTGCACACGCAGACACCCGGCAAGTTTCTGCATGTCATTGCGTCCTTGCACCCGCGCACACCTGCCCACCTTCTGCATGTCATTG